>QKCC01000016.1 GCA_003245835.1 Spirochaetales bacterium | reverse complement strand
TACGTACGGAATATACCTTTCCTTGGTCTCTTCCTCCATATAGTTAATCTCTTTGCCGCAGTATTCACTGTGACGGCTAAGGTCAAAATCTGTTCTGTTGTGAACACCCTCAAGCTCGCTGAAACCGAACGGAAAATCAAACTCGATGTCATACGCGTCCTTCGCGTAATGCGCAAGCTCGTTCGGGCCGTGCTGGTGCCACCTGATGCTCTCGGGATTGATGCCGAGCTTGTTCACGTAGTAGTTCCAGCGCTGTTCCTTCCAGTACCCGAACCACTTATCATCCTCGCCCGGCTTAACAAAAAACTGCATCTCCATCTGCTCGAACTCGCAGGTCCTGAAGATAAAGTTCTTGGTAGTAATCTCGTTTCTGAAAGCCTTGCCCACCTGCGCAATTCCGAACGGAATCTTCACGCGGCTTGACTGCATAACGTTCTTGAAGTTAACAAAAATACCCTGCGCCGTTTCAGGCCTCAGGTATACAACCGAACCCGCGTCCGCAACCGGGCCCATGTGGGTCTGAAACATCAGGTTGAACTGCCGGGGCTCCGTCAGCTCGCCGCCGCAGTCCGGACACTTCTTCGAATCAAGCACAGCCTGATCAAGATGATCCGCCCTGAAACGCGTCTTGCACTGCTTGCAGTCGACAAGCGGGTCCGAGAAATTCTCGACATGGCCCGAAGCCTCCCAAACGCGCGGATGCATAAGAATAGCCGCATCGATTCCCACGATGTTGTCGTGAAGCTGGGTCATCTCTTTCCACCAGACATTCTGGATGTTCTTTTTAAGTTCAACACCGAGCGGACCGTAGTCCCAGGCCGAAGAAAGCCCGCCGTAGATCTCGCTCGACTGATATACAAATCCCCTGCGTTTACACAGAGATACTAATTGGTCCATTGTCACGTTGTTCGCCATTTCTGTCACCTTTATAAGGAATAAAACCCCCTTGAAAAGGAGGAAAAGCCGCCGGAGTTACGGCAGATACAAATAAAATATAATAAATCCGACATTGTTTCAAGCGCAAACATAATATAGAAGATATGGGCGAATAACAAAAAGCTGTTAGCAAGAGCTAACTGTTTTTTGTTACCGGGTCATCCGCTCGAACCGCCCCGCTTTTCAGCCTGTCCGCGGCTTGCTCCGCTCCGCCGCGCTGAAAAGGGCGGTAACCGCTTCTGCCCCTTCCGCGGAAAACTCTTAGAAATCCAGAACCTGAAGGCCCGGAATAGATGAAAAATACCGATCGCGGCTTAATAAAATTGAACCGGAATCCATTGAGGCGGCGGCAATCCAGATATCGTTTGACGGGATTGGTGTCCCCTGTTCTTTAAGAATCTTGAAAATATACCCGTAACGGAACGAAACATCCCGGGTTGTCTCAAGAATTGCAACATCATGCTTTGAAAGGAAGTTTTCCAGCTCAAGAAGGTTCCTGTCCAGTAAACTACCCGATTGGAATCCGGCAAAAAGTTCCCCTAAAACTGTTGCCGGGACGTTAATCTCATCAGCATTTTCCAGAAGCCGTAGAATATCCTTTTCACCCTTCATAAGGGCTGTATAGGCATTCGTATCAATACAAAGCCTCATAAATCACTTCCACATCTTCTCATCGATTTGATCCAGTTCGTGAATACTCTCTTCAAAAAGCTTAGCCTCACTTTCAGTCCAGGAGCCGGAAAGATCCGTCAGATCCCTCTTTTTTCCTGAATCACCAGTCAAACCCAGTGACTCATAAAGCAGAGTCTGGATTGTTTTATTCAGGCTGGTATTACCAGCCCGGGCCAGTTTTCTGAGACGTTCCTCCAGTGAAGCAGGCATATTTCGAATCGTTATCTGACTCATATTTAACCTCTTTGACTCATTTTTCACCTCAATTATAAATCCATGCAGGTATAAAGTCAAATTCAACACAACATTTGACAGCAGACAGAGGTGAATCTATAATCCAGATATGAACAAAAAGGAATACGAGGCTGAACTCAGGCGGCTTCAGATTGAGCTGGTAAAACTACAGGAATGGATCAGGCAGGAAGGCCTGAAGGTTGTGGCAATCTTCGAAGGCCGTGACGCAGCCGGAAAGGGCGGCGCTATCAAGCGGATCACCGAAAGCCTGAATCCCCGCTACTGCAAGGTCGCGGCGCTGGGAACCCCGACCGATTACGTAAAAAGCCAGTGGTATTTTCAGCGCTATGTCGAGCACCTGCCTGCAGGCGGAGAGATCGTTCTTTTCGACCGCTCGTGGTACAACCGGGCCGGAGTCGAGCACGTAATGGGCTTCTGTACCGATGCACAGTACAGGGAGTTCATGCGCAGCTGTCCCGAATTCGAGCGGATGCTGGTACGCTCCGGAATCAAACTGATTAAGTACTGGTTTTCAGTAAGCGACGAAGAACAGGAAGAACGTTTTCAGGCGCGGATTAACGATCCTGCAAAGCGCTGGAAGCTCAGCCCGATGGACCTCGAATCGCGCTCCAAATGGATTGAATACTCGAGGGCAAAGGACGCGATGTTCCTTCACACCGATATAGAGGAAGCCCCCTGGTGGGTAGTTAATGCGGATTTAAAACGGAACGCCCGGCTGAACTGCATAAGGCACTTTCTTTCGCAGTTCGAATACGCCGACCTCACGCCGCCGCCGATTAAGCTGCCGCCGCGTCAGACCGACGAAAACTACACCAGGCCGCCGATTGGTTCGCAGCGGTGGATTCCCGAACACTACCCGGACCTTTCCTGAACATGTAACGTTTAACCGAGCTCGTCCGCCTTCCGGCTGAGCTCGGCCATCTTTCTTGAAAAGAACAGCTGTATACCGCGGTCATCGATCATTCCGGCAATGCCGTTTTTTCCCGCATTCGCCGGGTCAGCGCAGTTTTCATCACCTTTGTCACAGTTCAATACAGGAATATAATCCACGCCGGCAAGTTTAAACCTTGTGCGGACCTCCTCTGCACTGTCATTGACGGTACAGAAAACCTCGGGCTGCTTCATTATGTCGTGGGCAAGCAGAAAATCAGAAAGCTCGGCGGCCATGAAGGTATTCTTCAGGTCGTCTATACTGATTACCCCGGCAAGACTTCCGTTCTTGTATACAACAGGGTAACAGAATGCATCGTGCTCGCTGAACTGCTCGAGGATTTTTGATACCGGGGCATTCACAGGAATTCGCGGAATATCCGAATACATCACGTCGGCAGCTGTACTTTGTCTTATCAGATCTTCCTCGGTTATATTGAGCCCGGCTTCCCCGGATTTGACAACCGCGTATTTTACACTGATGGGTCCGATAATCTGAACAACGAATGTAGTTGTAGTAACAACCGTAACAATAAGGTTTCCGAAATCACCCGGAAAAATCTGCCCGGCAACAATCGAAAGCCCTATGGCCACACCTGCCTGGCTTAAAAGGCAGAACGGAAGAAACTTCTTCACCGTTTCAGGTGCTTTTGATACAAGAGCACCCGATTTGGCTCCGATTGCCTTCCCAAGGGTCCTGCCTGCCAGAAAAACGCCTGCGATAGCCGCGACCGTACCTGTTATGCCCCATATATTCAGCTTGGCGCCGACCATCACAAAGAAAAGCACATAAATAGGCGGTGAGAATTTCTGTACAAGCGCGAATGTCTCCCGGCTCTTCCGCGGAGCAAAGTTCGAAATTACAAAACCCATTGTCATGGCTGCAAGAATCATGTCGAAATTGAATGCAACTGTAACCCCGGTCAGAAGCATGATAGCACCGAGCGAGAATGCAAGGATTCGGTCTTCATTCATGAATCCCTTGATCAGCTTGCTTAGAAGAAGCGCAATCAGTGCACCGGAAACAACCGAACCGCCGATCTCCCAGACAAGTCCGAGCAGCTGTGCCGCCAGCGACGGGGCGCCCGCGGCATCTCCGCCCAGCAGACTGCCCGCAATACTTACCGAGAACGCGAAAAGCAGAAGCGCGACCGCATCATCCATAGCGACAATTCCGAGTACGGTTGAGGTCAGCGGGCCCTTGGTCCGGTTCTCCCACAGTACATCGGTCGTCGCAGCCGGGGCTGTCGCTGCTGAAATTGATCCCAGAATCAGACCGAGTGCAATTGAATGGTTCAGATTATGGGTTATAAGGAATGATATCAGGGTAACAGCCAGTCCGACAACAACAAAGGCGCCGAGGGCTTCCAGCAGCAGAATAGCTGTAAACTGCTTTCCCCGTTTTTTAAGTTCCGTGATTTTAAGCTCACCGCCTATGGCAAAACCGATAAGCGACAGTGCAAAGGTGCTGACAGGTTTAAGCGTAGCAATCATGTCGAGACCGATGAACTTAAGTCCGGACTGACCCAAAATCACACCAATTATAATGTAGCCGACTACCTGGGGAATCTTCATCTTCTGAAAAAGCCTTCCGCCGACAGCCCCTCCGAAGAGAATAATACCAAGGAATAATATTATATTAATATTTGATAGCGATATATTGCCGGTGATCTCGCTGAATAATTCACTCATTGCCTGTATCTCCGGCATTTTTATCAAAGCCGCTTTTGTAGCTGACAAGCAGACTGTATATTTCATCACCGTCGGCAGCTGCAATAAGTTTGTCGCGCAGTTCGGCCTCTTTAAGCCTTGCCGATATCATGGACAGAAGCCGAATATGATCTTTATGCTGGTTCTCGCCAACAATTATCATTACCACAATTTTTACAGGCTGGCCGTCAAGGGTATCATAATCGGCAATGCCCTCAGGCTGAACGCCTGCAATGACAATCGGCGAACTTACCCCGCGAAACCGCACATGAGGTACCGCAATGCCCATGCTCAGACCGGTACTCATAAGCTGTTCACGGTAGAACAATTCCTTTTTCAGCTCTTCAATATCTATGGCGTTCCCGATAACCTGCGGCCCCTTAAAATCTTCCAGGCTGCCGGCCAGCTCGATAATTGCTTCAGTCTTTGTTTTTTCCGCTAAAACACGGCATCTTTCTCTATTTATTATACTTCCAAGATCCATAACGGCCTCCAGTACTAAAAATAGTAAACTAAAAGAGCAATGTCAAGGCATTGTTGGGCATTATTGTCCTTTATTGTCCATTATAAATAAAAACCGGGAACAAATATGGTGTTCCCGGTTTTGTGTGTAAAGATTTCAGAAGGATGTGCGGTCGAACTGGCTGTTGTAAAGATCGGCATAAAACCCGCCCTTTTCAAGGAGCCCGGTATGCGTGCCCTGCTCTACTATATCACCCTCATTCATTACAAGAATCAGGTCCGCGTTCTTGATGGTCGACAGCCGGTGTGCGATTACAAAGCTTGTTCTGCCGGCCATAAGATTGTCCATTGCTTTCTGGATGAGTTCTTCCGTTCTTGTATCAACCGAACTTGTTGCCTCGTCAAGAATCAGGATCCTGGGGTCGGCAAGGATTGCCCTTGCAATAGTCAGAAGCTGCCGCTGTCCCTGCGAGACATTGGTCGTTTCCTCGTTCAGCTGCATATCGTAACCGTCGGGAAGCGTCCTGATAAAATGGTCGGCATGTGCAGCTTCAGCCGCCCTGATTACATCTGCATCAGTTGCGTTCTGGTTGCCGTAGCGTATATTTTCCCTTATAGACCCGCTGTAAAGCCAGGTGTCCTGAAGAACCATTCCAAAATGGCTGCGCAGGTCCTCGCGGGTAAAATCCTGAAGCGGGTGGCCGTCTACAAGGATCGCACCGGACTGTACATCATAAAATCTCATCAACAGCTTCACCATCGTCGTCTTTCCGGCGCCGGTCGGACCGACAATTGCTATTTTCTGTCCGGGCTCAGCTATAGCCGAGAAGTCGTTGATAACCGGGTTTGCAGGGTCGTAACCGAAGTGTACATTGCGGAACTCCACCAGCCCGTTTACGTTTTCAAGCTTGACCGGGTTTTCTGTTTCAGCTATTTCCTGGTCCTCGTCGAGGAATTCAAACACACGCTCTGCAGCTGCTGCAGTCTGCTGCAGAACATTGCTTATATTGGCAACCTGCGTAATAGGCTGGGTAAAGCTGTTCACATACTGAATAAATGCCTGCACATCGCCTATCGAAATTACGCGCTGAATAACAAACCATCCGCCGAGAATCGCGACCGCGACATACCCGAGATTGCCCACAAAACGCATCAGCGGCATCATCATTCCAGAAAGGAACTGTGACTTCCACGCGGACGAGAACAGGGTTTTATTGTTCTTTTCAAAGGTTTTGATGCTGCGTTCTTCACCGTTGAACGCCTTCATTATCATATGTCCCGAAAACATTTCTTCAACATGCCCGTTGATATGACCGAGGTATTCCTGCTGCTGCTTGAAGTACTTCTGTGAATTCTTGACAATTACCCCGACAAGTACAGCGGATAACGGAAGCATTCCGAGAGCGATAAGCGTCATCTGCCATGAAATTGAAAACATCATGATCATGACGCCGATAAGCGTAACAACCGATGTAATGATCTGCGTCAGGCTCTGGCTCAGCGTCTGGTTGATCGTATCAATGTCGTTGGTAATTCTCGAAAGAGTCTCACCATGGGTCGTATTATCGTAATAATTGAACGGGATCCTGTTTATCTTCCGCGAGACATCCTGCCTGAAGCGGTAGGTAATGTCGGCCGAAACCCCGCTCATCATCCAGCCCATTATAAACGAGAACAGTGTCGAACCAACATAGATTGCCAGTACAAACAGTATTATTTTTCCAATCTGCTGAAAATCTACTGTACCCGTCCCGTTAATCTGGGCCATTACTCCTTCAAACAAGGTGGTAGTTGCCCGGCCCAGAACTTTCGGTCCGATGATCATGAAAACGGTTGATACTATCGCGAAGATAAATACAAATACCAGCGTAACCTTATATTTTGCAAGATAGCTCGAAAGTCTCTTCATCGTCGAGCCGAAATTCTTGGCTTTCTCGCCGCCCATCATGGCGCCGTGACCGCCGCCCATCGGGCCTCCCCTGCGGCGTCCGGCTCCTGGACCAAAATTATTTCTTCTGTCATCACTCATGCCAGTTCCTCCAAGCTGAGCTGCGAATACACAATCTCACGGTATTCATCACAGTCTTTCATCAGTTCATCATGCGTTCCCTTTCCGACAATTTCACCTTCATCAAGTACGATAATCTGGTCGGCGCGCATAATAGTTGATACCCGCTGGGCAACTATTATCAGGGTGCTGTCTCCCATATTTTCTTTCATAGCCCGCCTGAGCGCCGCGTCTGTTCTGAAATCGAGCGCTGAAAAGCTGTCGTCGAAAATACATACCGGGGCCTTCTTAACAAGCGCCCTGGCTATTGAAAGCCGCTGCTTCTGCCCTCCGGAAATATTCTGCCCTCCCTGGGCAATCTTTGTTTCCAGCCCTTCCGGCTTGGAATCAATAAACTCCGAGGCCTGCGCAGTGGCAGCGGACTCTACCAATGCGTTCTCGTCGGCATTTTCATCACCGTACTGCAGGTTGCTTTTTATAGTTCCCGAAAACAGCATCACCTTCTGCGGTACATAACCAATCTGGTCCCTGAGGTCCTTCTGCCTTAAATCTTTTACATTGATTCCGTCAAGAAGTATCTCTCCCTCTTCCGCATCGTAAAACCTGGGAATAAGGTTGACAACGGTACTCTTGCCGGAGCCGGTTGAACCTATAATCGCAGTTGTTTTTCCAGGCTCGGCTGTGAAACTGATGTTCCTGACAGCACATGCCTCTCCGCCCGGGTACCGGAAGCAGACATTCCTGAACTCAACCCTTCCGGAAACCGGTCCTTCGAATTCTGCCGGTTTTTCAGGGTCCCTGATTGTGGGTTCGGTGTCGAGAACCTCGGCTATCCTGACCCCGGAAACTGATGCCCGCGGCAGGAAAATGAAGATCATTGAAAGCATAAGGAATGACATAACAATCTGCATTGCATACTGCAGAAATGCCATCATGTCACCGACCTGCATTGCAGATTCCGCGACCTTGTGTGCACCGACCCAGATAACGGCTACGGTCAGACCGTTCATTACCAGCATCATGAAGGGCATCATTGTCACCATGACCCTTGCAATAAACAGGTTGACTGAAGTAAGGTCCCTGTTCGCCTTGTCAAAACGTTCTTCCTCGGATTTCTGCCTGTTGAACGCACGAACGACCATAAGTCCCGACAGCTGTTCCCTTGTAACAAGGTTCAGCTTGTCTACAAGCTTCTGAATCATCTTGAACTTGGGCAGAGCTACCGACATAACAATAGAAATAACACCAAGCAGAACCAGCACGGCAAGACCAATCAGCCATGCCATCGAAGGGGCCTTGCTGAACGCCCTCATTACACCGCCGATTCCCATCAGGGGAGCGAAGATAACGATTCTTAGCATCATAAAGACTACCATCTGAATCTGGGTTATATCATTCGTTGTCCGCGTAATCAGCGAAGCCGTTGAGAAGCGGTCAAATTCTTCTCCGTTGAACTGCTCAACCTTCCTGAATGTATCGCTTCGGACTGTCTGGGCCATACCCGCCGCTGCCCTTGCAGCAAGCAGTCCGGCTATCATGTTGGCGACAATCGAGATAAGCGTAAAAAGGACCATCTGGACGCCGGCATGCTTGATATAATCCATCTGAAGACTATCGACATCCATTCCAAGAGCGGTGTATTCAGCCTTGACGGCTATAAGCGCTCCCTGTTCAAGCATCAGCGGATCAAGCCCCGTCAGCTTCGATTCGATCAGAGAAATGATTCCGTCCCGCTGCTGTTCAGGCATCATCGAAAGCATTGTAAAGAAATCCGTACCCTGCGGCAGAGTGGAAAAATCCGGCATCCCCGCCCCGGCGGAACCTGACAGCATCCCGGCGGCGCCCGCGGCAGAGGGGTCGTTTATCATCCTCTGTATTCCGGAAACCGCTGTAAACGCGGCGGCAAAAACAGGTTCAATGTTCCCGGTTTCAGCACCTTCATTCAGAATGTATACGGCTTCCTTTTCAAGCGCCGGATAGGCTTTGACAAGCTCCGAATAATTGCCGGAGTCTTTATCTGCGAGTGTGTACTGCGATAAAACTGCATCCTTCTCGTCCGGAGTCATAAAATAGACTAATTTATCTATAGTTGCCTTACTGACCGCTTCCGGCACTGCAGTCTCTATTCCGCCCTGCTGAATACCCGTGTTGACTATTTTGGACATGTAGTCAGGCAGCGCAAGCTGCAGGTTGACCTGCAGGTATATGAGGCCCGCGCACAATATAACCGAAAGAATGTACGGCTTCATGTATCTCAAAAGTTTAATCATTCACAATCTCCATGTTCGTGTTCTTTACTATAGTATCCAAGCTGCTTCATTCTGCTGTTCAGAAGTTCAAGCACCGCGGCTGTATTATTCAGCTCATCGGTCGACATTCCCTCAAACAGGGGCTGATACCAGTCCCGTTTTACCGAGTGACTGTTTTTCATTATCTTTACACCCTTGGGTGTAAGCCTGTGCAGCCGGACCCTTCTGTCCAGGCTGCTTTCGTAGCGCTCGATCATCTCCATCGAAACCAGGTGGTCAAGCAGCTGACTTGCGGCAGGGCTGCTGATTGACAGCATTCGGCTGACGTCACCCACCGTGCATTCCTTTTTGTGAAAAAGCATATGAAGAGTTGATACCTGCGAATGCGACAGTCCCATTTTCCGAAAATACTGAAAGTGGCTTCGCATCGAGATATGCATGGACAGATCCAGCCAATCAGCCATCGCTTTTCTGCTTCTTTCAATCTCTGTGTTGTTTTCCATAAGACCCTTTTATTTAAGTTAGCTTAAATAATAATAATGCTTAATATATTAAAAGGATTAAACAGAGTCAAGAAAAAAGAAATGTAAATATATGAAGAATTTTCCGCAAAAATCATAAGAGTTAGCAGGCTTTCCCTGATCTGCAGGGAACTCTCCGATTATGCCGGGGCATCTGCCCGGTTATTATCGGAAGCCGGTTCAGTCAATCCAGCTTATATATTCCTCCATGCTTTTCACGTCTTTAACGAGTTCCGCTTTCTCTTCAGCCGAGGGAATTTTAAAATCAGTTGACACAGTGATTGATTTTTCCGAAGACTGACGCCCGGATGAAGTGAAGTAGAATTGGACAAACTTAAAATCAGCGGCTACCACTTCTCCAGGCTCATAAGGAAGGGGAATGTTCAGTTCGACATCCGTCGAGTCTCCGCGGAAGCCTTCGCTTGTTACGTCACTTGAAACCGAGATAATCTTCACATCATCAGTCCTTATTTTCACGGCAATAAATGCGTCCGCTGTATTCCGGACTTTAAACGGTGCATCAAAACCTGAAACCGACAGTTTAAATGTTCTTGCCAAAGTCAGATTTTCAGGGTTTTCGATTTCGGTTTTAATCAGTACAAGACAATCATCCGATGTTATTCTTACCGGGACCGATGACGTGATGCATGACGCTGCTGCAAACGATATTAAAACAATAATAATCAATCGTATAATTTTCATTGTTTTCCGTTCTCCATCAGTTTTAATGATTTCAAATCATCTGCATACTCAATCCATTCAATGATTGCCGGGATCAGCAGAACACCCCCTGCCGAAAGTATACTTCCTGCGACAAAACCCGCAAAACCAAGATTTTTTATATCCAGATATTCCTGATAATTCTGTGAATGCTGAAGAGCGTAATCATTATCAAGAAAAAGGCTGCCGACCAGCATAAATGCTGTACCTGTACCGGCCGATAGAACTCCGATAGATGTATATACCCAGGCCCCGGCCTGGTGCCCCGTATATTCCTGCCAGTTAATAAACGCTCTGCCGTCAGGCCGGACAGTAACATCCGTGCTCATCGGCTGATACCCGTCTTTCCAGATAAAAACCTCCCTTTTACCAAGCGGAAGGTTCATCCGGGCATCGGGAGAAACTTCGGTTTCCTGGCCGTCAATCCATATTCTGGCACCCTCCGGCAAGTCCCGGAAAGACAAAGCCGAATGGGGAAGGTACTGCGTAACATCAATGTTCAAATCTCTGCCGGAAACAGTAATTGGTATCTTCATGCCGGTATATTCAAAAACACCATCTACAGATAGGAACCATAAACCTTCAGGGAGAAAAATCGAGTCACCCGGTGCATATACAAGTTTTTTTTCATTACTGTTAAAAATTATTCGAACGAGCTTTTCATCTATCGAAAGCGATTTACCGAATACATAATCTGAAAGAGCGACTTCTTTCTGGGCAGGGATACCTTCAATGTTAATCCTGTATGCAGGCCGGGATTTTATTAATACTTCATTATCTGCTGCGGAATCTGCTGCAAAGGCAACAGGTTCATAATAATAACCGGGTTTACTGAAGCTGAATAAATATTCATCCGCGGGCAGTTCAAGCTCCGCCGGGGTTTTACCGATCAATTTTCCGTCGGCAAAGATTTCAACTCCGGGATCTCCTGCAAATTTCACGAGTGAGCTTTTTGTCCGCAGGGAAGGACGCATAGTTGTTGTGCCGGAAAGCGTGGAGAGAACTCTCAAATTTACACTGAACTCACCCGGCATTCCGGTCACCATTAATTCACTCAGAGGCTTATCAAGCTGCAGGTAGAGAGGTGATGTCCCCTTCAGTTCGCCGTCGATATAAATCTCAAGGCCTTTTTCAGCGTCAATAATCAGATCTGCGGATGTTTCAAATTCCCCGAGCACATTCAGTTTCAGTACATCGTCCCCAGCAGCTTTGTCTGCGACCCGGCGGTTCCATTTCAGCAGGTTTTCATAGCCCTCATTTTCTAAAAAGCCTGTTATCTGTTCGGCACTGATCGCATAAAAAAGGCTGCTGCTGTCCCCTTCGGAGAACAGTGCGGTATTTATTCCGACGACGGTGCCTGCCTGATCAGTCAGCGGACCTCCGGAATTACCGGGGCTTATGGCGGCTGTATGCTGTATACTGAGTTCGGCCTTTCTGACAGCGGAGACCGCGCCCTTATTCATCGTAACTACACGCTCATTAAAAATCCTGTCGAAAACCGGACCAAGAGGAAAGCCGAAGCTGTAGACATCCGTCCCGACAAGATTCTGTGATGTTTGAAGGTCCGACAATTTTAAGACAGCGAATTTTTGTTCGTCGTTTATTCTGGCAACAGCAAGATCGGGCAGTGAGTCTTTCGCGATGCGCAATATGGTTATGTCATTAAAAACCTCATCCCCTATCGCGGCACTCAGCCTGTACTCCCCTTTCTTTACCATTTCAGACAGATCATCAAGCAGTGTATTCAGTTCATCAATGCTGAATTTACCACCATACCTTTCAGATATTTCGTTTGTAAACTCAACAGCGATCATGCTTCGCATACTGTTAATGAAAGGGACCTGAATAACATGCCTGTTCGTCAGGAATGTGCCGTCATCATCAATAAAAAATCCTGATCCTGTAAGCAGCGGAACATACTCATCCAGAATATTTTTTCCTATAATCTTTTCCAGCTTCCGGACTGTATCAGGATTCCTGCACAGCTCCGCATTAAGACGAATCTCGTGCTGAATGTAAAGAACCGCTGACGAGGTGTTCATATATAGCGTGCTGTTTTGTGAATAGAGAAAAAAGGTTGGTACTATGAGGATCAGCAGAGCAACCGTTATTTTCTTCATATTGACCTCCAATGGAAATCAGGAATAAACCGTTCTCTAACATGATCAGTAAACAGCTCAGTTAATATGTATTGTATCAACTGAACATTGTGTATCTTCTCATTATAGCATATAATAGGATTACAGTATAGTTTTTACCCGTATGTTAATAATTCAGATTATTCGAGGGTAATAAAATGAAAAAAAAGACTGTATTTCAAATTATTATTATTCCTGCCGTGATTATTTTAATTTCCTGTTTTTCCGGTTCGTATCTAAACATTTTTGAATATTACAATACATCCGGGAATGCTGCCGTAACCGGATTCAGCGCCGGCGAAGTTCATTCATTATACATAATCAACAGTGACCTGATAGCCGCAGGTTACAACTGTAACGGAGAGCTGGGAATAATTGAACCGCAGTTTGTTTCTACTGAAGATACTGATGATTATGAAGACTGGAATATATGCAAGTATCCTCAGTATGTCATGTCAGGTGTAAAATCAGTAACCGCCGGCGCCTATTCCAGTTACATCATTAAATCAGATAATTCCCTCTGGGTTACCGGAAGCGGTTCATCCGGTAAGCTCGGTACTGGCGATGTGGAAAATATTGCACCGCCCGTACAGCTTATGACGGAAGTTGAAGCGGTTTCATGCGGAACATCTCATACCCTTGTACTGAAAACAGACGGAAGCCTGTGGGCGTTCGGAGATAATGAATACGGACAGCTCGGTACAGGAGACAACGACGCCAGATACACACCGGTCCTGGTGATGGAAGACGTGAGCTCCATGGATGCCGGATCAGATCACAGTATGATTCTGAAAACAGACGGTACGCTGTGGGCGACAGGACGAAACAGCTCCGGGCAGTTGGGCATGGGCATCGGTATGAGCTACGACCAGTCAACCCCCGTCCAGATTATGCCGGAAGTGGCATCCGTATCCGCCGGTTCATTTCACAGCCTTATTATAAAAACAGATAATACGCTATGGGGCTGCGGCTCAAATGGTGACAATGCTTTTTCTGAGTCATCTGCCTACCGGTATGAAGCCCCTGTTCAGCTGATGAGCAATGTAAAAGCCGCTTATGCCGGAACTTTCTGCAGTATGATCATCATGTCCGATGATTCACTCCGGGTAATCGGAGCGAACCATTATGGACAGCTTGCAACGGACGTCGACCCCCTGGCGCAGTACCGAGATGATGAGGTCATCACCGTGTATACGGAGGTAATGACCGGCGTCGAATCGGTATCTGTATCCATGCAGTATTCCTCGTATAGTTACAACAGCGTATACAGCTTAATCCTGAAAAAAGACGGATCTTTATGGGCTGCGGGAAACAACGACTACGGTCAGTTTGGAATAGGGACCAGGACCGATGCCTACCACCCTGTCAGGATCTACTGATTCTGCTCAAGCATAGCCGCTGCATCATCAATACGCAGGAGCGCAGTTTCCGTTCCGAGCAGCCTGATCGATGCAAAAAGCGGCGGAGACACCCTGCTGCCGGTTACTGCAACCCTTAGAGGGGCAAGCAGATCGCCGAGCTTGTAACCGCTTTCTTCGGAAAGTTGTTTAAACTCCTCTTCCAGAACTTCGTCGTCCTTGCCTTCCATCCCGGCAATCAATGGCTTTCCAAGCTGCAGAATTGCGGCAGTGCCTGCGGCATCCAGCTTTTTCGGAATCAGCTCTTCAGCCGGATAGCCTTTTATGTCCGAAAACAGAAAGGCAGTCATCGGGACAATGTCGGACAGCAGCTTCAGCCGTTCCTTCACAATAGGAATCAGGTCGTTAAGCATCCTGTCCTGTTCGGCGGTCGGCGGGTCGGCGATATTTCCGGAATCCCTGAGATACGGAATAATCCTGGCTTTCAGATCATCGTCTGAAAGCTTCCTTATGTATTGACCGTTAAACCATTCGAGTTTTTTGTAATCGAAGACGCCCGGCGCCTTGTTGAGTTTCTCAAGCACAAACAGCTTCTCGAGGTCTTCCTTTTCAAAGAACTCACGTGAATCGTCATACGACCAGCCGATCAGCGAAATGTAATTAATTATCGCTTCGGGAAGATAGCCGGCGGCAATGAAGTCGCGCAGGCTCGTGGAGCCGTGCCGTTTCGACAGCTTCTGGCCGTCCTTGCCCATTACCATCGGAAGGTGGCAGTACGTCGGCGGTTCCCATTCGAATGCCTGGTACAGCAGGATATGCAGCGGCCCCGAGGGCAGCCATTCCTGCGCGCGCATTATGTGGGTAATCTCCATATGGTGATCGTCTATTATATTGGCAAGATGATAAGTCGGGAAACCGTCTGACTTCAGCAGGACCGGGTCCGGACTTATGTCGCTGTTTTTGCGTTTTACATCACCTAAAAGAACGTCATGAAAGATGGTCTTACCCTCAAGCGGAATCTTGAAGCGTACAACAGGCTTGATTCCCTGTGCCTCGTATTCATCACGCTGAGCCTGGGTCAGGTCGCGGCAGTGCCGGTCGTAGCCCTGGTGGGCATTTTTGTCCTTCTGCTGCTCCTGGCGGAGTGACTCGAGGCGCTCAGGGGTACAGTAGCATTTGTAGGCTTTGCCCTCTTCTATCAGCTGATCAGCATACCTGCGGTACAGATCAAAGCGCTCGGACTGGATATAGGGGCCGAAATCACCGCCCTTGTCCGGGCCTTCGTCCCATTCGATGCCCAGCCAGCTGAAGGTGTCATACAGGTCCTGCAGCGATTCATCACTGTACCGCTCGCGGTCGGTATCTTCAATCCGCAGAATGAATTTTCCGCCCTGGCTTCTGGCAAAAAAATAGTTGAAAAGCGCCGTTCTGACGCCTCCGATATGCTGCAGCCCCGTAGGTGAAGGGGCGTATCTTACTCTTACGCTCATTGTCTCATCCTTTAATCAATATTATCAGTTATGCGTGCGGCCGCAGTCAAGCAGCAGCCGCTGCAGAGGTTATACCTGCCTGTAGGTCCTGAGAAAATCCTTCAGCCCGGCGGCAGCCCTTTCAAGGTCCTCAACCGCAGGCAGAAAAACAAGCCTGAAGTGATCAGGCGCCTTCCAGTTGAAGCCGGTTCCCTGCACAAGAAGAATGTGCTTTTCCCGCAGAAAATCGAGGACAAACTGCATATCGTCCCTGATTCCGAACCGCTTCGCGTCTATTTTCGGAAAGCAGTAGAGTGCACCTTCCGGTTTCACACAGCTTATACCGGGTATATCATTCATCAGCTTCCATGCAAGCTCCCGCTGTTCGTAAAGCCTTCCTCCGGGACGGATCAATTCGCCTATACTCTGGTAACCGCCGAGGCTTGTCTGAATCGCGAACTGGGCTGGAACATTGCTGCAGAGCCGCATATTCGAAAGAATATTCAGCCCTTCGATGTAATCCGCCGCGGCCTTCTTTTTTCCGCTCAGGATCATCCACCCGGCCCTGAACCCCGGGGCCCGGTAGACCTTCGAAAGTCCGCCGAAGGTTATAAACATTACCTCGTCGCTCAGCGAGGCCGGCGAGATATAAACATCCTGGTCATATATGATCTTGTCGTAGATTTCATCCGAAAACACGATCAGTTCATGCTTCGCTGCGAGTCCGATAATCTGCTGAAGAACCTCAGGCGGGTATACCGCTCCGGTCGGGTTATTCGGGCTTATTATAACAACAGCCTTCGTCCTGTCGCTGATTTTGGATTCCATGTCGGCAATGTCCGGCATCCATCCTGAAGCCTCGTCGCATATATAGTGTACCGGAGTCCCTCCTGAAAGGGTAACGGAGGCTGTCCACAAAGGGTAATCAGGGGCCGGTATCAGAACCTCGTCGCCGCTGTCAAGCAGACCGTTCATCGACATCTGAATCAGCTCCGACACGCCGTTGCCGAGGTAGATGTCGTCAACATCGACGCCGCGGATGTTCTTCTGCTGGCAGTTGTGCATTACGGCCTTGCGGGCAGCGAATATTCCCTTCGAATCGCAGTATCCCTCGGCGTCCCGCAGGTTCATTATCATGTCGCGCACAACCTCATCGGGGGTAAAGAAACCGAAGGGCGCTGTGTTTCCGATATTGAGTTTCAGGATATTGGCGCCCTCAGCCTGAAGACGTTCCGCTTCGGCCATAACGGGGCCGCGGATATCGTAGCATACATTATCGAGTTTTTTTGATTTTCTGAATTCTTTCACTTACTCTGCGGAGCCTCATCGCTGAAAAGCCACTCAAGGGCTTCGTTGAAAATCTTTGACAGAAAGAGCATCTGGACGTTATCTTTGCGCTTTTCAAGTTCTTTCGAAAAACTGTCTCTCGTCATTGTCGAACGCAGTTCGGTACGTCCCTTTGACAGAACGGTACCGACAGCTTCATCGCTGCCGAACGGGGAAAGCATATACAGTACCGACATCCGAAGCAGCGGGTCTTTGTTCTCATCAGCCAGCGTTTTAAGAATGCCGACCGCTTCTTCTGTTTCCCGAAGCAGCAGCAGGGCAAAACAGTAGTTCCATTTGATCCATCCGGTATCTTTCGTACCGGCATCGAGGAACTGTCCGAAATACCCTTTCATCCTGCCCGCATTGTTGCTCAAAAGATGGGGAAGACCGATCTGCAGCGCCCAGGTTTTCAGAGCGGCAGGATTCTCTTTTCTGAATTTATCTTCAAGCAGGGTGATGTCTTCTACAGAGGAGGTTGCAATACATGTACTGATGTACATTCTGATGTTAACCCTGCCCGTTCTATTGTTTTCGAAGATTCTTTTGGAAAGCAGAAGCTTGAGTTCCGGCCAGTTTTCGGTTTCGAGACAGTCGAGTACCTTTTTATTCGTAAAATAAATAATATTGATGAACGCGAGTATTACTGCGAAAATAAGCGCGATATACCAGCTGCCGAGCAGAAATTCCCGGGCATAGTCCCCTCCAAGCATGAAAACCGGCATCAGGAAGATCATCAGGAATGAAAAAACGATAAGAACATTGAATAATAAAAAAATTATCTTAAATTTCACCTAAAAAACTCCAATAATATATATGAAAGGGTATATTATATCCAGGGACCATATTCCTTTTGATATTACTTTAATATTATGAAGGGGTCAACGAGGAAGTTTAATGAACGAAATATCAATCGAAAACCTGCCCAACCAGGCATTCTGTTCCGAGAACATATATCTTGATGATGATTATATTCTATTATCACCCGAAACCCCGATGCTCCCGGCTCTGAAGCGCAGACTTTTTGACTGGAGCTATAAGGGAGTCCGGGCCGAAGGGACTCCGACATTCACCGAGATTATAAGCAGCGTTGCTGCTGAGGGAATGCTGCTTAAAAAGGGCGGACCCGAGCTTGAACAGGAGCGTGAAGCCGCAGCCTTCTTCGAGAACCTCTGCAGTTTTGTTGATAAACTCTTTAAAAGCTATTCTGAGGGCAGCGATTTGAAGCTTCACCTGATTTCCGAGCAGGTTAAACAGCTTCTGCAGATGACCAAAACGCATAAACCCTACCTTTTGAACCTGGCGGAGTATGAATCAAACGAGATAGACTACAGTGTTTCACAGTCGGTAAAAACAGCAATACTGGCTATAGCGATGAGCGAAACCCTCAGGCTGCCGGCTCACAAGCAGATTGAACTCGGGACTGCTGCCCTGCTGCACAGGATAGGTGCAATGCAGATTCCGCAGGACCTGTTCTACTCCAACCAGGCGCTGACCCCTGAACAGAAAAAAAGCATAACTCTATTTCCTGTACTGGGATTCAGATCACTCAAAGCCGCCGATTTTCCGCTTGCAGTCGCTCTTGCGGTGCTTGAACACCGGGAGAATATCGACGGGTCCGGTTATCCGCGCGGAATTACCGGGGATAAAATCAGTCTCTACGGCAAGCTTGTAGCAGTGGCAAGTTCGTACTGTGCAGTCGTATCAAAAAGGCCGTTCAGGGACAACGTCGACGGGCATTCCGGAATCCTCGATCTGATAAAAGAAAAGGGACGCAAATATGACGAGAAGGTGCTGAGGGTTCTTCTCTTGACACTAACCGTCTACCCGCTGGGAACATATCTGAAGATGACCGACGGTTCGATAGGGGTTGTTGCCGAAACAAATTCCGCCGAACCCAAATTCCCGGTTCTGAAGATGATTCTCGACGCGAAAGGCACATACTATGCCGACGCTCCGGTGTTCCACACCAGAGAGGACAGCGAACCGCAGATAGACAGCGCGCTTACCAGAACAGAGGTTGAAGCACTAAAAGCAAAACTTCCAAACAACTGAAAGATATATTCAGATTTGGCGGAAAAGCCGTTGACAGATACACAGCTTTAAATTAGCCTGTATCTCCGAATAATTTACCAGAGAGGTTTCATTTTTGATCGCGACAGGTTCTGCTGAGGCAGTCTCGGTGAATAATATTTTCCCGTCCACAATTGTAAGCGACGCCTTTGAGGCAGTAACAAACGGAATGCATAACCCCGAAGCAATAGATCTGCTTTTCGGGGACGAATCTGCTGATCCGGACTGGCTGAATCTGATCCGAGCTATCCAGGCCTTTTACAGGCAGGATTTCGAAAAGATGAACAGCCTGATTTCGGAAATCCAGCCGCAAAGTGTTCCCGGCAGACTGCAGAAGGTTCTGTACCACATGTCCGGACTTAAACCGGCAGACGGCGAACTTTCGACCCAGGAAGAACGGCTTGCCCGAAGGATAACCGAAGACAGCCGGTTCCTCACTTCCGCCGTCAGTGAACTCCGCGAAAGTATGGAATACGGGGAAGAACTCTTTACAGAAACAGTATCTCTCTTAATCAAGGAAATAAAAAAGAACTCAAACGCGGCCGCGAGTCTTGCTCTTTGGGCATTCAGAACCAGCCAGGATAAAGGCTTCGATGACGAGGCCCTTGCAGACAATATTCTGATGCTGTTCGGACAGGCCGAAGGACTCAGGCTGATCGGCCTTTCGCTGATCGAAAGCGAACCTGAATCTGCATTGATCTGTTTCACCCGCTCGCTTATAAAGAAGCTTATAGACCGTTCAATTTCGCGTGAAGAAACAGCTGCATACCTTGAAATAATCGGGGCGCTTATTCAGCCCTGTGCAGGGGATGATCCTGTGCTGATAGATATTTCGGAAATGCTGACTATGCTGGAAGCGGAAATTGAACTGCTCTTTGCACTTCCCCGCCGTTCACGTTTGAGCAGTCCCGCAGACAGGATTTCAGCACTCACTGCCGCACTGAACTGCACGCCGCCGCCTGCTCCCGGGACGTTCGAATCCGCAGATGCTTCCGAAGCGGAGACTGCGGCCGCAGATGCGACTCCTATAGCTGCGGTTGTAACTCCGGCTGAAGAATCAGAATCTCATAAACCAAAAAAAACCAGGACTCCGGCAAATGAAGCAGTTCAGCTGGAACTGTTTTAGGGGACAGTTATGCAATACGAAGAATTGATTGATCTGCTGCATCATCCGGATAATCAGCAGACTGGAACCGGGAAGACAGTTCAGCAGCTGCTTTCTCCGCGTCCTCTCCAAAACCCTGAGGATCTTGAAAGAATGATTTCTACCAGGTTCCGCTACACAGGCCCCGGGAAATGGGTCAGGGTTCTCCGCGATACGTCCGGCAAATAACCCGACACTGAAGAATTTTAAAAATTTTTTGTAAAATTTTTGTCTATGATTACTGACCGCATCAGCCTATAATATGAATATGAAAGATATAAATGTCAGATTCGTCAGCGGACGTGAAGCAACAGTAAAATACGGTACTGATATTCTTACAATTCTGGAAGAACATAATCAGCTCGATATAAACGACTACCCGGTAACCGCCGCGCTGGTAAATAACGAGCTTGTCAGCCTCAGCTCAAGACTGAAGATAAACGCCGAGGTAAAACCGGTATTCCTTAATTCAACAGCCGGTGCACGTGTCTACCGCAAGACGCTTACAATACTCCTGTCAAAGGTCTGCAAAGGCCTTTTCCCGGACCGAAGACTGATAGTCGGGCATTCCCTGTCCAACGGATACTTCTGCTATTTCGACGGAAGGCTCTCTGTTGACGATGATGATCTGGAACAGATTCGCGAAGGCATGCAGAAGCTGATAGACGAAAATCTTAAAATCACCTATGAAAACATGGCTTACGAAGATGCCTGCGAGCAGCTCAAAGGCAACGAATCCAAGAAGCTGCTGCTTGATTTTCTTAACGATTCCATTGTACCGGTATACCGAATCAGGAACTGGGTCGACCTTGCGTATGAACCGCTGCTTCCCGAGACCGGTATGCTTAACAAATTCGATTTAATGCCGTACGAACCCGGCTTCATCCTCAGGTTCCCGCACGCCTCATCCCCGGATAAAATCGAGAATTTTGAGGACAATCCTCTTCTTAAATCGATCTACTTCGAGTACAAGGCCTGGGGAAAAATCCTGAACGTAGACTGCACCGGAAAACTCAACAGTCTTTCATTCGGCAGCGGAGTTAAGGATTTCATACGGGTTGCCGAGGCGCTTCACGAAAAGAAGTTATCCCATATTGCGGACCTTATCGCCGAACGCCAGGAGAAAGTCAGGGTAGTCCTGATAGCAGGACCGTCGTCATCCGGCAAAACTACATTTACAAAAAAGCTCGCGATCCACCTGAGAGTGCTCGGGTTCAACCCGCAGCTGATCTCGCTTGACGATTACTACGTGAACCGTGAGCTTACCCCGAAGGATGAATTCGGTGCGTATGATTTCGAGGCCCTGGAAGCAATCGACATAGCCCAGCTGAACAACGATCTGCTGAAGCTGTTCGCAGGTGAAGAGGTTGACCTGCCATCTTTCGATTTCAAAACCGGGCTGCGCGAATACAAGGGGCACAAAATAAGGATGAAGCACAGAAACATCCTGCTGATAGAGGGCATCCACGGTCTTAACGACAGGCTGACAGCACGGATCCCTGCCGAGCAGAAGTTCAAGATCTATATCTCGGCGCTTACCCAGCTGAACCTTGACGACAACAACAGGATCGCGACTACCGACAACAGGCTGCTTCGCAGAATTGTCAGGGACTACCAGTTCCGCGGCTACGACGCGCTCAAAACCCTCGGGATGTGGGAATCGGTCAGAAGGGGTGAAAAGAAGAACATCTTCCCGTTCCAGAACAATGCCGATGCGGTTTTCAATTCGGCGCTCGATTATGAACTTGCCGTTCTGAAAAACCTGGCGGTACCGGTCCTGAAAGCGGTAAAACCCCGGCACGAGGAGTATGCAGAGGCGGCAAGGCTGCTGTCGTTCCTGAACAACTTCAGCCCCATTCAGCCTAAATACGTACCGATGAACTCTATTTTAAGGGAATTCATCGGTGATTCGGATTTTAAATATTAGGTGATGTCTCTGAATAAAAGATGAATAAACGGTGCACAGCATAATATAATATCTGTTTTAATCTTTAAAAAAGTATATTATCATACATCTAATGCATAATAAAACCGGCAAAATCACCATGATTGTGCTCACAGTAATAATCTCGTGCGCATTTTTAATTTCAAGTCTCGTTTCGTTTCAGGCGGCAAAAAGCAGTCTGCGGAGCGAGATACGCAATTCCTCCCTTCCTCTTTTAAGCGAGAATATTTACTCTGAGCTTCAGAAGGCACTTGCCGCACCCATAAATGTCTCTTCTTCCATGGCTGAGGATTCTTTTCTTATCAACTGGGTCGCCTCGGGTGAAAAAACGCCTGAAGAAATTAAACTCTACCTGGGAAAATTGAAAGCGCGGTACGGATTCTTTTCAACCTTCTTCATATCTGAAGAAACCCGCAATTACTATTACTATGACGGAATCCTGAAGCAAATATCACCGCTCAACAATCATGATGTTTGGTATTATGATTTTAAACAGAGCGGAAGAGAGATGGATCTGGACGTCGACACAAATGAAGCAAGCAACGGCAGCCTTACAATCTTTATTAACCACCGGCTGAACGGACTCGACGGCACATTCCTAGGGGTTGTCGGAGTCGGCATCAAGCTAGAGAAAATTGCAGAATTTCTAAAACAGAAAAAGAATAAATATAAAAGAGATATTTACCTTGTAGATGAAAACGGGTATGTCCAGGTGCATTCCGATCTCAATCTTGTAGAAAAATCAAACATCTATACCAGGGAAGGAATAGAACGGATAGCCGGGGATCTGATGAAAATGTCCGATTCACCTGTGGACCGCACCTATATAGACAGGGGTGAGACAGTATTGATAAGTTCCCGCTACATCCCCGAGATAGGCTGGCATGTAATTGTAGAACAAAATGAGAAAGCTACCTACCTTCAGGCCAGAAGAAGCCTCTACATCAACCTGTTAATCACTGCAGTTATAGCAGTCTTTCTGTTTACAGCAAGCTACCTGATATTGAGGGGATTTCAGACCCAGATGGAAAGTATTGCAGGTACAGACTCTCTTACAAATTTGGCAAACAGACGTGAACTTTCGAAACAGTTCGAACAGCTTCGGTACAGGGCGGAACGGTACGGATCAAGCCTGAGCCTAATTCTGATCGACCTTGATAATTTCAAATCGATCAATGACGAATTCGGGCATCTTACCGGTGATAACGTCCTGAAAGATATTTCATCGATGATAACAAAATCTGTCCGCCCGATTGATGTTGTGGCAAGATGGGGCGGCGATGAGTTTGTGATCCTGATGGAAGCTTCTCTTGATGAAGCTTCGGGGATGAGTGAACGGATAAAAACCTCGTGCCGTGAAATCACGCGCAGAATGATGAACGGCAGAATCGGAGAGATTCTGTCAATGAGCATCGGTGTGACCGAATACCTGCCGAATGAAGATTTCAGTGTTTATATGAAGCGGGCTGACGACGCACTCTACAAATCAAAACAGGACGGAAAAGACAGGGTCACCGTCAATTAGCCCAGCCATTTATTAAAATTATTATTTATAAGCGATCACCTGCACTCCGGGCGCTTGCAATCGTTAAAAAAAGCCGGAAGCAGAATGACTGCCTCCGGCATACCAGCTGTGAACAGCCCCCAATCAGTTTTTATGATTGATGCTGCCGATACCGTCCTTTTCAACGGCAATACGGCTGACATCTCCTGAATATTCAAGGTTGGAAAAGCCGGCAAGATTACCCGTCAGTTCCCCGCCTGTCATATGAAGCACCACGTTACCTGCCCCGTCAACATTGATATCGGCATTGGCAATCCTGCTTTTTGAAAAATCGACATTAACAGCCCCGCTTGATTTTATATTCAGCTGTTCGAAGCTGCAGTTGTCGCCTATGGCCTGTCCGGCACCCTCAAGTTTAAAACTGAGTTCGTCACTGCTGAAATTCTCCAGCTTCAGGTTTACCGCGCCTTCAACATTAATTTCCGATACCGCCGGCATATGTATTGTTGCCGATGCACCGTGAAGATCCGACACGCTGCCTTTCCTGCCCCAATCTATCAGCAGATTAAGCGTATCACCGTCCTGCTCGACACGGAAAGCGTTTTTGGCATCCTGTCCGTATTCTACTGTAACACCGAAAAAATCATCCGAGATGACTTTGACATCCCAGCCGCCCTCTATTCTAAGCCTGGAAAAATCTTCCATGCTGAATTCTCTTGAGGCAGTGGGACGGCTGCTGTCGAAGGAGATCCCCTCGCCTTCAGCCGATACTACCAGGTAATCTGAAACCATAACACGCACAATAACTGTCAGTATAATCACAAACGCGGCTATCGCTCCGATTACAATCCAGATGAATTTTCTCGAATTCTTCATTACGCGCTCCTTTCATTCCTGTACTCGTCGTACATGTCCTTCAGCGAATCAAAATCTATTTTGAGCATTTCCAGTATCCTGAAAAAATATGGAAGCTCCTTTTTAATAAAATCTTCTCTTTTCAGTTTCATTACCTTTTCCACCGACTCTTCTCCTACGAAATAACCGATTCCACGTTTATTGAAAATAATCCCCTCATCCTGCAGCCATGAATAGGCCCTCATAACTGTATTCGGATTTACCTCTATATCGACAGCGAATTCGCGTACCGACGGAATCCGGTCACCTTCCTTCCATTCATTATTGATGATATTTTCAGCGATATAATCCGCAATCTGCAGATAAATAGCCTTTCCGTCTTTAAACTCCATCTTTGACCTCCACTTCCCTCAGTTTCAGCCAGGCTCCGACCCAGCAAATCGGAGCAAGCATCCAGAAGCAGAAAAACTTCAGAAACCTGAATAAGCCCCAGCCGAAATTCTCGAATGCAACCGTGTCGAATCCCTGGGAAAAATCATAGCTCATATGAAAATTTCCACGTACGAGCGGCCAGAAATAATCGTTGAAAACCAGCCATACAATCAATGTTGATACGATAGACAGTATTATTGAGAAAACAACAAGCGCTACAATGGTCTTTATGAAATTGTTGTTTTTAAACCACGCAGCTCCGAGTATGAAAATTGAAACAGCAATTACGTAGTATCCGAACATCTGCCAGACGGCGCCGTTTGCAATATTGAACAACGGGAAATATTCTCCCATGAAAACCTGGATAATCAGTTTTCCGATCAGTGAAAACACTGTGTAAAAAACTATCGTCACTACCGGAAGAACAACCGAATACAGGACAAGCTTCTCGACGAACTTTTCGAGCGTTGAAGCCGGCAGCATGAGCCAGTCGTGGTTCAGCAGCTTTTTATGAGCGTCCCTGAATGCCATGCTTGCAAGAATAAATCCGAGAACGTAAATTAAAATGCTCAGAAACGCATAATGAACACCTGACTCTATGCTGCCAACCTTTGACGTAATTATCAGTGAAATAAGAAAAAAACCGCAGAACGCACTCATCGTTATAAGGTAGTCTTTCCACTGCCTGTTTATATCCCGTTTAAACAGGAACCATAATCTCAACGGACTAAGATATGTCTGTATATTCATTTTGCACCTCCGCTTATGATATTGTTAAGTTCATCCCCACGACTAACCGCCATATTGAACAGAAACTCCAGGTCAAGTGCCCTTCCGTCGTCGTCAGCACTCCTGTAAGCGGTCAGGTAACCACCGAGGACTTTTTCATAATAGATAACGTCTTCACCCTCGGGTTTTGAATCTGCCAGCCTGAAGGTGATGCTGCTGCTGATTTCCTCGAGGCTGTAGTTGAAGATAATCCTGCCGTCTTCGACGATAATAATCGGGTCGATCAGGTTTTCCATGTCTCTGACCTGGTGTGTGGATACGAGTATTATCCTTTCATCCGAGGTCCCTGCGGCTGCAAGCCGTCTGAACTGGCTCTTCGACGGAATGTCGAGGCCGTTTGTGGGTTCGTCGAGAAGCAGAATGCTCGACCAGGTAGCAAGCCCGAACGATATCATGAACTTCTTTTTCTGTCCGTATGACATCGAGCCGAGTTTGCTTCCCGGGTAAATCTCGAATTCTTCGGCACAGTTCTTAAAAAATTCCATACTGAACTTCGGGTAAAACGGCGCATAGGATTCAACATACTGAGTTCCCGTCATAGCCGGAAGATCGAATTCTTCCGGCAGATAATAGATTTCCGACAGCATTGCAGGAACCCGCTTCGAAGCGTTCCATCCCATCGATATACATTCACCGCCGTGGGGAAAGAGCTCTCCGCTCATAAGCTTCAGCAGCGTTGATTTTCCAGCCCCGTTTTTTCCAAGCAGGCCGTACAGCCCCGGCTTAACTGCCAGATTCAGCCCCTTAAATAAATCTTTTTTAGCATACGAAAAATAAAGATCTTTTACTTCCAACATAGTAAATCTCCCTTATTAGTGTTCTATCTTACTAATACACTGACATCGTAGATCACCTTTTGGAATCTGTCAACAGAAATATGAAGAAATGTTGTGAAAAAATGGATTTTTGTAGTGAAATCACTAAAATAATTCAGGAGCCCGCGCGGATGCAGATTTGTGCCAACGCTGCGGGGCCCCGCGGTGCGGCAAGGGCCGTTCATGGCATTTGGACGCATCCGCTCAGAATTACCGCCTTATGGAATCTTTTCACAAACCGGGTTTGCAGTTATGCCTGCGCGGATGCAGATTTATGCCGACGCTGCGGGGCCCCGCGGTGCGGCAAAAATTCAGGAGCCCGCGACGGTTTTGCCGTGACGCGGGGTGCGGCAAGGGCCGTTCATGGCATTTGGACGCATCCGCTCAGGCATAAAGAAGTTAGAATAATTTCCAGTGGCCCTTCAGATCCGGGTAATCCAGCAGCCGGTCAAGCTCGCTCATATACTGTTTTCGTGAAATTTCTTCAGCCCCAAGCGAGGCCAGATGGGGGGTAAAAATCTGGCAGTCGACGAGTTCTATACCCAGGGCCGACAGCGCGCCCACCATTGAAATAAAGGCGGCTTTTGAGGCATCGGTCACGTTCGAAAACATTGATTCACCGAAAAAACAGCGGCCGAGCGAAATACCGTAAAGTCCGCCTGCAAGTATGTACTCGATCCCGTCAATCATCTCGGAAACCTTCTCTTCAGGCAGCTCTTCTTCCGGTACGAGTTCCGCAGGCATATAGGCTTCGATGGAGTGAGCCCAGCCGAGTGCATGCAGTTCCGTGTAACCGGCAATTATATCAGGGTTAATCCAGGTACCGTCTTCATGTCTGCGTTTGATTCCGGCACATGTCCGTATAACATCGGCAAAGCGCGTATCGCTGCGGAAGATGAAGCAGCCGTTGCGAAGAGTCCGTTTCATTCTTTTCGAGACGTGCAGCTTTTCGGGGTACAGTACGCAGCGGGGGTCAGGGTTCCACCATAAAATAGGTTCGTTGCCGGAATACCACGGAAAAGCGCCCTGTGAGTAGGCAGACAGAAGCATTCCCGGAGACAGGTTGCCCCCGGCGGCGATTATGCCGTCTTCGTTTGCTTCGTTCGGAGCCGGGAATTCCAGTCTCTGGTGCTCATCTAGTACAGGAAAATCCTTATCAATCAATCCTGATAATCCATTATCATAAAACTTTTATCCTGACTTCTCCGTTTTCGAAATCGGCAACAGCATTGCCGCCCTCTGTCAGACGTCCGAACAGAACTTCATCAACAAAGAACGACTTGATTTCATCCTGTATAAGCCTTGAGATATTTCTTGCGCCGTATTCATAGGAGTATCCTTTATCGGCAAGGTAGCTGCGGCACTGTTCCGTAACCTCAAGGGTAACATTCTTCTCTTCAAGCTGATGCTGAAAAAAACTGATTTCCTTATCGACAATCTGCAGGATCACCTGCTTGCCCAGCCGGTTGAATTTTATTATTGAATCAAGACGGTTCCTGAATTCAGGGGAAAATGTCTTTTCAACAGCGGTGTTGATAGCACTTTCGGTAACCTCATTCTCACCGAAACCGATCAGGCTCTTTCCTACATCACGCGCGCCGGCATTTGATGTCATTATAAGAATAACGTTCCGGAAATCAGCCTTTTTGCCGTTATTGTCCGTTAAAGTGGCATAATCCATAATCTGCAGAAGAATATTGAAAATATCCTGATGGGCCTTTTCTATTTCATCCAGCAGCAGTACGGCATGAGGAGTTCGCCTGATAATATCAGTAAGCTGACCGCCCTCTTCGAAACCTACGTAACCCGGAGGCGAACCGATCAGCCTGGCCACAGCGTGCTTTTCCTGGTATTCGCTCATATCAAAACGGTGAAGAGGCATTGACAGCGCATTCGCAAGGCTTCTGGCAGTCTCGGTTTTACCTACACCTGTAGGACCTGCAAAAAGAAACGACGCTACAGGTTTATCCGGATTTTTGAATCCAGCCCGGCCGCGTCTGACGGCTTGTACAATCATCCGCAATGCCTCTTCCTGACCGAAAATATCGGTTGAAAGCTCATCGCCTAACCCCCGCAGCCTGTCGGCTTCACTAGAGCTTACCGATTTCTCGGGAACATTGGAGATTCTTGAAACTATTCGTTCTATATCTTCAATACCTATCTCGTGAGGAGGGGTTGAGTGCACCCGCATCCAGGCAGCCGCTTCGTCAATTACATCGATAGCGGAATCCGGATGGAACCTGTCGTTTATATACTGTTTCGAAAGATCGGTAGCTGCTTCGAGTGTGCCTTCCCTGTATACGACATCATGATGTTCTTCAAAATCAGACTTCAGACCGTAGAGGATCTGTAAGGTCTCTTCCCTGTCGGTTTCGGGAACATCGATCTTCTGAAACCGGCGAAGCAGAGCCTGTTCATTCTCAAATGTTTTCTTGAACTCATTGTGGGTAGTTGAACCTATACACCTTACCTGACCCTTTGCAAGAACAGGCTTCAGAAGATTAGCTGCATCAAGCGAACCGCCGGAAACGGCACCTGCACCGATAATCGTATGGATTTCGTCAATAAAAAGAATCACCTTCTTCATCTGTTCGACTTCGGTAATTATCTTTTTCAGACGCTCTTCAAAATCACCGCGGAATCTTGTTCCGGCTACAACACTTCCCATATCCAGTGAGAAGATTTTATACCCTTCCAGGAAAGCCGGACATTCTTCCGAGACAATCCTTAGTGCGAGTCCTTCGGCAAGTGCAGTCTTGCCTGTTCCCGGGTCCCCTACCAGAATTGGATTATTCTTGAGTTTTCGGCAGAGCACTTCCGAAATTCGCCCTATAAGTGCTTCGCGGCCTATAAAAGGCTGAAGAAGTCCTTCAGCAGCCTCTTCGGTCAGATCCCTTGTGTAGGCCTGCAGGAAGCTTTTGCCTTTCTTCGGCTCTTCCCCGCCGGGATTCATGTCCGAAACTCTTTGAGGGGAACTTCCCAAAGACAAAGCAGGCGGTCCGGGCTCAAGCTCTTCCGTGTCAAAAAGCAGGTCCTCATCGTCTTCATATATCCCATGTGAAATTTTTTCTAGCAGGTTCAGACGGTTTAATCCGGCCCTCTTTAAAAAGTACGAGCTGAATGATTTCTCTTCATCAAAGATTGAAACAAGAATATCACTCAGATCCAGCATCCTTTTTGATGATGATTCCGTATGCATTACTGCCCGTTCAATCACTCCCTGAAAACCGATTGTCTGAATCGGCTCAGAATTTTCCGCCACCGGAACATTATGTTTCAAATGCTCTTCAAGCTCCATTCTGAGTTCTTCCGGTTCAAGACCGCAGGCCTGAATAATCTGCCGGGGCAGATCGAAATAGAGCGATGCATAAAGCATATGCTCAGGTGTTATGTATTCGTGCTTCCGTTCGCGGGCGTCAAGATAAGCTGCATTCAGCATGCCCTGTACATCTTCACTGATTTCCATCTATGTTTTCTCCAACGTGCATTTGAGCGGATACTCTTCCAACTTAGCCATCTGGTCTACCTGCTGTATTTTGGTTGCAGCAATATCATAGATGTAGACGCCGGCCAGGCCTTTGCCCCTGCGATGAACTTCAAACATTATTTTGGTCGCTTCTACAGGGTTCTTGTGGAATACCTTGCGCAATACATCAACAACAAAATCCATCGGAGTATAGTGATCATTCAGCAGGATTACATTGTACATCTCCGGCGGTTTTACTTTCAGTCCGGCTTTATCTAGAACAAGGCTTTCTGTATTATCATGTATTGCCATATATTCTATATAATAACGCAAAATATGGTGTTTTCACTACCTTTTTCAGGTAAAAATATTGACGGATTCGGGCCGAAAAAAATGGACATCTGTGCAGGATCTACATATAATACTATCAATTGAACTTAAACGAATTAAACTTATGAAGGAAGGAAATATGAAAAAACGAGTAGAATTCATGGTAACCGCATTCCGTGACGGATTTCAGTCTGCCTACGGAGCAAGGGTTTTTACACCTGATTTCTTACCCGCAGTCGAGGCCTGTGTAGATGCAGGAATGAACCATTTTGAAGCAGGAGGAGGGGCAAGATTCCAGTCTCTTTTCTTTTACTGCAATGAAAATGCTTTCGATATGATGGATTCTTTCAGAAAGGCTGCCGGTCCGGACGCCAACCTGCAGACACTCGCAAGGGGTGTAAATGTTGTAGGACTGGATTCGCAGCCGAGAGATATTATAAAGCTTCATGCACAGATGTTTAAAAAGCATGGAATTACAACTATCCGTAATTTCGATGCTCTTAACGATGTGAATAACCTGATTGATTCAGGGCAGGCTATTCATGATGCAGGACTCAAGCATGAAGTCTGCGTTACTCTTATGGAACTGCCCCCGGGATGTACCGGCGCGCATACTGCGGACTTCTATATTGACGTTCTGAAGGGTATTCTTGATGCAGGAATTCCTTATGATTCGGTATGTTTCAAGGATGCATCAGGTACAGCTGTTCCAAGCAAGGTTTATGATACAATCAAAATGGCCAGGCAAGTCCTCGGTAAAGATATGAAGATTGTGTTTCATTCCCACGAAACAGCGGGAATAAGCGTCCTCGGCTATAAGGCCGCTCTTGAAGCAGGGGCTGATCAGATCGATCTTTCGATTGCCCCCGTAAGCGGCGGTACATGTCAGCCCGACGTCGTGACTATGTGGCACGCCCTTCGCGGTACTGAGTTTGACCTTGGTATCGATATCAATAAGGTCATCAAGGCCGAAGAGGTTTTCAAGGAGTGTATGAAAGACTACTTTACACCCCCTGAGTCTGAAAAAGTAGAACCCCTGATTCCTTTCTCACCGATGCCCGGCGGCGCACTCACGGCAAACACCCAGATGATGAGAGACAACAACTGTCTTGAAAGATTCCCCGAGGTTATTGCCGCTATGGGTGAGGTTGTTGAAAAGGGAGGCTTCGGAACCTCGGTTACACCGGTATCGCAGTTCTACTTCCAGCAGGCCTTCAACAACGTATTCTTCGGTCCCTGGAAAAGAATAGCCGACGGTTACGGTAAAATGGTACTCGGTTATTTCGGAAAAACTCCTGTACAGCCGGCTCCGGAAATCATTGAACTCTGTAAAACACAGATGAAGCTTGAACCTACCGACAGGAAAGCTGTCGATCTCAATGACGAAGATCCTACAAAGGGAATAGCTGCAGCCACAGCCCTGCTTAAGGAAAGCGATCTGCCTGTCACCGATGAAAATATCTTCATTGCCGCAACCTGCAAGGAAAAAGGAATTACATACCTCAAGGGTGAGGCAACAACAATGGTCCGAAAAAATGAAGCGCCTGCGGCGGCTCCCGCGGCAGCTCCTGCAGCACCTGCGAAACCTGCAGCTTCAGCGGCAGGAGGAGTCGGCATCGTTGCAAAAATTCCGGGAATAATAACCGCTGTATACAAAAAAGCCGGCGATCCTGTAGTCTACGGCGAACCGGTAATGGTATACCGGACCGGTGATTATGAAATACAAATCCCGGCAATCGCTTCGGGCAAAATACAGAGTATCGAAGTAGCAGCAGGCTCGGTAGTTGAAGCACACACCCTGCTCGGTTCAATTGCCTGAAATACGGTAATATTGTTTTAGAAGAAAAATATGCAGCCTTCCGTCAAAACGGCGGAAGGCTTTTTTATGCAGATATCAGCGGAAAATATCGAATTTTTTTCTGATTTCAGAATTCCTGTGAATAAGATAAACAACGTCGAAAGAATCTATGGTCTCCGTCACAGGTTTAACTGCACCAAGAAAAAGATTATCGGATATATATTTACCCACCCGTTCCTCCGTAGCCACCCCGTCAATATTGTTCCAGAGCAGCTGAACCATACCCTGAATATCATTATCGAGCACTACCGGAATAAAACCGTATTTTTCGGCAACCTCTTCCGCGAAAGAGCCCTTCTGAACCCCCACTCTTTTACCCCTGAAGTATGAAACGTCCACGATCTCATCCGATCGTGAAAAGACCTTTATATTGAAACTATCATACGGCCTGGATGCGACAACCGGTTCACTTTCAAAAAATTTATTCGGCCATCCGACATTGGCAATAATATCGAGTTTTCCGTCAATCAGCTTGGGGTAAACTTCCGACCATTGCCCGCCTAAAAAGCTGATGTCTGCGTCTTTGCCGAAGTAAGTTTTGGAGTGCAGGATGCTCACCCCTGCCGACGAGCCGTCCTGAATAAAGCACCATGGCGGATACGCCACATCATGACCAATAGTAAGGATCCTGTCGCTATCGCCGCTGTCATTTCGGGAATCGGCATCCAGCATGCCGCCGATTTCGCTGAATACAGAATCGGTATTACCCATAGCAAACTGGTATTTCTTTATTGCCTCATTTATAAAAGGGGCGTTGGCTATCGTGAAATCCCCGTTGCTGTTTACATTATCAAGCGATTCAAGCAGAGAAGCGGTATTTCCGGCCTGCTTTTCTACCAGGGTGTTTATAGAACCGATCTCTGAATTTATAACTCCGAGTTCCTCTGTTGCAGAGGTAAGGCTGCGGCTGGTTTCACTGATGTTTTCAAACACCTCATTCTGAAGTCTGCCGTAACGGCTCAGTATATGCCTTGACTTTTCTAGCCGCTCAGTCAGCTCCTTAAGCACTGCTGTAATTTCAGTCGTGTTGCTTCTGCTGCGGTCTGCGAGTTTTCGTATTTCTTTGGCAACAACCTGAAATCCCCTTCCCTTCTCCCCGGCACGGGCGGCTTCGATTGCAGCATTCAGCGCCAACAGGTTGGTCAGCTCTGAAACGTCTTCAATAACATCTATCCGCTCAACTATTGAAGAAATTGACTTGTTCAGGGCTTCGAAGATTGTCTTCAGTTCGGAAAAACCCTCATCGAGCCTGTTCACGGAATCAGCCGCATCTGTCATGGCATCAATATTCTTTCGTGATGAATCTATTGTATGCTTGATGGTCACCGATGACCTGTTCACCAGCTCGGCTACCTCTTCAGCATTCCCGTTTACGGATTTAAGATCATCATACGAGGTATGGATGAGCGACTGTATACTCTCTGTAGACTTCAGATATTCCTGCTGGAACATCATGATAATCTCAAAAATCTGGTTTGAATCTAAACAATTGCTTCGTAAATTATTTACGACTTCACTAAGTTTCTTTGTCATGTAACAAATTATCCTGTCAATAAAATTTCTCTACAGGACTTTCTCCAATTACTTTTTTTATAAATGTACTTTGAAGGAGACATGCTACCATTGTATCAGCTGTTATGTCAACTTTAATTGTTTGCGCAAAAACATTTGCAAACTAAAAAAGCCGTTCCTGAAGGTTTCAGGAACGGCCGAATCAGGAACTTCTGTTTATTATTTTGCTGCTTCTGCGAGCTGCTCAACGCTAACGACCGGACCATATTTCTCTTTGAGCTTAAGCAGTGCGGCCTTCTGAGTCTTGTAGATTTCGAAGATCTTTTCAGGAATTCTCTCGTCCTTTCTGAACGCCTCATTCTGAAGATCAATCCTGGCAACAATATTGTCGATGTAAAAGGAAAATTGTTTACTGTACAGCGACTTCGGATATTCCTTTTTAATTCCGTCAAAAAGCTTCTTCAGATCTTCATACATCGGAATATACCCAATCGGAGTCTCTATGGCTTCTGCATCACCATTGGCCCTGAGTTCAAGCCATCCGAGCCAGACCTTTACATCCTTTTTTTCGCCAAGAAGCTTCTTACCCTCACCGCCTCTTGCACCCTCTGTAAGAAAGTAATTAAGACCGGCCATGATAGGTTTATTTTTTATCTTGCCCGAATTGAAAAATCTGAACTGTGCATCCATGTAATCACCGAGCGCACCCGGAATGAACGGGGCATTCGCCCATGGCTGCCTGTTTACGCCGACGGCGCCAACCTCTGTAGCAGTTGCGGCTGAAACAATCGACGCGCCTATTGCTACTCCTTCATCCATCGATTTTGCGACCCATATCGGCGGCATCGTATCGGAATCCCGTCCGGAATAAGTAACAACCTGAATATGAACACCGTCAGAGCTCTCGGCGGCTTCCTTGTTATAATTATCAATCGATTCACATAACAGGGTACACCTCGAATTCGGATGCGACATCGGAACATTCTTACCGTCCGCAGTTTTCCTGCCCGGAGACCATTCTCCCTGAAAGTTGATTCCCTTCGCTGGTATTTCTTCTCCGTCACCGACCCATCTCGGTTTATTATTTTCATCAACAAGGACGTTTGAGAAGATGACTGTAGTGCCTTCCTTTCTCAGTCTAACCATAAGGTGCGGGTCGCCCGCTTCATTTACATCCTCGAGGATTCCGAAAATTCCGCATTCAGGATTAATAGCGCGAACAGTACCGGTTGCGTCGTCTATCCAAATCTGGGCCAGGTCATCACCTATAAAATCGGTTCCTACCATTGCTGTCGTCGTTTTACCGCATCCGGATGGCGCAGCACCGGCAAAATAGGTCTTACGACCTCCGGGACCGGTCATCCCGGTTATAAACATGTGCTCCGACAGTTCCTCTTCAACCTTAAAATATGTTGCTCGGTCAACCGCAAACCGGTGATTACCCTTTTTCAGAAGCAGGGTATTCCCGGCATATGTACAGAATGTCGAGTAACAAGTCTGCCAGCTTCTATCCATGTAGATCTTTGCTTTCGGCACATCTTCAGATCTATTGGTACCCTGGCTGTGAATATTTGTAAAAAATGTTCCGCATCTTTCAACTTCAGCATCAAAAACAGAAAAAACATTTCTGTAGAGGAGGTCGCCGGAAGTCTGAACATAGGTTGAAGAAGTGATCATGAGTGCGGGAATGGACGCTTTTGCGCCGATAGGACCGCGGTTTAGAAAGGCGACATACATCGTAAGTCCTTTCATAATCCCCTTCATGTTTTCCTTTACATACGCATGTGCATCTGCTCTGGATTCTTTTTTGGCGATCGAACTGATGTCTTCATCTTCATTCACAATGTAAAAGGTCTGTTTTACGAGTCTGCCCTGATCTTCCGGAAGATCATAATGGATCGTGTGGTTTTTGATCGCAAGCTTTTTTTCTTCACCTGTTTTCAGACTCTGTTCTTTTACATAAGCAGCATCATCTCTTGATTCGGTGATGATAAAGACATTGTCCGGATCACACATGGCTATTGCGTTGGCAATCTTCAGTAAAGCATCTTCGTTTTTAATTGTTTTGATTTTTACAAGGTTGGCATCATCTAATTTAGATTCAAAAAGCGTTTTGGCGGCAGCTAAATCAGCAATACCTCCAACATCCGCCAGAATGTCTACCCCTTTCATCAGCTCTAACATTGTTACACTCCTCTATCGTTTTAATGCAAGGTGACTTTTTAAATTGCGGTGAAATTATCATAGAATGATCATCTGGAGTAGTCAAGAGAAAATGAACATTTGTGCAAACTAATCGTCAAATATTTAAATATTAGTTTTTTTATCAGCCATTCTCCGATACCAAAAAGAAAGACTACGGCATTGGTTCAGCAATCGGAGGAAGCACATCGCTGTCATGAAGAATATTATACAGCCAGGTTTCCATTGCAGTCATCCGGCGGTAAAATGCATAATACGGATCGAGCAGCAGATTGACAAAATCATCATTCTGCAGAACAACCCCGCAATATCCGTAAACCAGAATTGCGTCGCTGCATGGGATAATATCAAGAAAGATCTGCATATCTTCCGGTGAGACCGCAGGCAGAATAAAACCAAGCGAAGATTCGTTAATCATGCTGATGCTTATTCCGCTGCTGCTCTTCCCGTAATCAATACGGTAGTATCCTCTGCCGAGCGCATTCTCACGCATATGAAGGAAGACCCTGTCTCCGGTCGACAGCGATGAAGGTTCAGGATCAGGAATCCTTTTTTTATCTTTCAGATTGTTTACAGCATAAGTGTCGGTAAAGAGAACCTGATATGAATCTTTCCGCACGGAAAAATACTTTGCACCGGCTATCGAACTGACTTTATGACTCAGCCCAAACAGCTCATCTATGATTTCCTTCTTGTTACCCTGAGTCATATTCTCAGGATATGGAATCAGGTACAGGCCTTCAACCATAACCTCCGGGCTTAGCTGACTGTTCAGTCGGATCAGTGTTTCCCTGCTGTCTGTATCAGGACAATATTGAAGTCCAATCTTCTCTTCATCGTATCTGAAAACATGCTGTACATTGAAAAGAACATCGGCGGCCGTGCCGTCCAGTCCATACAGAAGTTCTCTGCTGGAAGACAGCTTATCATCTGCAAAACAAATGTACGGTAGCAGCAGTAAAAACAGGAGCAGGCTTTTTTTCATATTATCGAACCGTATATGCTACCGTCATTGACGGCTTCTCTGTTATTGTAAAGTCCACAGCTACACCGGATTCACCGAATGTAGAGCTTTTATGAAGCCATGGGACCCCTATACCGTAGATTGTACCAATAACTGCCCCGGCAGCAACATCGGTCGGAAAATGATTTCCTGAGAAAATCCGCAGAAGTGCAGTAGCCGCAGCCATTGAATATGATGCGGCGACGACAGGTATTTTCCATTCGGAATCAGGATTCAGCCCGCAGAATACATATGATGCGAAACCGCTGATTGCAAAGGCGACAGCAGTATGACCGGAAGGAAAACTGTTCATGTAATCATCGTCTACCGGGGAAGAAACATAGGTATAGGGTCTGTATCTGACAACAAGGTCCTTTATCAGGTCCTTTGTGCCGAAGGTTAAAAGCATCGTCTCAATAAACATTACGCCCGTTTCCATGATTGAATTAAAATCAGCGCCGATGAATGAAGCCGCCGGCAGCAGAAGTGATGCACCGAAAAGAACTTCACAGGCAAAATCCATCCCGTAATTATATGGAAATATACTCAGGTTATCCGGAAAAATGAGCCGGCTGATGTCCGCCTGTGCTCCGGTTGCCGGCTCTGTCAGTAGGCCGGCGACAAAAATCCCCGTTCCGGCAGCCGCCACAGGGATATCGACCCGCAGCGAAAGTTCAAATACTTCAGATTTATCTGTCAAGCTGCTGCTGTCTGCAGACTGGGAAAAACCGCTTAACGAAACCGCACACAGCAGAACAGCCGTAAAAATACATCTATTAATCTTTCGATATTTCATATTCATATCCCGAAAATATACCCCGGCGGACGGCACTTATCAAGTTAATCAATCCATGTAACTGCATAACCTGCGCCTCGCTTTGCTCAGCCGGGGCTGCTTGTTTCAATGCTTCAGGCTTTTTGTATCTTTTTTAGTTTTCTCCAGAATCGGAATTTTACCACATATCCGCAAGTCCCTGCGCCTCGCTTTGCTCATCCGGGGCTGCTTGTTTCAATGCTTTGGGCTTATTTTATCTTTGTTGAATTTTCTCCAAAAGCGGAATTTAATAACATACCCGCAGTCACTGGGGAGGTAGTCGGCGAAGAAGGCATGGAAAATTGTCATCGGGATGCAGCTGCGGCAGGCTCTGAATCTTTCGGGATAAACAAGACAATCGCCTGTCTCGACATCAAGATATGAACAGGGTTTGCTGTAATCAATGAAGAATCTGCGGTTTACAGACAGAACACCGGGAATTCTTCTTTTCTTCTCCCGAATCAGCCGGACGGGAACTTTTTCGCAGCAGCATTGCCCGCATTCGAGGCATATTGAGTCCCAGGCTGCTGCGAGTTCTTTAATCATGTCAGAAATTTCCCGGCTTGAAGTACCCGGACTCTTCCCGTCCGCTCCTGTTGTAAAGGAAAGATTCAACCTCGAGCGGAATAAAATCATCGGGTGTGAGGTACTTGTTGATTGAATCGAAAACAAGCGTATATGTTCCGTCAGCTTCTGTGATTATATCGTCGAACATTCTGCCAAGCCCTTCAGCCTGGTATAGATAGAGCTGCTCACCGCCTGTTTCGGTACAAAGAAAATCAAGTTCTTCTGATATTCCGGTAGTGTTTGAAACATCAACACAGTAGAATTTTATTCCGTTATTCTTCAGGTACCCGGCAAGTTCAACCGGATGATAATCTTCAAAAGAATTGGGGGTGTTCAGTCCGTCGGTTATGTATATGACAGCCCTCCTGCCCCGGTAATTGACGAGTTCCGAAGCAGCATGTCTCAGCCCCAGGTCGAAGCGGGCTTTCTCAGAGAACATTCCGTCGTCTGCAGCAGCCGCTATGAACTGACGGCTGCCGTTCGAGAGTTCTGCTTCAGTTGTCGGGTTTTCTCCGGCTGTCACGAGCTTCAGGCCGGCCCGGCTTCCGGCAGAATTCATCAGCGAGGTGGCGGCTTTTATCATGTCCGGTTGGTAGGTCTTCATTTCTGCACTGCAGTCGAATAAAACTGCCGCTTCAAGATGATTGTCCGTGTTGCCGCGGTACACAAGCTTGACATCAGGAACAGGGTACCCGTTCTCGGTAACAACAAAATTATTGGATGAAAGACCTACAAAAGGATCGCCTGCCCGATCAGTAACCCTGACGTCTGTTATCACCTCCGGGTAACCTGAAGAGTCAATCCTGTCTATCTGAATATAAAGGCCTGAATACATGTTGGCGAGTTCAGTCAGTACAGTAACCCTGTTTGAATCGAAATCCGCCGTCAGCAGATTACCGTTCGCATCTATAGCAGTCCGCACAACACGTTTTGCCTTTCCATCTACATCCGACACAAGCCTGACCTCACCGGTATCGGCGTCAAGACTCATAACACGGTTGGTATCGGCAACAAGAATTGTTCTGCCGTCAAGCCTGGAAAGGCCCTCGGGCGAATTCAGTTTTCCCGCGGCAAGAGTGCCTGCAAAGTTTCCGCTGTAATCGAATACCGAAATATCAGCCCTGTCGGCATCAGCTACATAAACCTTGCCGTCGAAGCATTCGATACCGGTGGGATTGGTGAATCCGCTGAAATTATAGTTCTTCTTTCCGAATGAAAGTATGAAATTACCGTCCTGATCGAATTTAACGACCCTCCGGTTTCCCGAATCTGTTACATAGATAAAATTCTTCTCGTCAACCGCGAGGTACTGAGGTCCGAGCAGCGCACCATCGCCTCTGCCGCTTTCACCAAACTTTAAAACACCGCGGCCGTCAGTACCAATCCTGCTGATTCGATCTCCGACGAACTCGGAGACGTAGAGCCATCCGTTGGGAGCCATTCTTATATCAAACGGATGATTGAAGCCCTCGAGTCCCCCGTTTATTTTTCGGGTTATCGCTCCGTTGGAGTTAAACTGCAGTACTTCATTTGTTGCATATGATGCAACATAGAATCCGCCGTTTCTGTCGGGCAGCACTGCGGAAGGTCGTTTAAAGAGGGTAAAATCCTTCTGAACACCTTCAAGTTCCATAGCGGGAAGATAACGTCCGGCTTCCGGAGCAGTTGCCGAAACGCCGTTCTGCATGTCGAGGATCTCAAGACGGTTGCTCAGCATTGAATCTGCTTCTCCGGCGGTTTCTATTGAAGCCCACAGGTGAATTGCAGCATCGGTGAAACCGGATCTGAACCATGCCATTCCGAGCCATTCCTGCATCTGGGTATTTTCAGGTTTAAATGCGAGAGCCTTTTCGAATGCACGTGCCGCCTCATTAAACAAGCCGCGGTGATAGGCTTTTACTCCCCATTTGAACTCTTCTCTTGCGCTTAGAAGATTGAGGTCGATAGCATCCTGTGCGAAACTGTTGAAAGCGGGCAGAAGTAAAAGAAGTATGAATATGCCGGTCCTGATTTTCTCGAACACTTTATCGGTTTTCACAATGCCAAGTATACAACGGTTAGATAATTATATCTACCTTTCTCTTAGTGTCGCCGGCAGGGATGTCGCTTTTGATCCCGAGAAACAGGATTGATTTTATTTCATCAGCACCCGCTACATTGCCGCTTTTTTTAATCGAAGAGACGTTTGAACTGTTAAAATTTACGCCGTCCACACGCATTTTTTTCTCCATTTATATTTTCGACATGGTGATTCTACAAAATAAAGAAAAAAAATTAAAAATAATCAGGATTCGAGTTTGGACCGGTTAACCCGATCAATTTCATCGATTACCGTACGCAGATGGACGGCAATAGTCTTATTGTTTGAGGACAGCTCAAACGCTCTTTTCAGATAATGCCTGGCCTCTTCATTCTGTCCAGAGCGGTAGAAGGCCCAGCCCAGCGAATCAAGGTAGGCCGGGTTTTCCGGTTTAGCCTTTACGGCCTTCCGGCAGTAGTCTACCGCCTTTTCGGTATCAATTGAGCGGTCAGCAAGAATGTAGCCGATGGAATTGAGCGCATTGGCATTATCCGGGTCAAGCGCCAGGGCCTTGTAAAGATACTCTATGCTTGTTTCGACCTTGCCTGTTTCATAATAAATATAACTGAAATTAGAAAAAACCTGCGGAGACTCAAAACCTTCCTCTATCAGCTTGTTCAGCTCGAATTCCGCAAGCTTGATCCTGCCTGTAATTGTATATATGTAGCTCAGAATCATCCTGCTCTGGTATATCCGCAGAATATCGTCATGTGCGTTTACAACCTGTTCAAGGTACAGCAGGGCATCATCCCACTCCTCAATTTTCGAATAGCATAATCCAAGGTAATACGACAGGTCCGGATCTTCGAGAGGGTCGTCCCTGACCTTCAGAAATTCAGCCATAGCCTGTCTGTATTTTCCGAGTTTAAACAATTGTCTTCCGTCAAGGAATCTGTCTGCCATTATTTAGTCCTGAATTCCGCCTTCTCATATACTTCCGCTTCTTTCCTGTTTTGAGGATGCAGAAATATCGGAGAAACTGAAACAGCACCTTCGGATATTGCCTCCGAATCTGTTCCCTCCCCGGAAAAGCTCGCCCCAATTCCGTCAAGAAAGAAATAGCTGCCTCCGCGCGGGCCGTCGAACCGAACTACCTTATCCCTGTAATTACGCCGTGACGGGGCAGTAATACGCACCTCAGAGGGAAATTCCGGCTGGTTGGGCGTATTCACGTTTATAAAATGATCGGAACGCCACAGCGAAAGCATTAAATCCAGGTTAGCGGCGATAAAATCTGCGGTATTGCTGAAGTAAAACGGCGCCGTGAACGAGTCTGTTGAGACAGCAATCCCTGGAACTCCCATAAGAGCCGCCTGCCTTGCAGCCGCTGCGGTACCCGAATAGATAAGGTCGGTCCCGAGGTTGGGGCCTATATTGATTCCTGATATTACGACATCCGGCTTCTCGGGCAGTGCGCCGAGTACTGAAAACATAACGCAGTCCGCCGGGCTGCCTTCGCAGGAGAAAATCTGGTCTCCGAGCTGGTTGAACTTCACCGGTTCAAGAAAGGTTATTGAATGTGACTTTCCGCTCTGCTCCTGAGCCGGGGCAACAACCCATACGTCGTGGCTGCTGAGCGACTGCCTTAACGCGTCAAGTCCGGGACTTTTTATTCCGTCGTCATTGGTAAGTAAAATTCGCATGATATTTTGTAATTCCTTATTTTTCCGGAAAAACTATCTTCACTCCCTCGGAAGGTTCGCAGATAAAAATTTCCGGTTCGAATCCGAAGATATGCTCATATTCTTGTAGTCTTTCCTTATAATTGTCAAGGACCCGCGATTCTATCAGCGATACAGTGCATCCGCCGAAACCGCCGCCGGTCATTCTTGACCCCAGAATGCCGTCCATCTCCTGCGATCGCTTCACAAGCCAGTCAAGTTCGGGACAGGAAACCTCGTAATTGTCCCTGAGACTTTCATGGGAGCGGTTCAGCATACGTCCGAAAACATCCAGTTTACCGGATTTTATTACGCTGCAGGCTTCAAGCGAGCGCTGGGTCTCTCCGATTACATGTGTGCAGATACGGCGTATCTGCTCCGGAAGCAGGCCGAGCCCTCCGCTTATATCGTCCATTGAATAATCACGCAGGCTGCGTCCGGGCTTCTTTCGGTTCAGGTATTCAACGCATTCAGCGCACTGTTCCTTGCGTTCGAGAAGTTCCGCTTCCCTCACCGCCTCTGTTCCAGGCACATTTGAATTGATAATAACAATATTGTGTTCTTTCAAATCAAGCGGCAGATACTCGAAGTCGAGACTCCGCAGATCAAGGAATACAGCTTTGTCTTTTTTACCTATTGTCGATACAAACTGGTCGGTGATTTCGGTGTTTCGTCCAATGAAGGTCGCTTCTGCATACGAAGCAGCCTGAATCAGCTGGCTTTCTTCCAGGTTGAACCCGAACAGCCTGTTTACAGCTGCGGCAAACGCCACTTCAAGCGCCGCAGAGGCTCCCAATCCTATGCCGGGGATGATATTACCGCTGATTGTTACATCAAGCCCCTTCACTGGGAATCCCATATTAACAAGCTCGAAGAGAACACCCTTCAGGTAATTAGCCCAGCGGTCTTCTCTTTTATACTTGAGGTTGGGAACTGTGGTGCGCTTCTTCTCGTCGGAATCAGCAAGGATAAACCGGAGCGAGTTGTCTTTTCTGGCAGACACCGCTACGAATACTCTCCTGTTGATAGTTGTCTGAATTACGCAGCCTTCATTGTAATCGGTGTGCTCGCCCATGAGATTAAGTATCCCTGGCGCCGATGCAATCACCTGCGGATTTGAGCCGTGTTCTTTTTTGTGGCGGGCAATTAAACCGTCCATTCTGATTCATATTAAAAGAAATACAGGATATTTGCAAATAAAAAAAAGAGGTCCCTGCTTATCGGGACCTCTCCACACAAATGATATGACGGCTTGGGTTTATTTATCTACCTTGATACCGTACTTTCTGTTAAATCTTTCAACACGTCCGGCAGTATCAACAAGTTTCTGCTTTCCGGTGAAGAAAGGATGGCATTTTGAACAAATTTCAATTTCCATATCTTTAACAGTAGCTCTGGTTTCGATAATATTACCGCAAGCACATTTAATTTTGGTCATCTCATAATCAGGGTGTATTCCGCTTTTCATATATGCCTCCAATTATTCAGCGCCGACTCCGCCAGTATTCATAGAACGGAGAAACGCCTCATTATTCTTTGTTTTTCGCATTTTGTCAATCATCAATTCGGTACATTCCATGTCATCCATAGGACCGATTACCTTTCTGAGGACCCACATCTTGCCGAGTTCAGCCTCGGTCAGCAGCAGATCTTCCTTTCTTGTACCGGATTTTTTAATATTGATTGCAGGGAACAGCCTGCGGTCAGCCATCTTGCGGTCAAGATGGATTTCCATATTACCGGTTCCCTTGAATTCCTCAAAAATAACCTCATCCATCCGGCTTCCCGTATCGATAAGGGCGGTTGCAACAATTGTAAGGCTTCCGCCCTGTTCAACATTACGCGCCGCTCCGAAAAAACGCTTCGGTTTGTGAAGAGCGTTTGAATCAACACCGCCTGAAAGGATCTTGCCCGATGTCGGGACTGTCTGGTTGTACGCACGTGCAAGCCTTGTAATCGAATCAAGAAGGATTACTACGTCCTTTTTGTGCTCAACAAGCCTCTTTGCCTTCTCAAGTACCATCTCGGCAACCTGAACATGTCTGGTAGCCTGCTCGTCAAAGGTGGACGCAATTACTTCACCCTTAACATTCCGTCTCATATCAGTAACTTCTTCAGGACGTTCGTCTATAAGAAGAACCATGAGGAAGACCTCAGGATGATTCGTGGTAATGGCGTTTGCAATCTGCTGAAGCAGAATAGTCTTACCGGTTCTCGGCGGGGAAACAATCAGCCCCCGCTGTCCCTTTCCAATCGGGCAGAAAAGGTTGATCATCCTGGTAGATACGTCCTCAGTCTTGATCTCCATATCAAGCTTCGAATCAGGATAGAGCGGAGTCAGGTTGTCGAAAGGAATCCTGGTCTGAGCCTCCTGGGGGTCATTGAAGTTGACATTCTCGACCCTTAGCATCGCAAAGAAACGTTCTCCCTCTTTAGGGGGACGTATCTGCCCACCGACCGTATCACCGGTTCTCAGGTTGAAAAGCCGTATCTGCGAAGGAGATATATAAATATCATCAGAACCCGGCAGATAGGAATTCTGCGGAGAACGAAGAAATCCGTAACCGTCGGGAAGAATTTCAAGAGAACCGTAAGCGTATATAAGACCGCCGTTTACCGTATGACCCTTCAGAATGGAGAAAATAACCTCCTGCTTCTTCATGGACATCAGTTCTTCGCTGGAAATATTATAAGTACCCGCAAAATCACGCAATTCACGCATATTCATAAGGGTAAGATCATTTATACTTAATTTTTCGCCGTCACCTGCGGCAGGAACATCGTCTGTCTTCTTAAATCTTGTATAATTCTTTTTTGAATAATTCTTTGATGAAGGTTTCCGGTCTCTTGAGTCGTTTTCATCTGCCGGAAGCATTGCCTGGCTTCTTGACGGAACCTCGTCGCTGCCGCCCTGCTCCGAATCAGAATCATCCGACTTTACAATTTCTACCCGGACCTTTTTTTTCTTCGGTTTTCTTTTTTTGGATACTGAATCAGGGTCGCCTCCGGATTCTTCCGCTGAGGTTTCATCACCGCCCCCGGCCTCCGTCTGCTCACCGGAACTCCCGGCTGAAGAATCATTTTCCGCAGGACTCCTGTCAGCGGGGCTTTTTTCAGCCGCATACTCCGGAATCTTTCCTGCGTCTGAATCCCCGGCCGGTCCTCCGGACTCTTCCGCACCGGAAGTATCCAGATTCAATTCCTGCTGTGATTCTTCTGAAACAGCGGTTGCTGCTGAATCAGCAGACTCGCCCAAATCAATAGATTCGGCTACAGCCTGCTTCTTTCGAATTATTGCCATAATATCTCCAGTAGATTATTAATACCTGTTGTTCTGTATTTATTTTTATAAAAAAGCATGCGGGTATTCGAAAATAACTGCTTTCTTCGATACCTACACTATATTAACTCATTTCTTAATTGTCAAGTCACGCCGTCCTGACAAACTCAGCCTCAGCGGTTTAATGAATTCCCAAAAATCAGGAATGGATTTACGAATGCTCAGGACGTCCGGGCAATTTCCTTCAGCCTCTCGACACCGGCTGAAAATATATCGATGGTTTCCGGGTCTCTGACCATCTTACACTTGCCCTCGAACTCAACCCCGTCGGCAATTTTAATCCTTGCAGCTTTCAGATCGCCTGAAATCCTGCTGCCCGGCAATATCTCGATTTTTTCAGAAGCGGTAATATTTCCATGGACAGTCCCGCTTACAACAGCCACCCGAGTACTGATATCTGCCTCAATATATGCAGTGCTGTCTATATACAGCACTGCTTCAGATTCGATGATACCCCGAAAATGTCCGCATATTTTTAATGGTGCGTGAAATTTCAGCGTCCCCTCAAGAACCGTCCCCGGCTTCAGCACCGTCTCAATTTTATCCAATATAGTGAAGTCTGTTCTTTTTCCCATAGTCCTCAGTTTACTTCGTTGTCATAACAAAGACGCCGTCCCAGTCTTCCGGCGGCGGAGTTTCAATATAGTGTTTACATCTTGCCAGATATACTTTTGAAGGGCCGTCTTCAGGATCAACCTTAAGCGCATTCGTGAACGAGTCTTTTGCAGATTCAAAATCCATAAGCTTGTAGCTTTTTCTTCCTTCCGCAAAATATTTAAGGACTTGTTTCTTCTCTTCAGTTATCAAACTGATGCCTCTTCGTTAAAATTCTCTTCTTTTAAAACTTTATACCGTTTTTTAAATTTCTCTTCAAGCTCTTTAAGGGCTCCGCCGTGAAAATCTATATCAGGCGTCTGTTCAAGTTCCCGAATCTCTTCTTCAAGACCTTCGATCGCCGCAAGCGCCTCACTGCTTTCCTTTTTTACCTTTTCAATAAGAACCTTTACGGATTCAATATCTTCAGGATCGATTTTACTGCTTAAAGCATTGAGTTCGCTCATCGGTTCTTTTATATGTGCCGTAAAATACGTCAAAGAATCATTCAATGATTCGACAGTCGCAAGCCTTTTTTCACGCGAAAGGACCTGCTTTGAGAGCACCCGGTTTTTCAGTACAGCCCTTATACGCGCATATACCTCCGAGAAATTAAAGGGTTCGGTAATATAGTCCTCTATACCGAGCTCAAAGCCTTCAACCTTGTCACGAACCTTGTCCATCGCCGAAAGCATGATGATGGGAACATCCCTGTATTTCCTGTATTCCTCACTTTCCTTCAGAAGGCTCGTCACCTTCCATCCTGAAAGATTCGGCATAATATTATCAAGAATAATAAGATCCGGGTTTACTTCTTTTACCTTTTCAAGGGTCTCATACCCGTCTTCTGCTTTATAAACATCAAAACCCAGTTTTCCCAGGGTTACTTCAAAGAATTCAAGATTCAGCGGTTCATCGTCAGCTATCAGTATTTTAGTTTTTTCCATATAAATTAATAATGATACACATATCGGTTCTTGTCAAACAATTTTAGGTCGCCGACCTGACACGTCTGCTGATTTTATAGACAATACCTGCAGCCAGGACAGCAAGCGACGCAATCAGAACCGTAACGGCAAACCAGTCGCCCCATTTTGTATAGAGTGTATCGGTACTCTCATAAATCGGAACGGTACTTATCATATAGTTTTCTTCAAACGGATCAATCATAGATGTAATTTTACCGTCCGGTTCAATTGTGCATGTAATGCCCGCATTTGTTCCCCGGACCATAGTCCTGCGGTTTTCGACAGCACGGAACACTCCCATGGCCATATGCTGCATTTCTGAAGGAATCGACCCGGACCATGAGTCGTTTGTCATATTCACCAGGATCTGCGCCCCGGCATTGACGAAATTCCTTGAAAGATAACCGAAAACATCCTCGAAGCAAATCGGAGTACTGAACCTGACGCCTGCAGCATCGAATACCGTATACTCTGTACCCTGCTTCCACCAATGGTAGTCCCTGTCTTTCAAAGCCTGGTAAAACCTGGGCATTATTTTCTGATAAGGAAAATGCTCCGTAAAAGGAACAAGATGAATCTTCCTGTAGGTCTGCTTAAGCTCACCGTCGTACAGCAGAACCGCATTGTAATCAACCCTTTCAGGCTCGCCGCTGCTGTCAGGTTCAAGCTGCCCGTCATCATTACCTATTACATAGGGAATCTTCTGGGTTGCAAAAAAGTCCTTAAGCTCTTTGACCAGCCTGTACCTCTCCGGATCGGTTCGGTAGCGGGTATGCCAGTCAATGCCCGGCACAAAGCAGGTTTCCGACCATATCATCATCTGTATGTCCGGATCTTCAGCAAGCGCCTTTTCACTGAGGGCTATCAGTTTATCTTTGTTGTTTTCGAACTGTCTTGTTCCGCCCTTCCAGCTGTCGGCATTATGCTGAACAAATCCGAGTTTAATCTGCGGCGAATCGGAAAAATCCGACGGCGAAGCAAAGCCGAAAATCAGTACGGCAATAAAAACCGCGGCGTAAATGTAAATGAACAGCTTATTCTTCTTTATAAACGGTTTGAACCCGGAAACCCCGTTTTTAAGGGCATTTCCAATAAATACAGACGGCAAAACCACCATCAGTGAAACAAACCAAACCCCGAATACGGAAGAAATCTGAATAAACGGGAGAAAAAGGTACTGTGAATAACCAAGGTTCCCGTAGGGATACCCGAGAAAGCCCTTTGTCTTAAGAAATTCATAGGCCACCCATAGACCGGCCTGAAGCAGATACCCGTACCGGGGAAACAATCTGTCCGCTAATTTCAGCAGGGGAACAAGTACGAGAAAGTATGAAGCGTATATTACATAGACGATAACGCCTGCAAGGGGATGAAAAGCTCCCAGCCAGTAATTAAACAATGCGTAGCTGACATATCCGTATGTTATTCCGTAAACGAAAACCCGGCCCCATCCGCAGCGGTGTACTACAATAAATAAAGGAGTAAGGCAGATGAAAGCAAGCGGGAAAAATCCCCAGGTATTAATTACATTCGGATATGAAAGTGCAAAAAGGACGGCAGAAAGCGCAAGCAGGCCTATTTCTATGAAGACCTGCTTTACACTGGCAGAAGGTTTTATTGCGACACTACTCATCTCTAAGCGGCCATGCAAGTGTCTTAAGTTCTTTGCCGGGTCTGAATACCGCAACACCGTGCGCTTTGACCGGCACGATCTCTCCGGTTTTTGGATTCCGCGCCTTTTCCCTGCCCTTTCGGGTACGGATTTCAAAGGTTCCGAATCCCCGCAGCTCGACAACCTTATCGTCTTCAAGCGCCACCTTCAGTTCTTCGAACAGCTCATCGATGATCAAATGAACGTCTTTGCGATTGAGACTCACACGTTCGTGAATATTTTCGATTATCTCAGCCTTTGTGAGTTTATCCCGGCTCACAAGCATACCCCTTTTTTTATTAAAAAGATTCTGTATTATTCTGCTGAAAGCGAATTCAGAAGTTTATTCATTCTGGATTTTTTTCTTGCAACGGTATTTTTATGGTAAATACCCTTACCGGCTGCTGTATCCATAAGCTTGGCCATTTCCTTGAATTTCACTTCTGCGGCATCTTTATCGCCGGTTTTTACAGCTGTCATAAAGCTTTTAGTAACAGTTCTTACCCTGCTTTTTGCAGCTCTGTTTCGAAGTCTTCTCTTTTCGCTCTGTTTGTAGCGTTTTGCTGCTGAACTATTGGTTCCCAAAACGGTCCTCCGTATATTTATTGAAACGTATATACCTAAATTACTTAACGGTGTGATAAATTAACAGATAAATCCTTTATAGTCAAGCATATATAGGCAGATCAAATAGATATCGCCTTCTCCTTGCAATCAGTTGGACTAATCGTTAAAATTATAAATGAGGTTTAATAATTGAAGAAGATTGTACTTGCACTTTTAACTTTCTCGGTATTTTTATACTGGGATTTATTGATTAGAATTAAATATATATTCAGCAGAAAATCGATTGAGCCTTGGGTAGACAGGCAGTTTCACCGCATCTGCAACCTGCTGTTCAGCTTTACAGCGATGTATACGAATGTCCATATTCATTTTGAACGTCCAATGGAACTTGAACTCCCCGAAACATTCATGCTCATAGCCAATCACCAGAGTATACAGGACATCCCGCTGCTGATATGGTCCTTTCCGGACCATGATTTGAGATTTTCCGCAAAAGACAGCCTTTTCAGCTGGGTACCGATGGTATCAATAATGCTCAGAATACAGCAGCACGGCAGGATAAACCGTAGAGGAAGCGCCGCTGAAACAATGAAGACGCTTGAAAGGGTCGCACAGAAAGCCGGCCAGGGGTACTGTCCGGTGGTATTCCCGGAAGGGACGCGTTCAAGGGACGGACATATAGGAACATTTCACCTTGGGGCTGTAAGAAAGATGCTCTCGGTAAATCCGCTGCCGGTCGTAACAGCCGCTATTGAAGGAGGCTGGAGGGTCGGAAACATTGAGGGGCTCGTCCGGAACATGTCTGACTTCAATTACCATGTAAAACTGCTTGAAAAGTTCGACGCACCGACTTCAAAACAGGAAATCCAGAAAATCGTTGAACAAGCCGCTGAAAGCATAAAAGAACAGGTTTACAGCTGGCAAAAAACAGATAGAGAAAACCCCAAAATAGAAAAAGGCCGCCATATCAAACCCTATTAAACGCATTAACGTTTGCAGGATCCAAAACGGCGGACCTTTCAACTAAAAGAAGAACTGCTATTAATCGAAATCTTTCGGTCTTCTTTCTCTTCTATTGCACTGTTCACAAACGGCTACGTTTCTGAGTTTACCGTTCTGAAATAACGCTCTCATCTTGACCTCGCCGCCGCAAGTACAAAGATGTTTGTGTGTAGTAGAGCCGGTACGCGCATTCTTACTCACCTGTGCCATAAAAAGCTCCTTTATATAAATATAGAATTATTTCCGCGGTGCTAAATCTAACAAATAAACAGTGAAAAGTCAACGCAGAAATACTCTGACTCTGACCAGCTGCGGCTGTATCGTATTACTACTCCACTTTCACTCGTTAATCGAGAGATTAATCCTCAAGGATACCGTCAAATCTCCAATGGGAATTATCCCCTTCCTTTACAAACCTCGAAGCATCTGCCTCGACTTTCCGTCCGTCATCGCCGAACATGGTTATTTTCATGGACTGAATATTTACATCAGTAACCTTGAAGTTAACATTGCCGATTACAATCCTGGAACCGACTGAAGGCAGTTTTTTCTTTTCTTCGCGGTAAAAATCATATTCATACGAGAGACAGCAGAGCAGTCTTCCGCAGGGTCCCGAGATCTTCATCGAATTCAGTGAAAGGTTCTGTTCCTTTGCCATTTTAATCGATACGGACTGCAGCCTGTCGGTGATATTGTGACAGCAGTACTGCCTGCCGCAGACCGCTACTCCGCCGAGAACCCTTGATTCATCCCTTACACCGATCTGCCTGAGTTCGATTCTCATCTTGAATACAGCAACAAGGTCCTTTACCAGTCCCCTGAAATCAACCCGGGCGTCGGCAGTAAAAAAGAACAGAATCTTCGATTCGTCGGGAAGGTAATGAGCCGAAACCAGCTTCATGTCAAGTTTATGTTCAGCGACCTTCTCCCGACAGACACGGACAGCCTCGCGCTCTTTTTCAAGATTGGTTTCGAAGGTTTCAATATCCTTTTCCGTAGCCATCCGGACGAAGGTCTGAAGCTCTCCTTCATGTTTTGCACCGCAATGACAGCGGCCAAGAACAGTTGCCATATCCTTGCCATAACGGCTTGTAACAATCACCTTATCGTTGGAATTGACTTCACCAGCGTCTTTAATCTCGACAACATGAGTCTCATTCGAGTGAATCATTTTTACTCTATAATTTGTCTGCACATCCTGTACAGCAGTATCTTCCATATATCTGCTCCGTAAAATCAGCTTATTAAATCTACCAGAAGACCGTTTATTTCTTCAACCTTTGCAAGCAGATTAAGCTGCCGGCCCTGATTCATCAGTATTCCGGCGGCAAGCTTATCGAGTTTATCATCAATTATACTTATAAGTGTATACCTTTTTTGCTTGATGGAGGGTTTAAACCGGTTAAATTTTGCGCCTTCAATCTGTTCAACCGTAACGTTCTGTTTAAGAATATAATGGATAAAATTACGAACGGATTTTTTATAGGCTTCTATCGAATCAAGACTTGATTCTCTAACCAGCCTGTCTCCCTGCTGATGTACATCATCAAGAAGATCTTCAAGATCTGAGTCCTCGTCGAAGGCGTCTATTCCGGTAACAGCATTGGCTGTCAGGGTTTCAGATTCAACAAGGCTTTCAAAAACTGATGGAGAGGACGAATTCTTTTTGACATCCTTTTTGCCGCCCTCAGTTTTTCTGAATTTATTTCCCGGATCAAGAGATCCTATTCTGTCCACGAGGAAGCCGTCTCCATCTCCCGTCTTCTGCCGGCACCAAGACTGAACAACCCGCCCGTTTTACTGCTCCCGGTACTTCCGGCAGCCCCGGACTCAACAATGCGGCAGTAGCCATTAAGGATTACACCGTCTTCAATCAGAAGCCTCGGTGCGGTTATATTCCCGATAACAAGCCCGGATGAAAGTATTACAACCTTCTCGGTCGCCTGAATGTCGCCCTTCAGAACCCCGCCGATAACGACTGTTCCGGCTTTAACCGCAGCCTCCGCCCTGCCGCTCTTGCCGATCAGGACCTTTCCGCCGTCTGAAATTGTGCCTTTGAAATCACCGTCTATTCTAAGAAGTCCGTTCAGGGTCAGATCCCCCTTGAAAAACGTCCCTTCACCGATAAGAGAATTTATAAATGTTCCGTCTTCGGAAAGATAATTGCTCATTCAAGAACCCTTGTTACAGTATTAATTTTTCGCAAGTAAAATTCAGGCTTCGGTTTTTCGTAATCAGCGCTTTCTTACGTTCAGGAATTTCTCGGGATCGACAACCTGTGAACCTATCCTGATTTCAAAGTGAAGATGCGGTCCTGTGGAAAGTCCGGTACTGCCCATCGTTCCGACGATCTGCCCCTGGGTAACAACATCACCCTCGTTAACATATACATCGCTTAAATGAGCATACTTTGTGAGAAAGCCGTAATTATGCCTGATGATGAAATAATTACCGAAACCGAGAGGTTCATATCCCCTCTCTACGACTTTGCCGTTTGCCGCGGCCAGAATCGGTTTTCCGAACCCGTAGCCGATATCAAGTCCCTTATGAAGATACCACTGATGAGTAAACGGATGCTCAGCCGGACCGAAATAGTTCGTTATCCTTCCGTCACCGCCCTCAACCGGCCATAATGTAGGCATTTCTACAAGGAGATCTCCCTGCGATATTATCAAATCGGTTATCTTGCCGAATGATTCGACCGAGTCTTCAAGGTAGGCTGACAGATTCTCAAGATCACTGATTTCCCGCATGACCCCGGCATCGGTCTCATTCGCCGATATGAGCGACGTAAAATCACCGTCTGCCACGCTTGCCTTCAGCCCCTTGTCATTGCTTATATTCAGAGCTTCCATCGCCTTATTCAGCGAAACCTCAAAATTCCTCGAAGCGCGCTTCAGTTCGGAAACCTTATCGAGCAGGAGGTCGAGATTTTCTTCAGACTTGTCAAGCTCGGAGGATTTCTGTGAGAGCTGCTGAGTTACTCCTGAAATTCTTGTCGTATATATGAAAAAAGTGCCCAGAACAGCGACAGTGACTACAAACAGAAAAACAAGTGAAAAAACAGAAATCCTGAAATTGACGACCTTTTTTTCTGAATGAGGAACAAGCATGATGGTAAATTTCTGCCGGCCGGTATTAAAAAAAGAGGCTACCGCGCGATTAATACCGTTGAAAAATCTTTTAAATATTCTTCCGGCACCCTCGATCAACCGGTTTTCGAATTTCTTGTATCTTTCAGCTGACAATCCCTGCTCCTTGGTATATTATATTGGATATTCCTTTTACTAGCAAGAGAATATGCCTAAAAACATAGGCAGTAATCCTTATATATATATCATTTAACAAATAAATATTGACGCCGTCGATTGAACGTGCTAATTTTAAACATATAATTCTCAAGTATCTTATTAAACTACTAAAGCAGGAAATCAGATGAAACTTTTTGATACTCATGCGCACATAGGGCTTATTCACGAAGATCCTATCGAGCAGCTTATAATTACCCAGGAAGCCAGACAGGCGGATGTTGCGCATATCGTCAGCATCTGCAACAGTCTCGCGGATTTTGATTATGTCTACTCCAATCTCGAAACAGCATCTCATATATACCATAGTATCGGCGTTTCTCCGTCAGAAGTTCAGAATCCCGGTGCAGATTGGGAGATGAAAATTATAGAAGGCTCAAATTTCGACCGTGTTGTTGCAGTAGGAGAGATCGGTCTCGATTATTATCGTAAATTCGGCAACAGGGACTCACAGGTTGAGCTGTTCATCAGACAGCTTGAACTTGCCTATAAACTAGACAAGCCGGTCATAATTCACAACCGTGAGGCCGGCGACGACGTATTGAGCATTCTTCAGGAAAAACTGCCCCCAAGAGGCGGAATACTTCATTGCTACTCAGAAGACTGGGCATACGCGCAGAAGGCGCTCGAACTTAATCTCTATATCTCATTTGCCGGAAACGTGACATACAGAAATGCAAGAAACCTGCATGAGACAGCCAAAAACATGCCGCTTGACCGCATGCTGATAGAATCGGAAAGCCCGTTTATGGTACCTTCCGCATACCGGGGCAAGCGCAATAAACCGGCATATCTTCATGCTACGGCGGAATTCCTTGCGGACATGCGCGGAATGCACATCGAAGAACTGACCGAAATACTCTACAACAACTCAATGACGTTCTTCGGGATCAAAGACTGAACCTGAATGCCGCAATTTTATCACGATATCGAACTGCCCGGGTGTAAAATCCCGGGTAATCTTTTTTTAGCGCCCATTGCCGGATTCTCAGACGCCGCATTCAGAAGCATTTGTATTGAAAAGGGCGCCTCGATGGGTTTCACCGAGATGGTATCCTGCGACGGGCTGGTCAGAAACGGTGAAAAAACAAAAGCGCTGCTCAAACGCGCAGCCAATGAAGACTTTTTCGCTGTCCAGCTGTTCACCTCCGACCCTGAAATGGCCCTAAAAGCCGCTGCTGAAGTAATGTCCTACAGGCCGGATGTAATCGATCTGAACTGCGGCTGCCCGGTTCCTAAAGTCGTAAAAAACGGGGCCGGATCCGCACTGATGAACGACCTTCCGCGGCTCAAAGATATCGTAACGGCACTCACCGAAGGCGCCGCCGAATACGCAAAGACGGAACGCTCTGCAGCACCCCCGGTTTCGGTCAAAATCCGTTCAGGCTGGGACTCTTCAAGTATTAATTATATCGAAACAGCACAGACAGCAGTTGATGCCGGGGCATCGATGATCAGTCTGCATTCAAGAACAAGGGCCCAGGGGTATTCAGGCAGGGCCGCATGGGAACATCTGCGCATATTGAAAGAATCAATAAGCGTACCGGTCATCGGATCCGGTGATCTGTTTTCACCGGAGGCTGCGCTCGAAATGTTTGAATCAACCGGCTGCGACGGGGTAATGTTTTCAAGAGGAGCACTCGGCAACCCGTGGATCTTCGAGCAGACGAAGCACCTTCTGCTGACCGGAAAACCGATTGAGCAGCCCTCCGACCTTGAAAAAATAGCGGTAGCGCTCAAACATCTCGATGCGGCGGTATTTTTCAACGGAGAAGCAAGAGCCTGTAAAGAGATGAAAAAGCACCTCTGTTCCTATACAAAGGGCACTTCCGGCGCAGCAGCAATTCGGAACCTGATAGTTCATGCGTCAAGCCACGCGGAATATAGAGAAATCCTGCTGCATCACAACACCGAAACCGCCGAATAACCCCTCCGCTTCGTAAATCGCAGTCAAATTATATGAAATCTGAAGCATAAGTGGGCGGGATCAGCGGTTAAAAAAATCCACCTTTTTTAACCGCTGAAGTTGTACAACCAACAGAAACCGTAAAAGCTTCAGCTTTTACGGACACTTCAGGTTTGGAGCATGAAGTATTTACTTTAGTAAATACTTCTGAAGGCGGAGGGGAAATAGCCGATTTGCCCTCCGCCTTACTTTACAATAGTGCTGTGTTTTGATAATTTTGCATGTGGACGATTCAAACGACAATCTTAAACATCACTGCGGTGTTTCCGGCTTTTTTTCTGCCGAACCCGCCAATTTACCCGAAAAGCTGTTTTACAGCCTCTTTTCGCTCCAGCACCGCGGCCAGGAAAGTGCGGGAATATCCTACCGCGAAGACGGCAAGACCGTCACCTACAAGGACCTCGGTATGGTATCTTCGGTATTGTCGAGATACCTGAACAAAGAAAGAAAATCGACGGCCGCTATAGGCCACGTCAGATATTCTACACGCGGAGGCAACCGGATAGAAAACGCCCAGCCGATTGCAGTGACCTGCAATAAAGGCGACATTGCACTTGCACATAACGGCAATATTTCCAATGCGGGAGAACTCCATGACAGGCTCAGGGACGCAGGGTCAATTTTCCAGACGACCTCGGATACTGAACTAATCCTTCATATGATCGCCTTAAGCCGGAAAGACGACTTCTTCGGAGCATTTACCGAAACGCTCGAGCAGCTTGAAGGCGCTTTCAGCATGGTTCTGATTCATGACGACAGCATGATTGCAGTACGCGATCCTCACGGATTCCGGCCGCTTTATATCGGAGAAAAGGACGGATTGACCGCCGTAGCCTCCGAAACCTGCGCTCTTGAAACATTGAAAATAACCGAGTACCGCCAGGTTAAACCCGGCGAGATCATCGTGATAGATGCTGAAGGGACCCGAAACAGCTTCCTGCCGAAGGCGGAGCGAACAAGCCAGTGCATATTCGAACTGATTTATTTTGCGAGACCGGATTCTCGCGTCTTCGACGAATCGGTTCACGGGACCCGCAAAAAAATGGGTGCAGCCCTGTGGGAATGTGACCCCGTAAAAGGCGATGTAGTCATTCCGGTACCTGACTCAGGCAATAATGCAGCAATCGGATACGCCGAGGCATCAGGAATTCCGTTCGATCACGGACTGACCCGAAACCATTACGCAGGCCGGTCTTTTATTATGCCAACGACTGCACAGAGAGAGCTCGCCGTAAGAATGAAACTGCACCCGATAAGGGAAACCATAGCAGGGAAGAAGATCATCCTCGTCGATGACTCGCTTGTCAGGGGCACTACAAGCAAGATACTGGTTAAAATGCTCAAAGATGCCGGCGCCGCCGAGGTTCACCTGAGACTGTCTTCTCCGGAACTTAAATGGCCCTGTTTTTTCGGAATTGACATTCCGACCCGTGAGGAACTGATATCCAACAGCAAACCGCCGGAGGCGATTGCGGAGTACATCGGTGCCGATTCGGTCATGTTCCTGCCGATCGAAAAACTTAAAAAATGTGTTGAATCTGACAACGATTATTGTTACGCCTGCTTTTGCGGCGATTATCCTGTGAAGGTACTGAATTAAGGCAGTTTCGGCGGTGTCATTCATGACGGCCCGCCGGAAGCGCATTCAATTCAAAGGAGAATAAATCTTGGACATAAAATCATATTCCGAAGCCGGAGTAGATATCGAAAAGGGAGATCGCTTCGCATCATATATCTCTTCAATAAAATCTTCGGCGGTATCCAAAGCTATCGGCGGATTCGCAGGAGGGGTTGAACTTGACATGAGCGGCTTCAAACACCCCGTACTGCTTTCAGCCACCGACGGAGTCGGAACGAAACTGATCGTTGCCCAGAAGCTTAAAAAATTCGACACCCTCGGAATCGACCTGACTGCGATGTGCGTGAACGATCTTGCAGTATGCGGGGCATGGCCGTTGAGTTTCCTGGACTACATAGGCTGCGGAAGTCTGAATGAAGAGATCATGCACGAAGTAATAAAGGGAATCGTGGACGGCTGCGAACAGGCTGAATGCATCCTTGCAGGCGGAGAAACTGCCGAAATGCCGGACATGTACACCGGGGACGACTTCGATCTTGCAGGTTTCTGCGTCGGGCTTGTCGAAAAGAGCATGATGCTGCCGTTCACCGACAAAATAGGTTCAGGCGATATTATTCTCGGCCTGCCCTCCTCCGGCATCCACTCCAACGGGCTTTCACTCGCAAGAAAGATTATTCCTGATACCGACAAAAGCCTGATGAACATGCTGCTCGAGCCGACTATTATTTACGTAAAAGCCCTCAAACAGCTTATTTCAACGGGCAAAATACTTTCCGCCGCGCACATTACCGGCGGCGGTCTCGAAGGAAACCTGAGCCGGGTAATCCCGGCTAATCTGAAGATGAACTTCAACTACAGCTGGAATCTTCCCGAAATATTCGAAGTCATCCAAAAGAAGGGAAATATTGCAGAGGCTGAGATGAGAAAGGTTTTCAATATGGGAATCGGTATCGCCATGGTGGTAAAAAAGGACGATGTCGACACCGTTCTTGCCAAGGCAGCTGAGTCCGGGATTGAAATCTTTGAAGCAGGAAGGCTGGACTAATGGCCGGCCTTGCCGTGCTGGCATCAGGCAGCGGTTCAAATTTCGAGGCGATTGCCGGACAGCTTAAAAAGTCTGCCCATAAGGTAGTCTGCCTTATTTGCGACCGCAAAGATGCTTATGCCTTCACACGGGCAGAAAAATACGGCATCCCGTCATACTTTGTAGGATATAAAAACAGAACACGCGGTGAGGCGGAAACCGAAATAGCATCAATTCTGACGGCCCATAATACAGACCTGATTGCGCTTGCCGGATTCATGAGGTTGCTCACGCCGGAACTGATAGACAGGTTTCCGGGAAGGATCATAAACATACACCCTTCCCTTTTACCCAAATACCCCGGGACACATGGAATCATTGAAAGTTTTGAATCAGAAGACAGGGAGCTCGGCATCACAATACACAGGGTAGATTACGGTCTTGACACTGGACCTGTTATTGTGCAAAAGTCTTTCACTAGAGGCGGGAACGAAACACTCGAGCAAATCGAGAAAAAAATTCACGAACTTGAACACCAAAGCTATCCGGCAGTACTGCTGGATATTCTTGACGAAATTTAACATCTTATAGATTTATTTAACATCATCACTGGAGGATTTCTTTGAAAGTTCTTATCCTTGGATCCGGAGCGAGAGAACACGCTATAACCTGGAAGTATTCAAAAAGTAAGAGAATTACCGGACTTTACATTGCTCCCGGTAATGCAGGCACAGGGGAACTTGGAGTAAACCTTCCCGAGGTTGACCCGGAAAACTCCGAACAGGTAATAAATGCGTGCCGTCAGTATGGTATTTCGCATGTATTCGTCGGACCTGAAGCACCGCTCGCGGCAGGAATCGTCGATGAGCTGAAAAATGCAGGCATTCCTGCAATCGGCCCGCATAAATCTGCAGCGAGACTCGAAGGCAGCAAAGTTTTTTCCAAGAATTTCATGAAAAAACATAATATACCCACTGCAGGCGCAATAGAATTCAGTGATATTGCCAAATTTGAAAGTCACATCAGCAGCATCAAGGGTCCGGTCGTAATCAAAAAAGACGGGCTTGCAGCCGGCAAGGGCGTGCTTGTATCTGATGACAAAGAAAAACTTACTGCCTTCGGAAAGGACATTCTGCAGGATGACAAACTGCTTGTTGAAGAATGCCTTACCGGCTATGAGGTATCAATTTTCGCATTAACCGACGGTAAAAATTACAAACTTCTGCCGGTTTGTGCCGACTTTAAAAGAGCCGGAGAGGGCGACACAGGACCGAATACCGGCGGAATGGGTGCTATTTGCCCTGTACCGCTCATCAACTCCTCGCTTCTGAACGAAATCGAAAGGACAGTTGTAATTCCGACCTTCCGCGGGATGGAAAAGGATGATCTCAGCTATATCGGAGTCCTGTACTTCGGGCTGATGATGACTCCGAAGGGTCCCATGCTGCTCGAATACAATGTCAGGTTCGGCGACCCTGAGGCACAGGTACTGATTCCGCTGATCGATTCGGATCTCGGCAACATTGTTGACGCTATGCTGAACTGCAACCTTGATGAGTACAACCCGAGGGTATCCAACAATTCCGCTCTCGGAGTTGTTATTGCAGCCGGGGGCTATCCGGGTGAGTACATGAAGGGTATTCCTGTTAAACCGATCCCCTCTTTCCCTGAAAAAGATGCGCTGATTTTCCACTCTTCAACCAATGAAGACGAGAACGGAAAGATTATAACCGGCGGCGGGCGATGTTTCACCTGTGTCGGTATAGGTACAAACGCCCTGAAAGCAAATGCCCGGGCATATGAAGCCGTAAAAAGTGTAACTTTTGAAGGTTCCTGGTACAGACGCGACATCGGGAAAAAGTTTTTTGCCAACGAAGACTAATCTACAGCCTGTTCTTTGCAGGCGATTCAAGAGGGGTAATATATGAAGGATCTGCTTTTTATAATTGGTTCGGAATCAGACAAAGCCCAGGTTGAACCGGGACTCGCACTTGCAGCAGAAAAGGGGCTCAGCTGTGACCTGGTTGTATATTCCGCACACAGGAACCTTCCGGAACTGACCGAATTCCTCGGAAAAGAAGAAAAAAACTACAAGGTAATAATTACGGCAGCAGGTTTATCTGCAGCGCTTCCCGGCGTTGTAGCTGCTATGGTAAAAAAGCCTGTTCTCGGCATACCTCTGGTATCCGGACACCTTGCCGGAATGGACGCACTCCTGTCGATACTCCAGCTTCCTAAAGGAATCCCCTGCGGTACGATGGGCATCGGCAAGCAGGGAGTGCTGAACTCTATTCACCTTGCCGAGAGAATCATCAACTGCAATAATTAGATAATCGGATTTGAACCTGTATACAGTCCCCGCGGCGGAAACCTGCTGCGGGGATTTTTTATTCATGTATTATCAGCAGGGCGGACGGCGGTATTGCGGTAAGGCTGCTTATTCAGCCTGCTGGCGGCGTATTTCGTAGAGAATAATACCTGCAGCTACCGAGACATTCAAAGAATCAATCTGCCCTCTTGAGGGTATACTCACCTTTCCGTCGCATTTCTCCGACAAAAGCCTTGAGACGCCGCCGCCTTCGCTTCCCATCACTATGGCGGTTTTTCCGCGAAGATTAACCCTGTACAGCGGTTCGTCGCCCATATCGGCAGCATATACCCAGAAGCCGTGCTCTTTAAGGTATTCAGCGGCTCGTACAAGATTGTTGACCGTTACAGTATTAACAAAATTGACTGCACCCGAAGAAGTCCTTGCCACGGTATCATTCTCCGAGGCGGAACGTCTGTTTCTTGTCACAACAAGGTCAGCACCGAACTGATCCGCGGACCGAAGAATGGCGCCGAAGTTATGGGGATCCGTTACCCCGTCAAGGATTATAACAAGCGGATTTGCCCCTTCGAGGGAGTCCACAATTCCTTCAAAGGAGTTTCCAGAGAGCCCGGTCTGATCCTGCCCGGCCTTCCTTCCTGAAACTGCCGACGGGGAAGTAAACAGCTGAAGAACAGC
>QKCC01000214.1 GCA_003245835.1 Spirochaetales bacterium | reverse complement strand
GCACGATTTTAGAATAATAGTTGACCATACACCTGGTTTCGGATAATCTTGAATTATAAAGTTTTATGGAGGTAAAGGCATTATGGTACAAATTTACTTTCTTTCGATCCTGCTGAATCTTCTGGGCGGTTTCGGCCTTGCTTCAGAAACCATGGTAGAGCGAATCAGCGGATTCAGGATTTTTACTGATTTTTTTGAAGGCAGAACCACTCTGAAAATAGTGGTAGGAGTACTGTCTTTTGTTGTGGGAATTCTGAAACTGTTATCCTCGATGGATGTTCCGGTAGCTGGAGATCTTCTCCCTGCCCTTTGTAATATTGCCGTAGGTATTGCCCTGACGCTCGATTATTATAAAGACAGATCCGAATCGGGAACGAGTGAAAAACTGAACGACTTTTTTGCGAGGAACGGTTCCGTAATCGGTGTTGTGGCAGTAGTATTCGGAATTTTACACTTTTTCATTCCGAGGGTGCTTCTTCTATAGTTTAATTGCCAATGAATATTTCTGTAGCCGGCGTAGCTGAACGAAACGGAAAAGTATTAATAGCACTTCGAAACCCGGGAACCAGCATCGGTACAAGATGGGAATTCCCCGGGGGAAAAGTCGAAGACGGTGAAAGCGCGGAAGAAGCCCTCACGCGGGAATATAATGAAGAGCTGAGTATCTCCATTTCTGTAAACGACAGGCTTTGTGAAGGTGAGTTCAGCAACGGAGATAAAAATTACAGGCTTCTCGTGTACAGCATTGAACTGGGTTCGGATGACTTTAAGTCTGAAGAGCACCAGGAAATACGCTGGGTTGATATTATAAACCTTAGGGATTTCGATTTTCCGGATTCAGATAAGATTATAGTCAATTATCTTCTTTCAAGGTAGCATATCCGGTATTCACCTGTTACTTCAAACCCGCAGTTCTCATAAAGGCGGATTGCCGCTTTATTGTCTTTTTTTACAAACAGCGCAAGATTCTTTTCATTCAATGCGGCATATTCAGCTATATGTTCCATGATTCCTGCTGATATGCCGTGAGACCTGAGTTCCGGAAGAGTGAAAACCCCTCCGATCTGGGCCCAGCCAAGACCGGATGCATTGATGCAGCAGGTAGCCACCGGCATCCCGTTCAGATCAGCATAAAAAACAGCATTTTCGGTAATAGTCTTTCTGAACCTGTTTCTGCATGAAATCTCGTTGAAATGAAGCGGATCCAGAACTACTTCTTCTATTTCATAATCCCGGCGCAGCGGCATAAGCCTGCGGAGATCTGCGGCGATTGCAAGGTTTACTGATAAATCGTCAATAACCGGCGACATTTTCTGTTTCTGATAGGCTTTAACCGCTTTGGATACTGCGGCCGGTTGGGCACCCATCAGATGATAATTTACCGATGTTTTTTTTCGCTCAGGAAGCAGGAGTTCAACAGCGTCGGCGTCCTCGGCACATCCCATCACAGTAAGAAAACGTTTGCCGGAAACCGCAGAAGCATTAAAAATCCTCTTATCGATGCTGAGCCTTGAAGTATCGGTCAGAATAGGGCAGATTATACCATCCGGAGATATCAGAATTGCACCTGTAATCCCGTCGGAATCGGTTTTTATATATACAGAATTCCTGGCAAGCAGTTTGCTGTCGATACTGCCGTTTTTTCCTGCGATTTTTGAGCTGAACGGTACACCGCGGTATTCATGCTTCGTTATAAAATCAGCAAGCTCAGACTTGTCCTTGTCGATAGCCAATCGCCATGCTGATTCCTTTCCGGCAACATTAAAAAACTTCAGCAAATATCTATCCTCAAAACCTGATGGGTTTGACGCCCGAGGGAGTGATCTCTCCGGTCAATGCCGCAAACCCTGCTCTGAAAGAATCATTTGAGGTTCCGTAGACTGCAACCGCATCGGTAATCCATTCCATCGCCCTGAGATAAACCGGGGTAAGCACCGATAGAACTATCAATTTCGTATCCGTTCCTTCAAGCGATTTAAGGACCTGCGAACTGTTGGGGTTTGCCAGACAGTAAATCACTGTATCATAATCTTCGAGTTTACGCCGCAGCGCCTTCTTGACGGAATCTGAGGAAGTATAGAACGGGTTATAGTCAAACCGGTAGGTGTCAGCTTCCGGGAACGCCCGCAATCCGGCTGTAAAAAAACGATCAAGCTGTCCGGCAAGAAGAATCCTGCCCTGAGGTTTTAATCCGTCGGGCCCTCCGGACCTGATGACGGTAGTGCTCCTGACTGCCTGATCAAAGAAAAATTCGCTTGCGTTTTCGTCAGGGACCAAATTGTATACTTCATCTGGATCCGGATATAGCGGTACTGCAGTTTCACTTTTCAGATATTTAATCTTGGTGCGCAGGATCCTTTCTGCTGATTTTCGGACTTTTTCTCTGAAGCCGCTGTCTGTATCAAGCTGCCCGATTAGGTAATCCCATACTTTTTTCTGAATCTCGGCTGTACGTGAAATCAGTATTACATCATTGCCGGCTTCGATTGCCGCTTTGCAAATTTCGGCTGTATTCATAGGCAGAAGCTGGACACCGTTCATCATCAGATCATCAGTAATAATCAGGCCTTCGAAACCAATCCTTTTACGGAGTATATCTGCAAGAAACAGACTGGAAAGGCTGGCAGGGGTTTTGTCTCCGGTTACTTCAGGGAAAGCAAGGTGTCCGCTCATTATCGCCGGAATATCTTCCTTGACCAGGTAGCGGTAGGGCAGAAGGTCACGCTCCCAGAGTGTATCGTAATCGGCTGAAATAACCGGCAGCGCCCCGTGCGAATCCTTGTCTGCGGCACCGTGGCCGGGGTAGTGTTTGGCTGTACATATTACGCCTGCGCTGTCCATCCCCTTGAAGTAGGCAGAGGCCAGTAAAGAGGTGACTGCTGGGTCGTCACTGAAGGCCCTCGGCCCAATTACATGGGCTTCAGGGTTGGAGTACACATCTACAGTCGGAGCAAAATTCATATTTATACCCAGGGCACGAAGTTCCATCCCGATGTAATAGCCTGTTTTAAGCGAATCTTCCGGAAGGCTGCTTGCCGTAAGTGACATATTTCCGGATGTATCGCTGGTGCCGGAATGAATATGCCTGACCCAGCCGCCCTCCTGATCGGTAACAATAAAAAGCGGTATCCTGAATTCAGTTTTCTGGCTGCGCTGCTGCATCTTTGTGACGCTCTCGGTCAGCGCTCGCAGATTTGTTACGTTCCATCCGAATATTTTTACCCCGCCGATTTCATTCTCAGATATCCAGTTGAGCATTTCTGCTGAGGGACTTTCTCCCATATAACCGAGCATAAACATCTGGGCAAGTTTCTGCTGGTCGTTCATTTCTTCCAGCAGCTGCTCTAACAGCACTTCCTCGTCCTCGTCAGCCCAGAAATCGTTGTCTGAAAATAAAACAGCCGGAGAAATAAATAGAATGATAAGAATAAGCAGAAATACCCGGTTTGTTTTCATAACGGTCTTTATTTATACAACAGATGAAAATTCTGTACAAGTTGCATTTTTTCTTCAGCGGTTGTAGACTTATCGAATGCAGCTGGACAAATGCATAATACTGAACAAATTATTTTTCTGAGGTAGAAAATGCAGGCAAGTATTCTCGAGTTCTTTTCGAATATCTCTGTCCCATGGCTTGATCAGATTGCCGAAGCAGTAACAATGCTTGGTGAGCAGTACTTTTTCATTGCAGTAATAACGCTTATATACTGGAATATTTCGAAGCGCGAGGGGATTAAGCTCGCCTCGGCTTTTCTTTACTCGGCATTTCTGAACTCACTGCTGAAGATAGTCTTTCATACGCCGCGCCCGTTCGAGAAACTCGGTACTATTAATGCCAAAAGGCTTCAGACGGCCACAGGCTACTCATTTCCGAGCGGTCATACCCAGCATTCTACCACCTTTTTTATTACCCTTGCGCAGATTATAAGAAGGCGGTGGTTCTCCGTTATTGCGCTCGTTGTTATTATTCTGATTGGCGTTTCGCGCGTATATCTCGGAGTTCACTGGCCCGTGGATGTAATTGGCGGATGGATTCTTGGAGTGCTTGTTGCCTACGTTTTCTGCAGCATTGTTGATAGTTGTACCGAAGATTCATCCAGATTGAGACGTATCTTTATCGGAATCCAGACAGTGGTGATTCTTGTCACAATTTTTATATTTGTACTTGATCTTGTTTATCTTAAAGGAAGTATGAAAATAGAGGATTTCTTCAAGATTTCCGGAATAACATCGGGAGGCATCTACGGCTACCTTATCGAAGAACGGTATTTTGATTTTTCTGCCGAAGATGCCGGGCTTGTCAGAAAGATCGCCAGGTATATTATCGGAATAGCTGCGACAATCGGGATAATGACAGGTTTGAAAATCGTACTGCCGGAACACTATGCCGCGGATTTCTTCCGCTACCTGCTTGTCGGGGCATGGGTGACCTTCTTCTGGCCTGCTGCCGGCATCGGGCTGCGGCTCTTTAACAGGCGGTCAAGGGTATAAATGCCGGATGGACAGAAATTATCTGAAATCTGCTAATGCTAATCTGACAGCATCGATGTAGGCTTTTACATGGGGGTTTTCAAGTGCTGATTGCCGGTAGATCATACTGCTCGGAAAAGAGCCCCTGCGCATGTCAGGATGAATTTCTTTAAGCCCGAATTGTTCAGCTATAGGGTGAATATACTGCGGAAGCGAGGTAATATACATGCCGCTGCTTACGATCTCAAGCAGGGTAATCATCGAACCGATGATATATTTTATATTTCTTCTGTAGCTACTATTATTAGTGCGTTAATTGTTACGACTATTCTGGTCGCCACATTTAACACAATTTCTCAGTTCTAACTTAAAAATCTAATTATAAAAATTTTTTATACTGATCGTGGGAATCCGCGAGGCCATGGCGTGTGCCATGGCCCGGAAATCACCTCAGAAAATGATCCTGAACCATCACGATTACATAAGATGAACAAAACTGCGGCCGCGAAAAATTACGCAGCCGCAGATACATTATAGATTAAATAATACGATTTTATTCTGTATTACGTTAAGGTTGAGAACTATTTTAGTCAGCTAATCCTGCTTTCGATAATTTCATCAAAGGTAATATCAAGTTTAGCCGCCTCTTCAAAAAAGAACCTGCGCGCATTCGAATCAAGAACCTCCGGCGCAATCAATCCGGTCTGCGGGATTATGTCGTTAACAATCATCTTTGTGAAAATAAAGGCACACTGACCGGTCAGGTAGGCTTCATGGCTGATTCCTGATCGTTTGAATGATTCAACAAGACCCGGCGAGTTTACATAGGTTATGATTTTGAGCGGTTTTCCGTTCTTAAGCCCCGAAACCGAAATCTGAAATACTCCCTCATCCGCTGTCAGGCCTTTTTCAATAATTCTATGGATATCCGCAATGTCCTTCGGTGCCGGCGGGGCATGATTGATTACAAGGTCGAAAGGAACGTATTCCATGTCCATATATTTTCGTTTTTCATGCGAGAGGAATCCCATCCTGAAAAGCGACTCGGACAACTC
>QKCC01000112.1 GCA_003245835.1 Spirochaetales bacterium | reverse complement strand
GCCTGTAATACTGTTGCGGTAAATGACAGGAGCACCGCCCTCGGTAATCTTTATTCCGTACGACTCGGAATAATCCGCGGTTGTACTGCCGCCGCTGACATAATTGTATTTAATAAGCGGGGCCGCCGAATTGGTCACCTCAACTGCGGCCGCACTGTCTGTACCGCCCCCGGTGATAGTATTATAGCGAAGCTCGGCTGTTGTACTGTTGTCGAACTTAATCAGCGACGCGTTGGAGGTTCCGGATTTGTTGATTGTAAAACCTTCGAGTACAACGTTATGCCTGAACCGGACAAGGTAATAGTGCCGGAGACATTCAGGGTGGTCTTATATGTGGAATTCGTACGGTCGGCAACTGTTTTATAGGCCCTGGAACTCCATGACGAATCGTATCCGCCGTAAACGGGGACATCGGCTGTAAAAGCTGCATTGCCGACTGAGTGACTACCTGCACGGACTATGACAGCAATTTTCCTCGTTGCTGGAGTAGCATCATTCAGATGTGCAGCGCAATACGTAATAGCATTCTGAAGATCCGGATAGTCATCCGGTACAAAAACAAATGGGTTCAGGATACTCGCCTCAAGCTCCGCATGAGTATTGAGCGTTACCGTTGTTTTCACAGCTTTCGCATTATCAAAATCCATATCCGCAGCCAGGCTGGCGCCTGATGCCTGCCACTGCTCGAACTGCCGTAAAAATGCAGGTTCGCACAGAATGTTGAATACCCCGTCGGAACTTGTTGCAGTTCCGGTTTCAAGAACACCGTCTATCACAACATTGTCAGCCGGGTCGTCGGCAAGAATCGTAAGCACTCCGTCAGCGCTGCCGTTCAACGTCAGCTGCCAGAGTCCGGTGCCGATCATATCTATGTAATAGCTGACGCCTTCAGTCTGGATAAAGAGCTTTCCGCTGAAATCCCCGGCAGTCTCCGGTGCGAACTCAACAAAGATATCATTAACCGTCATTCCAGCCGGTATCACAAGCGGCAGAGCCGGAAATGTTCCGTCGACGAAGCTGAACGGTTCAGCAGCATCTGCAGGATTTGAAGAAGGCACCGACATGGTCGTTATGCTCAGGTTCGTTATTTTCAGAGGCCCCTCGCCGCTGTTCCGGAGCGATAAGGGCAGAATCGCCCTGTCGCCAAGCTGAACGAGTATGCTTTCAAAATCCATCAGGCCGCCGTTTCCGCCGACAAGCTTCTGCTGTTCTGAATAATCAGGAAAGTACAGCTGCCCGGGCGGTTCAGTCAGCAGGTTGTCGCAGCCCGTCAGAAGGGAGGACACGGCTGCTGCTGTTAACAGAAAGATCAAAAACTTACGCATCATTACTGTCTCCTTTACGGATTACTACGCGTTTTCTGCCGAAAAAGTTGAACAGAAAATATTCGAGAGTGAACAGCGCAATCGGAATGATGATTCCCAATACCTGCAGATTCTCAATCAGACCGAGTGTGTTGTAAAGCGAATGAATCGAGACAGCAAGCAGGTACATTCCCACAAGAAAACCGAACGAGAAAAAGCTGCTGTTCCTCATCGTCTGAACAGCCCATCCAATCAAAGCGGTCATCGAACCGTGCAGAAGGCAGGCCGTAAGGCTTCTTGTGATAATATAGAAAATGCTGTCGGCGAGTCCCGTCGAGGTAGTCATTGAAAGATAAAGGTAATTTTCCAGTATTGAAAAACCTATTCCTGAGGCCATAGCGAGTCTGACGATGCTGAACTGGCTTGCCTTCTTCCGCGGCCCCAGCAAAAACAGCAGCGGGAGCATCTTAATCAGTTCTTCCATAGCCGGTATAAGCTGGGTCAGAAAGAAAGTCTGGTCCAGAACGAAAAATCTCTCAATAACAATATTGATCACATAGACAAGGATCGCCGAAGTCATTCCCCAGGCAAAAAACAGCATGAGCCGTCTGTATTCACCCTTAATAACTATAATCAGAAACAGCATGGGGATCAGCGTGCCGAAATAAACAGCTTCAATCATTGAGATCCTCCTGTTTAACATTCACAGCCGCACCGGCAAGCAGTAAAAAAGCATAAGGCAGAAACAGATGATTCAGTTCACCGGGAAGCTTGAACGGAATATCAAACCTGCCGGCATATACCAGCATATCGAGGACTACTGCAGTCCCGGCGGCAAACGCGAACTCCCGCATGCCGGGACGGTTTACCCCGAAATGTACTGCATAGCCGAGGCTCCATACGGCTACAGCGGTGAACCCTAACGAATAAAGAGTCAGCCCGTTAATTCCGTAAGGGACCAAATCTGCCATAACCGGCAGAACCAGAAGCACCAGCGGAATCAGCGAAAGCGGGCTGAACACCCTCGACGCAGTTTCACCTGCAGCCGTCGGGCGGCGCAGTATATTCATTAGAAGTCCGATAAACAGCAGGTGGTATAAAAAGAAATCAAAACCGCTGAACGGAATCATGAAAAGGCGGCTGCCTGAATGTCCGAATGAAAGATAATCCGCAGAGAAGGCTGTCAGCCGTCCGCAGAGGATAAAGAATACAAGCAGAATGACCGGGGAATATTTCAGCTCTGCGATTCTGAATCCGGCAAGGATCGCAAGGGCAGCAGCCGTACCCATGAAAACCCAGGCACTGATGTTTTGCGGCAGGCTGACAAATTCGAGGTAGAAATTCAGAATATAGAAAACTATCCAGAGGCTGTAAAGTATGGCTGCCGCGAGGATCCGTTTATCCCGAACCATTAAAAACTCCAGCTGAATCTTATACTCAGATCCAGGTCAGCACCGTTTTCGGTAAGAAGATAACCGTCGCCGTTATCGGAGTAACGCAGGATTTCAGTATCATACATACGGGTCTCATCCGCGAAAGAGAAATCACCGACAAATCCGATATTATTCAGATCAACCATGCAGGTGATTTTTTCTCCCACCGGAAAGCTTATTCCTGCTGCGGAACTCAGCATCCAGTCGGCTTCAGCTGCGGTATTTTTCTCTTCCCAGATGGTTTTGGTATCCAGATTGTAGGCACGGTACGTCTTTGTATCGAGGTAAGCCGATGCACCGAGATCCAGAAACAGGGTTACCTTCTTTTCAGGCGTCCACCGCCAGCAGGCGTCAATAAGAAAAGTGTGAATCTCCTGCAGGGCCGGGTAGATTCCGGCATTCGAGAGGACATTGTTTGCCGGGTCGAGTCCAAGGTTCATTTCGGTATAATTGCCGTCGTTCTGATCACTGAACAGCATTATTCCCGCAGCGGTATCGCCCGTCTGCGAGAAAGTCTCGGCATAGCGGGAATATCCGCCGCCTATCCGAAACAGCACCTTCTTCGTTTTGTCATAAAAATCGAATGCGACATTCGCACTGAAACTGCCGAGGCTTGAGTTGTAGAACTTATCCAGGTAACTGTCATCCGTAGTTACAGATTCCGTCAGTATGTGTTTTGCGTAATGGCTGTAGGCCAGCCCCAGTGCATTCCAGGTACCGCTGAGGATCATCGAATTGCCGTCGCCGAGCGGCCGGTTCAGACCGAGATTGAGGTCGACATTATTGCTGAATGTATAATTTACAAAATCCTTCCCGGTGACCGCTTCGGAAGGGCCGCCCTGCGCAGCCGGCAGGCTGAGATAATCATACAGGGCATAAACCGTATCGTTGAACCCGTCACCGTCAGTATCTACTTCAACATACTCATCACTGCTGTCGGTGAAAGCACCCGCGTAATCAATGCTGAGCGAAAACACGGAGTCTTCACCGAAAAAATTAAATCCCGCAGCGGCATTGACGCCGTGGGTATAATCGTTCGAATAGTCCGGATCGCTCATTGCGACAGTATACGAAGATGCCGGGGAAACGGTACTGTCGGTAACCCACTGAAAAACAGCCGGGTCATATGAGAAAGTGTAGCCCAGCATAAAGCCCATATGTTTCTCTCGCGAGGCCTTCGACGCAAGGTAGAATTCGGTTCCGATACTGAGATCATTCTCGATTGTCTCGGTCTGAAGGTTTTCGGATGACCCGTTGAACTTAATATCATCCTGGCGGTCCCAGAGGTGGTCAGAAGAGTAGTTCAGACCGAAGCCGGCCAGTGAATCCTTGTCTTTGGGATTGAATATAACAAAATCCGCTTCAGGAACTACTGCAAGGTTCATGATGTTTTCAGTACCGCCGGCGGCGCCCACACTGTCGTCCATCCTTGTTTTTGTTTCGGATTCATACAAACCGGAAAGATCCGCATTTCCGAATAAAATCTTTTCCTTCAGATTGTTCAGGTAAGCCGGATTGGCTTTATAATCCAGTTCCGGAAAAAGCGTACTGTTGAAAGGAGTAAGGTAAAGAAAACCATATCCGTGTCGGCGTAGGCCGCTGCCGCGATCAAAAAAATCACTGAAACTGTTTTTAATATCTTCATTCCTTCCTCCGGTTATTTCCTGTAGGTGTTATTGAGCCTGCTGTACTGCAGATGTTTGAGCTGACTTTCGCTCAACCCTGAATAGCTGTCTGCCGGTCTATTAATACGTGACAAACCCTTTGAACTTTCGTCAGCCTGAGATTCGGCGTCATCAAGATCGTAATACTTGTACTCACAGGTTTCACTCACCGAGTACTGTTCTCCGTAAAGGACCTCGTCCCTGAACCGGATTGTGGTACGATCCCGCAGCAGAGAACCGCCCCCGGTGTATCGCACCTGATCAGTCAATTCGCTGTATTCGTTATATGTATAGGATGTATATTCAATAAGATCGCCCTTGTACCAGCGCTGATCCAGAATGATATTTCCGCTTTCATCGTAATCGGTCAACAGGACAGTGGCTTTCTCGCCGATTCGGTCAAATTGTATATCATAATTGAATGGTGCATCATCGAAAGAACCATCGGCAAGCACCGGAACAGTTGTACTTGGAAGCGTAGCGCCCAGAGCATCATAAATGTAGTCAGCCTGTTCATAGATGTAGCCGTTATCGTCGCGCGAGTAACGGGTAAAATAGTAGAACTCATCGGCAGCGTCTTCTCCCTTGAAAGAATGATACAGATCATACAGGTAATCGTAATAGTAATCTCCGTCGGTATCGTACCAGCTGGCGAATTCCTGCGAGAGTTCGAGACCGGTATCATCCTGGTTTCTTACATAATATTTTTCTGTTCGAAAGGATTTTCCGCCGTCGATGTCGGTTAAATATGTTGCGTACTGGGCAGCAGTTGTGGCAGAGTCCGAGGTGCGCTTGTCGATAATAGATTCATAGTACGCAAAATTGATACTGTCAGTATCATTGCCAATACCGTCATCAGGAATCGGATCGTCGTCCGTATCATAGACAACATAATAGTACAGCCTAAGAACATCATCATCCGCGGAATATGATCTCCCTCGCAACAGAAGGTAATCCACTGCATCAACTGTATTTCCGTCATCATCAAGGTATTGATATGCGTCCTTGAAGTAGTCATACAGGTAATACTCGACGAAATTCTGGCTGCCGTCGGTGTCCGCCTCATAAACATCGGTCCGGGTAATCATGTAATAGCCGGGTTCATCCATCTCTTCCCAGGTGTTTTTCGAAACGGCAGCAAGCTTTCCGTTTTCACCGTATATCCGGGTCTCAACGACATCCGCAACCGTTTGGTCCGGGTCAATCCAGCTGCTTAAAGCGATTTCTTTAGAGTAGTAGCTTACAGCATCTTCGTCAGCTGCCGGCGGGTTATTGAAACTGCAGCCTGCGGCCGTCAGCATCAGAACAACGGCTGCCGCTGCAGGAAGATATCCAATCATTAATCTGAATTGATTCTTTGTGTTTCTTTTCATATCCTAGAGCTCCCAGTCCTTGTGCCATTCCCAGAAAGGCCACCGCTGACTCCACAGATCCAGATCGACCGACAGAATAGTCGCATTAATCTCGGCATACACTCCGGCCTCGGCATTGAGAGCCAGAATCCAGTTGTCAAAATTACCGTAAGACCCGATGTTGTCGTCGTAACCCATAATACTCATCGGTTCCATGTAGCCGTCCGCGCGTATGTAGGCCCCTCCGCCGGCTTCGGCCCCGAGGATTCCTATCCCGAGCACCTCGAGGTCCGCACCTAAATACAGTCCGGCTTTCAGTTCAGCTTCAGCCGATACAATTGGTCTATACGCAACATTTGAATAATGGTCGCTCGAGCCCTCGATCTTTGTCGGAATAAACGGCCAGACAAGATTACATTTGGCTTCAACCTCGCTTGTGCTGTACTCCGACACCTCTACCGCAACCGAAATCGTACCGCTCAGGCCTATCTTTATATAGACGCCGAGAATTGCAGTCACACCGTCATATGTAAAGACGATTGCATATACAGGAACCTTCAGTTCTTCGGCAAGTGTAACCGTTCCGGTAAGCTTCAGGTCGAGCTGCTGAGCTGAACGGAAACCGCCCTTGATGTAACCGCTTTCGTGGGAAATCTTGAAATATCCGCCCCACCACTTGCTTACCCATGAAAATTTCAGTTTCGGCTTCTTAACCCCTCCTGAAAAAGTGGGCTCGACGAGCCTCATGGTCCCCTTCAGCCAGATTTCACCGTCGGCAGAGAACGACAGTTCGCTCTTCGGCTTACTGCTGCTGTCGTCGCTGCTCCCGTCGGTAGAATCACCCGTACCCGAATCATCAGTCGAAGCCTGTCCGTCGGGATTGTCCGCCTCTTCCTGCTCGAGCCGGGCCGCTTCCTTTGCATCATCCTGCATGGTTTTCAGCTTGTCGAGCATTATCGCGCTTGCGGCTACCCCGGCAAGCGGTATATTGATATTGACTGCAATTACATCTTTGCCGTCGTTACCGGAATCAGTCTCGAGCCAGGTTACACTGCGGTCAACCTCTGAGGGGGGTGTAAATTCCGAAGAAAGCATATCTCCTCTGCCGGCATCCGGCGGCAGCAGGGTAACTCCGTCGGCTATTGATGAAGCGGCTATGTTTTCACGTCCAAGGCTCACTTCAAAGTCCGGTACGTAAAGTGCAAGAAAGACCTCTTCAGGACGCGGTTCAATTGTTTCTATTATCGTCCGCCCGTTGTGCTCATAGATATCCACGACCTTTCTTGCATGGTTATCAACCGTAAGAAAGATTGTTCCTATTTCCAGATCTTCCGGCGTCGGAAGCGCCCCGGGTTCGTTGCCGTCCCTGGAAGGAATGCTCCTCGTACCGCGAAGATCGACAATTCCGCTCTCAAGGATCATTTCTGTTTCAGCAGCAAAGAGTGTCCCGCTGAAAACCAGTATAAAGACTGCAAGTAAATATAGTTTTTTAATCAGCCGGCTCATTCTAATAATCCTGCATCAGCAGGCTGCCCTTTGCGTCTTTCTCGACAACGCCTCTAAGGGTCCCTGTTTCGTCATATCCGAAATGCGTCTCGATAACCTCGCCCTCTGACGAAGTCCTTATCAGCGCAGTCAGCTTTCCGGATGAATCATATTCCGCCTTTGTTTCATAGGTCACTGTTCTGGATGGTTGTCCCGGGATGTTCTCAACCGTTTTAACAAGCATTCCCTTAGTATCATACTCATACTCGATATCCCGCGCGGTTTCCTCGTTAGCGGTGTAGCTTACCGTGCGGACAAGGGTATCGGTATCTTCGGTATACTCGTATCTGTTGATGATTTTGTTGCTGCTCTGATCTACAATCAGGTATTCCTTTACGGCTGATTCATCGTTCGCGGCACAGCCGGCAAAGATCAGCACAGCAAACAGAATAGGCGAAATCTTTTTCATGCTTCCTCCGGAGAAGGACGGCAGCTTACAGGATACCGTTGAACTGCCGGGATCGAGAGAAACAGCCAGTACAGAGAGAATGGCTGTTAAATGTGATTGACTATCTTCTGTGGGATGCGGAATCCGGACGGCTCATGGCATCAAGAAGGTTATAATCATCAAACGCAGGAATGTGCAGGAACTGCCCGATGAAAAATCCCGCGACAAGCATTATGATGCAGAGCGCGAATACAGTTTTCCCTTTTACTTTAAGTTTCAAAACAACACCTCAATTTCTCATTATTACTTATGTCTATTACACTATCCTCTTTGGAAATTTATGTCAAACATTTTCCTTATGTAACAGCAATTCTTAATTTGACAGTAAGTGACCAGGGTTTTACGATGCTGCACCCGCTTTCGAAGATTAAAGCAGGAATTTAGAGACAGCTAAACAGCACTTGCAACATGAGGGGAAACAGGGCAGAATCGAGGTATGGCAAAAGAGAAAACACGTTTTGAATGCAGTTCGTGCGGGCATTCGGAGCCCAAATGGCTCGGAAAGTGTCCGGACTGCGGAGCATGGAACAGCTTTATTGAGATCAAGCCTGTAAAATCAGCAGCCTCACACGGCAGAACCGCCGGAAACGCATCAAAGGACGGCAGGAACGATTCCGGTCCGAAAAAACTCAGCAGCATTGAAATCAGCGAGGGCAGCAGGTACTCTGCCGGAAAGACCGAGGTAAACAGGGTCCTCGGGGGAGGAGTGATGAGAGGTTCATCAGTCCTGGTGGGCGGAGAACCCGGAATAGGAAAATCAACCCTGATGCTGCAGCTGTGCAGTTCGATAGAAGCCGACGGACCGGTACTGTATATTTCAGGTGAGGAATCTGCCTCACAGTTAAAAATGCGGGCGGACCGGCTCGGAATCACGCGGGAAATAGAAGTTCTCTGCGAAACCGAAATCAATTCTATTATGCGGCAGGTCGACAGGCTTAAGCCTGTTCTGATTATCACCGATTCTGTCCAGACGCTGTATAATACCGATCTTGGCATGGTAGCCGGCACAGTGAACCAGATTAAATTCTGTTCCGCCGAACTGATTGACAGGGCACGGCTGTACAACTGCCCGGTTTTCCTCGTGGCCCACGTAACAAAGGAAGGCAGTATTGCCGGACCGAAGGTCCTTGAACATATGGTCGATACAGTCCTTTATTTTGAACACGGTGCTTCTGATGTACGCCTGCTTCGGGCAAACAAGAACCGCTTCGGCTCGATAGACGAAATAGGACTTTTCAAGATGACGGAAACCGGGCTGAACCAGGTGGATGAACCGGCATCTCTTTTTCTGGTTAAAAGGAAGGGCGAGCAGCCCGCCGGAACCTGTACTGCCGCGGTTTACGAGGGTTCGCGTGTGCTGATGATGGAAATTCAGGCGCTTACGGTACCCGCAAAAGGCGGGCTGTCGCGTGTGTTCTCGGAAAAAATTGACCAGCGGCGGGTTTCGCGCGTCGCAGCCGTTCTGGAAAAAAATCTTTCGCTTCGGTTCAGTGATCAGGATATTTATGTGAACGTCGCCGGGGGAATCAGGATCGATGAGGTCGGAACTGACCTGCCGCTCGCGCTCGCGCTGTATTCAGCCCGTACGGGTATTCAGGTGCCGGCGGGAACGGCGTGCTCCGGAGAAATCAGTCTTGCCGGAGAAATCATGCCGGTAGCCCATCTTGACAGGCGCGCGAAAACGGCGCTCGATATGGGCTTCGGCAGGTTCATCAGCCCCGAAAACACCTCGGGACTGAAAGACAGCATCAACAGAATATTCGGAAAGAATTAACCGGCTATCAGTGCTGTAAGGTACGGCAGCGCCGCAAAAGTCCCGATGCTGCTTCCGATACTCGACAGTATGAACACCAGCAGCACCTTCGTGAGCCGGTTCTGATAAAATCCCTTGATGCTGGTTATATCGTTATTGAGGTTCTCAAGATCTTCAACACGCGGCTTTCTTACCCATGACTGAATGAGTCCGGCAACGATACCGACACCTATCGTTGGATTCATCGATGTAAACGGGGCCGCCAGAAAAGAAATAATAATTGTCAAAGGGTGCGCAAGCGCGATTATTGCACCTATTGCGGCCAGAGTCCCGTTGGCAAGAATCCAGACCAGCAGCATTTCAAGGCCCTGCCTGGCTCCATGCCTGATAAACCCCGAAGCGATCAGCGCAACTACAGCTACGGTTATAAGCCAGGGAAGCTTGCTTACCCACTTTCTCGGAGGCGGAACAGTCGAAACCTCTTTGAGGTCCGCTTCTTTTTCACCCTTCGCAAGGTCTTCGAGCCATTTTACTATTCCATTCATATGACCGGCACCGACCACCGCAATAACCTTGTCTTCCTTTTCAAGAAAGATTTTTGTAGCCAGAAACCGGTCACGCTCGTCTATGAAGACCTCTTTGACTGTCGGAAGGTAATCCGCAAGCTCGGTCATCATAGTCTCAAGCGCGGAACTCTTCTTAAGGCTTTCAAGCTCTTCTTCAGTCAGTTTCTCATTCGTGAAGGCCGAGCCGATAAGAGCCCCGAGCATTTTCATCTTCTGAAAGAAACTTGATTTAGACCAGGCCCTTCTGAGGGTTGTCTGAATGTCACGGTCGGAAAAGGAATACGGAATGTTAAGCTCTTCGGAGACATCTGCCGCAATAAGCATTTCCTGGCCCTGGGTGGTCCCGACGTCCATTCCGAGCCGCCGCTGGTAAGCCGAAAGAACAAGGCTCGCAAGCATAAGGAAGGCCTGGCCTTTTTTGAGGACCTGCCCGATATTGAGCTTGCTCCAGTCCTGGCCCTCCCTCATCTGCTTGAACCTGTCGGCATCGATTTCAATACAGACACGCCCCGGATTTTCATCCCGGATCAGCTGCTCTACCTGGTCAACGCTCTCTTTGGATATATGCGCGGTACCGCAGAGGATTATTTCCCGCGCTCCGAGTTTGATCCGCCGGATCGTGTCTATATCGTTAATTTCGCTCATAATTATTCTCCAGTTCGTATTCGGCAAGCCTGCTTTCAAAAAAGCCGAGATCTTTCGCATCTCTCACAAGCGTGAAATAGCTGAAAGCGGCTGTATCCATCCCGCTTGCCTGGTAAATTTCCGCAATATAAAAAAGCAGACGTTTTTCAAGATTCCTGTCATCCTTCTCCCGGATAAGCCTGAGCGCGTAGGCGTCATAACCCTTTTCCCGGTATGCCCGAAGGATATGATAGTATATGTCGGTTGACGGAATTTTATCCATTGTTTTTATTATATAATTTTTTGCGGCCTCGGAGTCACCCTGCTTTAACTGAGCAATGCATGCCATCGCAAGGTAAGCGTATTCCTTAGGTTCAAATTTAAAAGCCTTTTCAAATGATTTTCTGCTTTCGTCCCAATTTTCCAGCATGAACGCCGTGATTCCGAGCGAAGAATAGGCAAAATAGTAATCCGGCTTCACACTGATTACAAACCGGTAATCTTCTGCCGCCTTCTCCAGCTCTCCCCTGTCGTCATAAATTCCCGCCCTGAAAACATACGGATAGAATATTGCCGGTTCGATCTCAATTGCCCTGTTAAAATCATCGAGAGCTCCGTCAGCATCCCCGAGTCTGCGAAGCCTTAAACGGCCGCGGTCAAGATAGTTCCAGAAATAGTCCGGTTCAAGTTCGATTGCCGCGCTAAGATCTTCTTCGGCGCCTTTCACATTCCCGAGTGATGCACGGACACTGCTGCGATCAAGATAGGTATACTGGTTTTCCGGATCGAGTTCGACGGCCCTGTTCAGGTAGGGTTCAGCTTCTTTATACTTTTCCAGCCTTATCAGGGTGCTTCCGTAACCGGTAAGCGCCATAACATTGTCAGGATCCGATTCCAGAGCCCTGTTGAACATTTCTGAGGCTTTCTTGTACTTAGAGTCTGAAAGATACAGCGTCCCGCGGACTGAAAGCGCGCCGGAATGTCCGGAATCAGCGGCAATAGCCTTTTCCAGCAGATCCGTTTCTGCTTCGAGGTCACCCTGAAATCCGCGAACGAGTGCAAGGTTGTACAGGGCGGCGGCATTTTCCGGCACCCTCTCAATAAGGGCTTCAAGCTCAGCTGCCGCTTTTTCATAGTCGCCTGAAGCCATCAAAAGACCGGCGTAGGCGATTATTGTCTCGGGGTCATCATTCTTTACTTTTTCAAACTCTTTTACGGCAGATTTCGAATCACCCTCACTGACCATCGATTCAATCGTCTCGTAAGGGTTCTGCCGAGGTTTATCAATCATTCCCGTGTCAGGCTTTTCTGCAGGTGAATTATTCACAGACGTTACACAGGATGTAAATATCATTATTGCAAGAATTATTAGCGATGGGATCGCTGCAGCATTTCGAGGCTTCATCCTTCCCCCTGAGCTTTTAATATAACTGAAAAGTCATAAATGATAAAGAGATGTTCAGACTTCAGCGGGCTTGACGGCCCGATCCGTTTTCAGCAGGTAGGCAAGTATGATGATACTGATTAACAGAGGCAATGTGAAAATATACAGTGCGGATCTGTAGCCTATCGAATCTATTACAAGACCGAAAATACCCGGGCCAAGCGCCGATGTTACGGTCATGGTTCCCATCAGTATTCCGAATACTTCGCCCTTTCCAAGCCCCTGACCGAGCCTGGATATCAGCAGGTTCTGATTTATTATACAGCCTGAACCGAATGCTCCGAACAGCATTACAATTATTACATATGTCCACACTGGAAGGTTGCCGGCAAGTACCGGAAGGGTAAATGCAATAAAAACGGTTCCGACTAGTATAACTGCGAACGAATTGAAATGTTCGGAAAGTTTTCCTGCAAGCAGTGAACCCGCCACTCCCCCGACAAAATAGAAAGCGGTTGCATAGGCAGCGCGGCTCTCGGGCAGTCCGAAAAAATTAACAAAAATAGTCGGCAGAAAATTAAGAAGAGCAGTCACAGCGACAACCCTAAGAATTACCGAAACAAGGAAAAGAACAAGCCGTGAAGCCTCCAGCTTTCCAAGCCGCCGGTTATTAACCTTTTCAGCTGAATTGTTCAGAACCGTCGAAGCAGGTATCGCATCGGAAAATTTGTAAACAAGTCCCATTAAAAGCCCGGGCACTGCAGTAACAATCAGCACGCCGCGGACGCCGATCCTGCTGAGCAGAAAACCGTTTACAAAAAACATCAGCAGGATCGCGGACGTTCCGAAGCTTTCATATATCCCCATAACCCGGCTCTTTCCCACCGGGCAGGTTTCATCAATGACGGCATACATAACCGGGTGAAACGTACTTACACCTATGGCGGTCAGTGAAATCAAAATCAGGAAAACAGGAAGGTTCGGCGCAAATCCGGAAGCCGACAGCCCTGCAGCCGCGAGAATAAAACCGTAGCTGAGCATTTTTCTTCGTGAAATCCTGTCGGAAAGCCTGCCCATGACAAATGAACCGATCGCTGTGAAGAGAAGATAAACAGTCAGGATGCCGCCGGCCTGGGTAAAATTCAGGTTGAACCTCGATAACAGCGAAGGCAGCACCAGAGGAAGTATAAACCAGAACAAATCGTTGGCGCTGTGTCCAAGAAACTTGGCTTTTAAATGGTTGGCTTTCATAAGTGAATGTAAATTATAGCAATAAGACCATTAAATCAAGGCCGGAGTCAGAGAAAGACCATAAGCAGAGCAAACGCTATGAAAAGTATTCCTGTAAGCAGCTTAACTATACCCATATTCGCCTGGAAGATTTTGGTGATTCGCTTTGAAGTAATTCCGAAGTAAACAACAATAAAAACAGCCGCAAGCGGCAGAATGAAAGCGATGTTGTAGAACAGCAGGTACAGATAACCGGAAGCATCATCCCCGGTTTGTATTATATAGGTTATGGTCGGAAAATAGATCTGCCCGGTGCATCCCAGTTCAAAGATCGAAATCAGAAAACCCATTACAACAGCGCTTCCCGCAAGAGCCGCAGATTTTGTATAGGACCTGATCGAGGAATGCATCCTGCGTTTCACCCCGTCCGGAAGCTGCAGAAGGATTTCGGACGCCTTTCCGGCCCGGATTCTGCCGTAATCAAAAAAGCTCAGAGCCGCGAACACTATAAGAACAGCAAAAAGCAGCCACCGGATGATCCGGCTTACAAGGTCGAATGAATCGGCAATCCGGATAATCCTGAAAAATCCGAGTCCAATAAGAAAATACGTTACAAATACCGCAGCTGTAAAAAAGAGACCGATGATAAGAGTCTCACGCCGGCTGCGGCCGGCAACGCTGAGTGCAGACAACAGGAAAATGAGGGTGGTAAAGGCACATGGATTTACTCCGTCCAGCAGGCCTGCAGCGATAACTGTTGCCAGCGAAAGCCCGAAGGAATCAGTCCTGCCGTCATCTGCAGCGGCTGATCCTCCATTATTTACAGCAGTGTAGCCGTCAAGAAGTGCTGTGTAACCGGCTTTTACCTGTTCTTCACCCTGAAAAATATTATCGCCGGCAACAAGGACCGGAACTTCTCTAAGAGTCTGCCCGCTTTTGTTCAGGAGGTTCTGCAGTTCCTCAAAGTAAACCGCATCAGTTATATCTTTCTTAAGAATGGGAATCTCCGCATCCCTCAGAAAACGGTTGCAGCTTTTACAGCCGGGCGTGTAGTAGTAGGTTATCTGCGGCTCTGTTTCGGTTTCGGCGGATGCCCTGCCTCCCGTTTCAGCCGTTGTGCTGCCGCTGCCTGATGCATCCGGTTCGCTGCCGGCTACACTTCCGGTAACAACAAACAGGCCTTTCGGCAATACCGGGGAATCAGTCATGACTATCAGCAGTTTTTCGAAATCGCCGATGTCTTCGGAACTGTCGAAGAAAATGCTGAACCCGACAGTTTCACCCGGAGCGGCAGTGAGCTGAGCAGGGTCTGTGCTCAGGCAGCTGCACGTACTGATTAGATCAATAACTACACTTTCGCCGGTATTGTTTGTGACGTCCACGTTCTGTTCAGCGATTATTCCCGGCTCAAGAACGCCGGTGTCCCAGTCGGCAACACTGAAATCAATACTGCCGTCCGCCGAAGCGGCCGCCGGAATGATGAGTGAAAAAAACAGAATCAGAATTAAAACTACGGTCCTTTCAGTTTTTACCATTCTTCAGTTTACGGACCAGTTCATTTTTATAATCTTCAAACACCTGCAGAACCTCGGGATCCTCAGGGTCCTTTTCATATTCAAAATACCGCATGCTGTTCGAAATGCCGCTCAGACGCCTGGATCGGAACGTCAGCTGCAGCAGTCCTACGCGGTTGCCCTCTTCACCCGGTGATGCAAGTACGCGGCTGCCGTCCTGCTGCGAGAATACGACCTGGTCGTGCGCGGAAAGCACAGAATCCCAGCCGGCCTGACTGCTGTAAACAGCTTGTGCCGATTCGAGGTTTCCGTGATACAGCAGCAGGTTGAAGTTCGTACCCTTCTCACGCAGTCTGCTCAGTGCATCCCCGGCAGCCTTTGCCGGATCAGTAATATTCAGACGCTTTTTAAGCTCGTCCGGATAAAAGAAGAAAACAGCCGGATCAATCACAGCCGCTATTCCTATTTTAATTCCGTCCTTCTCGATGATGACCGGTTCCCTGCTTACTGCCCGGCCGTCGATTTCGAGATTGTTGCAAATGAAATCGAGCTTGCGCGAAATCTTTTTGAAATAGTCGATTCCCGAGCCGAGTTCCTGGTCCCCGAGGGCGGCAATTTCATACCCAAGCTCTTTGAACAGCCCTACCAGCTTATCGGCAAGCAGTTCATCCGTTCTGGCATCATTGAAATCGCCAAGCTCGAGAAGGATTGAATTTTTATGATCGATTCCGCGGATATAGACCGCTGTCGTCGACAGGCCAGCTTTCGGAACACCGCTGCAGTCACAGCCTATCAGGTTGCCGTTAAGCGATGCAGTATAATATATGTTCACAACAGTATCCGCTGAAACCAAAGCCGCCGACAGAATAAAAAGTGCGGCAACGGCAGGAACTAATTTTGAAAAGAGGAACTTAGCCATTGAGCTTATCCAAAAGAACCTGTCTTAGTTCGGATATATCTTCTTCGTGGTAACCTATTGTCTTGAATGCAATCTTCCCGTCCGGATCTACCAGAAACATAGTCGGCAGGGCGTCCACCCCGAAGGATTCTGTTGCCTTCTGGTATTTGTCAATTAGAATCTTCAGCGTTGTAGGTCTCTGCTTAAAGAAAGGAACAACAACATCAAGCCCTTCGGCGTCTGTTGCCATCAGCAGCACGTTGAAGCCCTTGTCTCCAAACTCCGCATACAGGTCTTCAACATGGGGAAGTTCCTCGTTGCAGTTTTCACACCATGTGGCATAAAAATCTACCAGCAGCCATCCGGTGCCGTAAACCTTTTTTGAGAATACATAATTTCTGTCTATATCAGTAAGTACGAATGCGGGTGCATCTTCTCCTTCTTCTGCCGCAAAAAGCACACCTGCGGATGAAAGGATTAAAACCAGACTCATTAAAACCGGAACTGCAATTCTAAATTTCACAATAGTCCTTCCCGTTTGCTTGATATTAATAAAGATACCACCAATAACGGGTTCCTTCAACAACCGCTTTCAACCGGTCAAAGTAAAAGGGCCGGCGGCTTTCAGCCGTTGAGGGATATTTCCCAGACGATCGAGTCTTCGGTTGTCATATGTTCATGAAAACCGCATTTTTTGTGAAGAGCTATGGAAGCTGTGTTATTTTTAAAAGTTCTGCTTAATAGCCTTGAAAGGCCCTGTGAGCGGCAGCTTTCAATCATGTCTGTCATAAGCATCATTCCAAACCCCTGCTGCTGCCTGGATGGAAGAACAGCAATATCGTAGGTATGTGCGGCATCGGTTTCACGGGCATCACGCGGCCACAGAGAATACCGGTAAAAACCGATTACCACATTATTCTCATACAGATACTTAACACAGTCTTTTTCTGTATTGTGGCTCTCATTCATATCGGCTATTTTTTCCATGTCGGTTTTGTCGCCGAACTCTGCAGGCCATTCAGCATTTATCAGTTCTATTATTGAGCCGTAATCAGGTATTCCATGAATTTCTTTCAAATCCGGCACTCTATGCCCCTTGTTTCCTGTCTATTAAAAGTGAAAAAACAGATCCCTTGCCATATTCCGACTCAACCGTTATTTTCCCGCTTATCAGTGCCGAATATTCCCTGCAGATCGACAATCCAAGGCCCGACCCCTCGTACGATTTGGTCAGACTTTGATCAGCCTGCATAAAACGCTCGAATACTGTATCTATTTTATCAGCCGGAATTCCTATTCCGGTATCCTTCACATAGAATTTGACCTCATCAGAAGTACAATTACAGCCTAATGTAATACTGCCGCGTTCAGTAAATTTTACAGCGTTTTTAAGCAGGTTCATCAGTATTCCATAGAGCTTGCCACGATCCGTCTCGACGGATGCACAATCTCCACGGCAGTTCTTTTCCAGAACGAACTCTACACCTTTCATACTCAATTCGGGCTTGAAAAAACTGTAGAGCTCATCAAGCAGCTCATTTATATCAACAGCTGATTTTTCAGTTTCCACCATGCCTGCTTCAATTTTTGAAATATCTATTAGATCATTGATGGTGGTTAAAAGCCGGTTTCCGCTCTGCTTTATCATGCTGTAATACTTCTGCTGCGAGTCAGGACTGATATCGGGCTCACTGAGCAGTGATGAAAACCCGAGTATACCGTTAAGCGGTGTTCGTATTTCGTGGCTCATATTGGCCAGGAATGCCGATTTGAGCCGGTCCGACTCTTCTGCTCTTCTGACAGCTTCCAGAAGCTGTTCCCTGTCATGTTTGCGCTCTGTAATATCACGCGCCACACTCAGTATCTGTTTTTTACCGTTGAGCATAATCTTTCTGGCGCTGATTTCAACAGGGTACTCGCTACCGTCCTTCCGTCTGTGGATGGTCTCGAAGGTAAGATTTTCACCGACAGGAATATCAGCCCAGAACAGCCTGAACCTTTCCGGTGAAAAATTAGGGTCGAGAGAATCAATAGGCTTTCCGATGAGCTCATCCCTCGATCGGCCGGTCAGTTTCAGAATGGAACTGTTTATGTCCTGAAAATAACCGTCTACCGAAAGAATAGATATTGTATCCGTGGCTGTTTCAACCAGGTACCTGTAGCGTCTCTCACTGTTAATCAGCTGATCTTCAATCTTTTTCTGTTCGGTGATTTCAATGCCGTGCGAAATTATTCCTGTAATTTCACCGCTCTCCGCCCTGTATGGATAATAGTGCATGCGCATCCACCGTTCACCCATGCCCCTGAACCCGCCGTCCACCTCAAACACAGCAGTATTTCCTTTCAGGGCCTGGTCCAGTTTGGGTTTAATCAAATTTTCCCAAAGATTCGCAGGAAAAAAATCCGAAACCTTTCTGCTGACCATATTATCAGACGGTATTCCGAATATTTCGGAATACGCGCTGTTTAATACAAGATACCTGTAATCCGACGATATCATGGAAAAAGTCTGCGGCAGTGTTTCTATGATATTCCTGAAGCGAAGAGTCGTCCCCATGTCAAGAAAGTGACCGAAAATCATACCGATATCAGAGGCTACCATTCCGAAGATATTTACTTCAACTTCATCTTCATATTCAGCCGGAATCGAAACAGTAAGTACCCCGAACAGCTGATCCCGGTCCGAAATGCGTACCGACATTACACAGCATTCGCCGGTCTCGCCGGATATCGTACAGTTTGGGCAGCCGCCTTCCCTGTCGGTAATTACACTGACACCATCCTGCTTCAGAGCGCAGACGACACAGTACGGGAATATGCCTTTGGACATTTCGGAAGTCAGAGTTTCAAACTCATCGTCCGAAGCGTTTCCAGCCGCGATATCAAAACTCCGGTCTTCTTTTAAAAGCACGATTCTTACCGATTTATATCCCTGTTCGCCTGAGAGGATTCGGCATATTTCATTTATAAAGACCTCACGGTTCTGTTCAGTGAGGAGCAGCCTGTTTATTTCCCTGAGGTTTTTATATACCTGATTAATATGCTTTTGTTTCTTCAGTTCCAGAACGAGGTTTGCACTATTAAGTTCATTTTCATCTGCCTGCACTTTTTCCAGGCCTTTTTCCCTCTGCATTCCAAGCGGCTCCTGATACATAATAGTATTCAACCGATTCCGGATCAAATCTTTTACGCGGAAAAATTATCGGCTGCTTATCACTCGTGTCCGGCTGCACAGCATATAAACTCCGCATAGGCGGCGGGTACAAGAAGCTTCTTCTCACCTTCAAGCTCAACTTCGACGCTGCCTGAACCGGAATTGTTTACAAGCATCTTTCGTCCCGGCTTTAACGCATTTTCATAGCAGAACTGCAGAAGCCCGTCCGCGGCCTCGCCCTCTTCGGTAATTCGGATTATAACGAGTCTGTCGCCTTCAGAAGCCATGCTAAGCCTCGGTGCAGACAGTATTTCAGCCTCCCGCTCGGAATTCGGGAAAGGATTACCGTGAGGACAGGTATCGGGGCGGCCGAGTTTGTCAAAAAGGAAGTACGCGAACTCGTCTGAAATGGCCGCCTGCAGCCTGGAAGCTTCAACATCGGACTTGACCCAATGATAATCGAGTGTCCTGATTAGCAGATGCTCAATCAGGTAATGCCTTTTTAAGAACCTCGATGCCGTAACCCTGCCAATCGCCGACAGCCTGATGGCGCCGTATAGATCCTGCTCAATGAGGTTGTATTTTTTAAGCCTGTTCATCGCCTGGGTTACTGCGGGTTTTGAAACCCCAAGTCTTGCGGCGATAACAGAGTTTTTTACAATTCCGTAATCCCTGTTTGTAATAAAAATCTGTATCAGGTATTCCGCAGCTGCGGGAAATTTTTTTGTCAGTTCTTCAAGATCTATCAGCGGTTCCTTAACCATAATGAACAGATTATAGCATAATTTCAAACAAGAAGAACAATAAGTTAAAATAGCCGGGTGAACACAGCCCTGCGATCAGTCTTCAAGGCTCATCAGAAGAAAACCGCAGAAAGCGGCATTATTTACCTGCAGCCTTTTATCTATTACTGCTTTCATTTCATTGATTCTGTCGCGGTAAAGCCGGTAGAACTCGTAAGACGCTTTGGGGCTGTATTCTATACCTTCCAGTTCGAAGTGAGCTATTACATTTTTGGCGGTTGTAGGTTTGATAAAAACCTCGGTATCGGGCCGGTAGTAGACGAGGCAGGCTGTCAGGACCGTCCATTTCGCCATCTTGTACGGCTGAAGCACCGCTATCATCTGCGTAAAACCTTCCTCCTGATTTCCGTGCAGTGTCATGCGCAGCCCGTCTGCGAGTGCGTCGCGTTCTTCGCTGCTCAGACCGTTCACAAGATCACGAAATTTCGGTTTTTCAAATACTGAAACCATCGACGACGCGGTAACTATTTTGCGCATCGTCTCAAGAACTGCATCGGTATTTTCAAACTTATCCTCGGATAGCCCTTCCTGAGCCATTCTTACCATTCTTTCCATTTTATGCTTTTTGGCGATTTCAATCATTTCCGGCGAAGAGAAGCCCTCGGGGCAGCGGGTAAGAAAGGTCTTTTCAGCAAGTTTCAGTTTTTCTCTGTTCATGTGTAGAAGATAGCATCCGTAAAACAGAAAGGAAAGTTTTTATGCTTAACAGTTTAAAACCGGGTCAATATGACTTCATAAACCTGCTTCCTGCATGCTATCCTTTGAAGAATAAGGACGGAACGATGAAGAAAGGCTACATTCAGGTCTATACCGGCGACGGTAAGGGAAAGACTACTGCCGCTATGGGGCTAATTGTAAGGGCACTCGGAGCCGGTCTTAAAGTCTATTTTGGCCAATTCCTTAAAAACCATCCCTACAGCGAAGTTAAGGGCCTGGCATCCTTCCCGGGCCACAACCTGAGGCATGATCAGTTCGGAACAAAGCGCCGTGTCAGCGATCCGATGACCGAAGCAGATTACGAAGCAGCGCTTAAGGGTCTCGAAACTGCCGAGCGTGAAATGCTCGAGGGCGGTTACGATCTTGTTATCCTCGATGAGTTCAATATTGTTGCAGGTTACAAACTTGTAGATGAAAAAAGACTGAAAGCGTTCATAGATAATAAACCTGAAGGTACCGAACTCGTTCTTACCGGCCGGTCAGCACCTGACTGGCTTATTGAACGCGCAGACCTGGCAACCGAAATGAAGATGGTGAAGCACTATTATGAAGCGGGGATCCCGGCCCGCAAGGGTATAGAATCCTGAAAAGTCAAATATTCCGTACATTTGTTTGAAGATGGTTGCTTTTTCTCTTAATCAGCTTGACTTTTTATATCGCGTGCGATATATTCATACACGATACATATACTTAAGGAGCAATAAATGGCGTCAGAATTCTATTCCTATAATTCAAAATCAAATAACGGGAAAGATATCAAAATGAGTGATTATTCAGGCAAGGTCGTGCTGGTTGTAAATACAGCAAGCAAATGCGGTTTTACCCCGCAGTACGACGGGCTTCAGAAACTGTACGAGGAACACAAAGACAAGGGTCTTGAAATCCTCGGGTTTCCCTGCGATCAGTTTGCACACCAGGAACCGGGAAGCGACGAGGATATTGCGCAGTTCTGTAAGCTGAACTACGGGGTAAGCTTTCCTCTTTTTCAGAAGGTAAATGTTAACGGACCCGGGACCGAACCGGTCTTCGAATACCTCAAGAAGGCGCTGCCGGGCGCGATTGGAAAAAGTATAAAATGGAATTTCACCAAATTTCTGATCGACAGAGACGGAAAACCGGTAAAAAGATTCTCTCCGAAAACTGCTCCAAAAGATCTGGAAAATGATATACTATCTCTTCTGTAATTATGGAATACGATCAGCTTAAACTTGAAAACCAGATTTGCTTCCCTGTTTATGCCGCTTCAAGGCTTATAACCAGGGCATACCAGCCCCTGCTTGATGAGCTCGGGCTTACATACCCGCAATACCTCGTTCTGATGGTACTCTGGGAAGAAGACGGGCTGACGGTAAACGCTATAGCTGAAAAACTGATACTCAATACCAATACCCTGACACCGCTGCTGAAGAGGATGGAAGAAAACGGCTTGATACAGAGGCAGCGCTCGGATCAGGACGAGAGAAGGGTTATGATCACGCTGACGGAGAGCGGAACCGGGCTAAGGCATAAGGCGGCCCTGGTGCCGCTGAAACTGATGGAGGGACTGTCCGACAGCGGACTCGGAGCTGACGAAATTTTACAAATGAAAAAAACCCTTCTCGAGATAATCGTACTTCTGAAATAATTAAAACGGGAGACTTATGAGAGTATTTTATGCCGTCAATTTCAGCGAAGAGACTTCCATAAACCTGAAAGGCCTGCAGAACAGCCTGAGGGAATTTGTAAGGCATGGCAGATGGGCCGAGGTTGAAAACCTTCACATGACCCTGCATTTTGTAGGTGAAATCGATCCTGCCGAGTTACCCCTTTTTAAAGAAGCCCTTGAAAAGGCAGCAGCGGCCGTCCAGCCGCTTTCGGTAAGGTTCACATCATACGGGTCATTCCGCCAGGGAAAGCAGGACCTTATCTATGTAAAAACCAAAAACTCCGGAGACATGCTTCAGACAGCTGCGGACAAATTAAAAGAACAGCTTCAGCGCGGCGACATGAAACCCTTTGTGCCGCATATTACCCTTGTACGCCGTGCCGAAACAGACTACAGAACACTGAAGATCCTGAAAAAGCAGAGGTTCGACCTGCCACCGGTCGAGATTAAATCTATCGAACTTATGGAAAGCAGGAAGATAGACAGCAAACTCACCTATATCCCGCTCCACTCCGCGAAGCTCGGCAGTTGAACCTTCGTATTGATTTCAAATTAAGATTTGCCGCTACTCCACCGGGTTCCCGCTTCTAGCCCAGTCACCAAAACCATGCCTGAGGTTATACACCCTTGTAAAACCCGCATCAATAAGGATTCTTGCTGCGACTGTCGACCTGTTGCCTGAAGCACAGTACAGAAGAATGTCCTTATCTTTATACTGTTCCAGCTTGCCGAGGTTGTCGGCAAAAACCTGAACAGGAAGGAGTCCGGCCCCGGGAATGTGTCCGGAATTGTATTCCGCTTCGGTGCGCACATCGACTATAAGCGGATTAACGTTCTTTATCAGATCCGAAGCTTCCCCGGCTGACACCTCGGTATAACTCGGATCGACCAGCTCAAGAACATGAAAGGTTCCGCTTCGTCCTCCGAGGGTAAATTCATAATCGCCGCTCTGCTTCATCTTGATGTACGGAGTTTCATCCGCTGATTTAGGCATTACTGTATTTATTTCCAGCCCCGGAACATTAAAATCCCTGGTTCCCGCACTCGCAAAATCAAAGACTATGTAGTCGCCCCTGTAAATTGTATACTCGAGTTTATCCTTTCCATTATCTACGCCAAGGACCCTCAAACCGCCTTCTACAGTTCCCGATACCGCTGAATCACCCTGTGAACAGGACACCAGCACCAGGAAACTGAACATTATAGCTGCCGCGTATTTCATACAAACCTCTTTATAGCAATATTTATATATAGTATATTCAAAATAAACTTGAACGTCCAGTCAATTCTGTGCCTGCGGAAATTTTTATTACTGTGCCTTTACAATACACTACTGCATGGTTATCATCGGCTTATGAGCAGAAAAAAGGCTTTTTCAGCAGCATTAAAGGCTTCATCTCCGGTGTTTTTCGGATACATCTCTATCGGGTTTGCCTACGGCTTTCTGCTGGTAAAATCCGGCTTCGAATGGTACTGGGCCCCAATAATGAGCCTGACCATTTTTGCCGGGGCAGCCCAGTTCATGGCAATCAGCCTGATAAACCAAAACAAGAACTTTATCGAAATGGGGCTCGCAATTTTTCTGCTGAATGCACGGCATATGGTTTACGGATTTTCGGTACTTGAACGGTATACCCCGTTCAAACGATTTAAAAAATACCTGATCTTCGGCCTGACGGATGAAACATACGCACTGCTTACTACAATCGATCCGCCGGAAGATGCCGATCCCGAGTTTTTCGATTTCTGCGTAACTGCCCTGAACCAGTCCTACTGGACGCTCGGCGGAATTCTGGGGGCCCTGCTCGGCACCATGATTTCATGGAATGCACCGGGGCTCGATTTTGCGCTTACAGCGCTCTTCGTTGTGCTGATGATCGAGCAGATTCGCACTCTCAGGCGCCCGGGCCCCTTCATGCTCGGCCTTGCAGCGCCGGCGGTTCTGTATGCACTCGGCTTCACCGATCAGGCGCTTTTTCTGGGGATTGTGATATCATCGACAGGCTGCTTTTTTATGAAAAAACGACAGCCGCAGACTGCCGGAGGAACCGATGATTAGAATTATTATAGCCGTCGCGGTAATGACGCTTGCAACCCAGCTTACAAGGGCCTTTCCGTTCATCCTGTTCTCGCGCCGGGAACCCCCGCAGTGGCTTCTTACAGGATCGAGGCTCATTCCCGGAGCGGTAATGACGGTGCTCGTAGTTTCAAGCCTGCCGCATAATTTTAACTTCAGCAGCCCCGCTACCTGGATTCCGTGGGCAGGCGTTGCCGCCGTCAGCGTTCTGCACCTGCTGTTCAAGCATCCGCTGATCAG
>QKCC01000010.1 GCA_003245835.1 Spirochaetales bacterium | reverse complement strand
TCCGGCTCCGCCGATTACAATGAAAGAAGATTTATTTACTTCCAGGTTCAACAAGTCAGAATTGTTCCTGATGTCATCTTCGAGCAGGGCTGTTTTTCTTCCAATTAATTTCAGAATATCCACGATAAATTCCTAATATGATTTAGAACCCTTCTACAATCTCTTCCACACTCTTCGACACCGTATCCACCACAATCTCGGCATTCAGCGGCTCATCGAAAGCGTCGTCAATTCCTGTAAAGTTGGGTATCATGCCCTCATCAACCGCCTTGTACAGACCCTTCGGGTCACGCTTTCGGCATTCTTCAAGACTGCATTTAATATAAACCTCGCTGAACGCACCATCGGGGAACAGTTTTCTTACGTCATCACGCATGTACTGTTTCGGGCTTATAAAGGTACAGATGACAATGAAGCCGGCATCATACAGAATTCGGGCTATATGTCCGATCCTGCGAATGTTTTCCTGCCTGTCGTCTTCTGTGAATCCGAGGTCGGCGTTTATACCGTGACGGATGTTGTCGCCGTCCAGAACATATACCTGTTTACCTTCTGCATGAAGCTTTGTGCTAAGGGCTTTTGCTATTGTACTTTTTCCCGAGCCGGACAAGCCGGTGAACCAGTAGCAGTGTCCCTTATGCCCGTTCTTTTCTTCGCGCATCTTCCGGGTAACGGGGAAAGCTTCCCAGGTAATATTTCTTTCTTCGGGTGATTTTCCAAGCCGCTGCTTGTGCTCCGAGCGCTCTTCCTGGCTTATTGCACCGCGGATCATTCCGGCTGCAACAGTAAGGTTCGTTGCCGGATCAATTACGACAAATCCGCCTGTCTCCCTGTTCTGAGTATACGGATCATAAAAAAGCGGCTGACCGACCTCTACCTCGATTCTGCCTATTTCATTGAGTTTAAGCGTCTCTGCTTCAGATCTGTGCAGAGTATTTACATCGAGCTGGTACCGAAGCTTTCTTACATAGCCGTTTACCAGCCTGGTGGTATGCTGAAATTTGTAGGGCTTGTTTATATCGAGTGTCTTTTTGTCGTCCATCCAGCAGATCGTGGCCTCGAAATGACGGCTGGTTACCGGTACATTGTTCTTACGAACAATCATCTCGCCGCGGCTGATATCGCGCTCATCTTCAATTGTGAGAATTACCGATTCTCCGGCCGCCGCCTCAGTCAGGGACTCTTCGTATTTAACTATTTCCTTGATTCTTGATTCCTGTCCGGAAGGCAATGCAATGACTGATTCCCCCACTTTAATCGACCCGCTGGAGATTCGCCCTGCAAACCCGCGGAAGTTCTGATCAGGTCTTACTACATACTGAATCGGAAACCTGAAGTCAATCATATTCTTGTCTGCCGAAATTGTTACATTCTCAAGCTGGTGAAGAATAGTCGGCCCGTCATACCAGTCCAGGTTTGCGCTTTTATCCACGACATTATCGCCGAGCAGGGCGCTTATCGGAATAAAAGTGATGTCATGAATATTCAGCTTTCCGGAAAACTCAGTATATTCTTCAACAATTTTATTGTAAACATCTTCGGACCAGTCAACTGCGTCCATCTTGTTGACTGCTACAACAACATGGGGAATCCCGAGCAGGCTGGCAATAATTCCGTGACGCCTGGATTGAGTAAGGACGCCGTTGCGTGCGTCAATAAGAATGATAGCTAGCTGTGCAGTCGACGCTCCTGTGACCATGTTTCTTGTGTACTGTTCGTGGCCCGGGGTGTCGGCGATAATGAACTTCCGTTTCGGGGTGGCAAAATACCTGTAGGCCACATCGATTGTAATACCCTGTTCCCGCTCCGAACGGAGGCCGTCTGTAAGCAGCGCCAGGTTGACGGTCTCTTCCCCGCGCAGCTTGCTGCTTTGCTCGAGGGCTTCCATCTGGTCCTGAAAAATAGCCTTGCTGTCGTACAGAAGCCGTCCGATAAGCGTACTTTTGCCGTCGTCCACGCTTCCTGCAGTTGTAAATCTTAAGAGCTCCCTGTTCAGGTACTCATCAACATCAAATTTCTTTTCATCGCTCATTAAAAATACCCCTGCTTCTTTCTGTCTTCCATTGCGGCTTCCGAACGTTTGTCGTCAGCACGTCCGCCGCGTTCTGTTGTTCGTGTATATGCGATTTCGGCAATAATATCATCCAGGTCTGCCGCCTCGGACAGCGTAAGTCCCGTACAGGTAACATCGCCTATTGTCCGGCAGCGTACACGTCTTTTCTCAACCTTTTCATCTGGCAGAAGAGTAATAATATCCGGATCATAATACAGAATTGCACCGTCGCGCTCAAAAACCTCACGCTCATGTGAAAAGTAAAGGTTCGGAATAGGAATCTTTTCAAGCGCTATATACTGCCATACATCGAGTTCCGTCCAGTTGGAGAGGGGAAAAACCCTGAAGTGCTCACCCATGTGGTGCTGTGCGTTAAAGATGTTCCAAAGTTCAGGCCTCTGGTTTTTAGGATCCCACTGCCCGAAGCTGTCGCGGAAACTGAAAAAGCGTTCTTTCGCGCGGGCCTTTTCTTCATCGCGTCTGGCACCGCCCATCGCGCAGTCAAACTTAAACTCTTTAACTGCATCGAGCAGTGTAACCGTCTGAAGCACATTACGGCTTGCTTTCGGACCGCTTTCTTCGGTAACGCGTCCGGAGTTGATTGAATCCTGCACAGACCTCACTATCAGGTTCGCGCCAAGTTCTTCCTTCACATACCAGTCACGGTATTCTATTGTTTCTTTGAAGTTGTGCTCCGTATCAACATGCATCAGCGGAAACGGGATTTTTCCCGGCCAGAAGGCTTTTTTTGCAAGATGCGCCATACAGATTGAATCCTTTCCGCCCGAAAAAAGCATCGCGGGCCGTTCAAACTGGGCCGCAACCTCTCTCAGAATATAGATAGCTTCGGATTCAAGTTCTCTTAAGTGGTTTCTTTTAATTGAGTCCATATAAAATCCTTATTGATTTATCAGAGCAGCAAAATCGTTATTTTTATAAACCAAAAACCACGGATTTAGCATATTCTGTTTATTGTATTTCAATTCTTTTTTAGTTCCGGCGTCTATTACCCTGCATCCGGCAAACCTGCAGACACCGTGTGCCGCGGCTGTGTCCCACTCCATCGTCGGGGCAAACCGGGGGTAAACATCAGCCGATCCGTCAGCTACCATACAGAGCTTTATTGAGCTGCCGGATGAAACGATCTCAACCTTTTCGAATCGGTTTTCGATTTTATTTATATAGTCTTCAGTTTCGGGAGTAAGGTGTGACCGGCTGGCGACAATTTTCACAGCCTCGGAGGCATCAGAAGGTTTAAGAGCCCTCGCTGAAGATAATACGGCTGAATTTTCTGTTTCTGCGGCATCTTTAAGGAAAAAAGAACCAAGACCTTCCGCACCAAAATAAAGTTCGTCTTTAACCGGAATGTAGACAAAGCCTGCCGCAGGTTCGTTATTAACAATCAGCGCAATGTTGACGGTGAACTCACCGTTCCGTTTAATGAACTCCTTAGTTCCGTCAAGCGGGTCAACCAGCCAGTATTTCTGCCAGCCGGAACGCTCTGCATACGGTATGTCTTTCCCCTCTTCCGATAGTACCGGAATTACAGACCCGTCGATTTTCAGTTTTTCAAGTCCGGCAACTATTACATTGTGGCTTGCTGTGTCCGCTTCTGTAAGCGGCGAATTGTCCTTTTTATACTCAACGCCGAGATCAACCGAATCATAAACCCGAAGTGTTTCTTTGCCTGCCGTAATTATAATTTCAGCGACAGACAGAATGATATCTTTATCCATAAATCCTAAAGTTCTCCTGCCTCGTCTATTCCCAAAAACCTGAAAATTTCAAGCGTCGCTTCAGACTTGTTCAGGGTATAAAAGTGAATACCGTCTACGTCGTTTTCAAGCAGATCAAGGCACTGGTGAGTCGCCCAGTGGATTCCGACCCGTTCTGTTGCCTCGTCGCTGCGAGTCCGGTTGACCGCTTTTATGAGTCCGGCGGGAATGCGTGCACCAAGGCTCAGCTGAGCAATGCGCTCCATATTACTGCGGGAGACTACCGGCATTATACCGGCTTTTATAGGAACGTTTATTCCCGCAATCTCGCAGCGCTCACGAAAGTCATAAAAATCGCGGTTGTCAAAAAAAAGCTGAGTGCATATGTAATCGGCACCGCAGTCAACCTTGAGTTTCAAATTATCCAGTTCAATCAGCCGGTTGGGTGTAGCAGGGTGGCCTTCCGGAAAACCTGCAACCCCGACATGCATATGCGGAAAATTGGATTTTATAAAGCAGACAAGCTCTGCGGCGTAGGTAAAACCGTCTTTCGGCGGTACAAAATCAATTCCGCCGTTGGGCGGATCTCCGCGCAGGGCAAGAATATCGTGTATTCCAAGCTCGTTATATTCTTCAAGCAGGGATTTTATCTCTGACCTGTCCATTCCGACACAGGTCAGGTGGCTGACAACCTTAAGCGGTGTTTCTTTCTTGATACGAAGAATTGTATCTTTGGTCAGGTCCCTGTTGGAACCTCCCGCTCCGAAGGTCATACTTACATATGACGGGTTCAGCGGCATAAAGTCGTCTTTGATCCTTTGTATCAGGTTATCCGCTCCCGTTTCTGTCTTGGGCGGAAAAAATTCAAAGCTGATCGTCTGTTTTTTCATATTTGTTCGTGTTTCCTGATTGATATCTATCAGACAAAGACATCCTGAAGAAACATCACTCCTTCTTTCTTGTCTACATTATCCGGAATATAGCTTTCAGCATATAACATGAATGTCCTGTCGGTTATTTCATCGTCGTTTTTAACCAGTTTTAAATCAAGGTTTATACAAAGATATTCCACAATAAAATCAATATCACTGGAACCTACAAGAACGAGTCCATTATACCCGTCTGCCTTTATCTGTACCAGAAGCTGTTCGATTCTGTCTTTATACTCGGCAACATTCTTGAGCGTCCGCTTGAAATACCTGTAACTCCGCCGCGTAATCTCTTCCATTCCAGCCGGGGTAACTACGTAACGTATATTACGGTTATTTACCTTTCTGACCATAAGCAGGCCTTTCTGTACAAGCCGTTTAAGCACGGCGTTTGTCATACCAAGCGATAAACCTGAATTACGAGCCAATTCCCTCTGGCTGAGAGTTTGAGGATTTTTATTTATATTGGTAAGGATTTCTATTTCTTTTTCATTCATGGTTTAAATAAATACTCTTTATCAGAATACAGCTGCGCAACACAGTTATTTTATGATAAAGAATATTTTATGTTATACGGTTGTAACCCGGGACACCCGGTTGCTGATGTCATTTTCAAAAATGCATAGCAGAGCCGGTCCGTTCGCTGATTATTTTTCGGAACAGATAATGATTCATTTCAGGCCCCTCGCCGAAACAGGCTGAAAGGCATAGAGAAGGGTATGGTGTCTGAATTACGAAACCCCTGATAGTAAATCCAATACTGTATTATCAGAAACTTCGTTCGATGTATGAACAATTATATCGCTGATTGAGGAAAGATCAAGTTATATTGACCAAATAATATTAGAATTATGCTTGAATCAGACCTTTATGTTCGTTATTTGAACGTTATGCTTTATTCATCCAGAACCGAAAAAAGTTTGTCCAGCGGCAGACTGAAACCAGACAGAACGGTGCTTTTCAGTGTTTCAGTCTTCGACAGGTGCATCGGTTTTTCAAAACTGCCTTTGCTTCCTATGAACTGTACAACCTCAGGCAGACCCGGATTAATTATCCAGTATTCACGGACACCTACCCGCTCATACAAAAGCCTTTTTTCGGTTTCGTCTTTATATGCAGTGGAATCGGACAGTATTTCGACTACCAGATCCGGCGCGCCGCTGCAGCCTTTTTCATCAATCTTTGATTTATCGCAGATTACCGAAAGATCGGGCTGAA
>QKCC01000025.1 GCA_003245835.1 Spirochaetales bacterium | reverse complement strand
CAGATGCTCCGGGCACAATGACAGCGGCTCCGAACCTCGACGGCCGGGTAAATGTACCGGAAACAGACAGAGTCCCCTGTTCGGACAGGACGCCGGCGTTCGGAAGAGGAGTTCCTGTACTGCTCAATTCCCTGACGACGCCTTTAAGCTGCAGCCGGCCCGCAATGAAATACTCCGACTTTAAAACAGGTTCGATAAAAATGAATTTGCCGTCCTTGAAGTCCGAAACAAAACCCAGGCTGAATAATTCATGTTTCCAGCTGATTCTGTTGAAAAAACTGCCGTCCGACTGCATCCTCGAATTTAATCCGGTTTCCGCCGTCAGCATAGTGCCGTTAAAAAAAAGCAGAACACAGAGCATTTTGCAGTAAATTTTCACAATACCCTCTAATTCAAATTTTCTCCGATGCTTGAAAATTATGATTTTTTATGTAAAATTGGTACGTTAAACACGAATAAGTATTTTCAGGAGGAAATAATTGGTAATATTAACCCTTAACTGCGGAAGTTCGTCTTTGAAGTATCAGCTCTATGACTGGGCAAATTCCGAGACACTCGCCACCGGTATTATTGAAAGAATCGGCCTGGACGGCAGTTTCATCAAACATGAAGCAAAAGGTCATGACGAAGTCAAGATTGAGCATGCCTGCCCCACTCACAAGGAAGCAATGTCTCTTCTGATAGATTCTATCCTGCACAAGGAGTACGGCGCCCTTAAGGACATTAAGGAAATCAGCGCTGTCGGACATCGTGTCGTTCACGGCGGAGAAAACTTCGCAAAATCCCTAGTCATCACCGATGAAGCAATTGCAACCTTCCGTGAGCTTGAGAAACTGGCGCCGCTGCACATTCCGGCAAACCTTATCGGAATCGAAGCCGCCAAAGAGATTCTGCCGGAAGTTGAACATTGCGCCATCATGGACACTGCTTGGCATCAGACCATGCCCGAATCATCTTTCATCTACGCCCTTCCGTATGAGTGGTATAAGGACTACGGCGTAAGACGATACGGTTTTCACGGAACTTCATTTCTTTATACAGCTAAAAGAGCTGCCGTTCTGCTCGGCAAGGATCCGTTTGAAACAAACCTTGTAATTGCTCACATCGGTAACGGCGCAAGCATCAATGCAGTAAAGAACGGCTGTTCATTCGACACCTCTATGGGACTGACCCCGCTTGAAGGTCTTGTTATGGGCACCCGAAGCGGAGATATAGACCCTGCGATTCCTTTCTTTATCATGGAGAAGACAGGTATGAGCGCGGCCGAGGTTGAAAAAGCACTCAACAAGGAAAGCGGCGTCCTCGGCATTACAGAAAAGTGGGTCGACAGGCGTGATATTGAAATTGCAGCCGAAGGCGGCAACGAGCGCGCAATTCTCTGCCAGATGATTGAGGCATACAGGATCAAAAAATACATAGGTGCATACTCAGCCGCAATAGGCGGAGCGGACGCAATTGTATTTACAGCAGGCGTCGGTGAAAGAGGTCCTATAACCAGAAAACTTGCCTGCGAAGGCCTGGAGTATATGGGCATCAAAATCGATGACGCTAAAAACTTTGCATCGATGACAAGAAACGCCGAGACCTGCATCAGCGCAGACGACTCAAAGGTAAAGGTATTTGTTATCCCTACAAACGAGGAACTTGTAATGACCGAAGATACATATGCTCTGCTTGAAGGGACATATGATGTTCATACAAAATACAAATACCATTTTGAGGATCCCTCATACGTTAACAAGGAACGTGAAGCCGGTCTTCCGAAGGACCTGAAAAAGTGGAACGGTCTCGACAAGATTATCTGTGAACCGGGCAAGACCGGGGAAAGCGGCGGATGCTGCGGCAAATGCTGCTGCTGAGCAGCTGTACTCAGATGAATCTTTAACTGATTTTTCAACCGGCCTGTCCGCTGACATGCCGGTTTTTTTATTTTGAAGCGTTACTGATTTTTAAATAATTACAGCGTTACGCGCATCATTAAATACACAAGCACTGCCGCCAAAACAAAGACTGCGGCTGCAGTCATTATACGTTTAAGCATATCACATCCGTTAACTAGAAATTCTGAATCGTACCGTGTTTAACAGCCTCAGCTGTTTTTTCATCGACAAACTGTCTTATAAGTTCGATTGAAAATTCAGCTGCGGTTCCGGCGCCCCTGCTCGTCACAAGATTACCGTCCACGACTACCCTGTTTTCACTGAAAGCTGTCTGTTTGCCGAAGCGCTTTTCGAAGCCCGGGTAACAGGTTGCTGTTTTACCATCGAGTACGGAGGTTTTAGTCAGAATGACACCCGGTGATGCACATATAGCGGCTATGATCCTGTTTTTTTTATTATAAATCTCTATAAGGTCGAGTAATTTTTTTTCTGCTGCAAGATTATCTGCGCCGGGAAGTCCGCCGGGAAAAACCAGCCCGTCATATGAATCCGGATCATTCAGCTCATCCAATGAAATGTCGGTCTCGACAACAAGTCCGTGTGCGGCAGTAATTCTGCGCCCGCCTATTCCTACCGAGGTTACATCGACACCGGCCCTTCTCAGAAAATCAAGCGGAGTCACCGCTTCAACCTCTTCAAATCCGTCAGCCATAAATAAAAGAACTCTTTTCATAGCAATCCTCCATAGACATTTTACTAATTCAATTTGCTGTATGCATACTCCATCATACGTTCAGTTTCTTCCCAGCCTACACACTCATCTGTAATAGATACCCCGTAAACAAGCTTCTTCAAGTCGACCGGTATTTTCTGGCTGCCTTCAAACAGGTTGCTTTCGATCATTACGCCCTTTATTGAAGGGTGGCGTCTCTTATGTTCGAGCACAGTTCGAAGAACCCTGAACTGTTTAATATGTTTTTTTCCCGAATTTGCATGACTGCAGTCAATGATCATCGATGCAGCCATATTATTCTCGGAAAAAAGTTCCTCGGCATCCTCGACTGTCTCTTCATAATAGTTGGGCCCGTTGCTTCCGCCCCTGAGAATCAGATGAGTAGCCTCGTTTCCCGATGTGCTCAGAATACACGTACGCCCGTCATCATCGATACCGAGAAAACAGTGCGAGCTTCTGGCGGACTCGATAGCATTAATCGCCTTCTCGACACTGCCGTCAGTTCCGTTTTTAAACCCGACAGGCATGGACAGTCCGCTGACCATGTTTCTGTGAGTCTGGCTTTCGGTAGTTCTTGCACCGATAGCAGCCCAGCTTATTGAATCCGCGATATATTGCGGGATAATCGGGTCCAGAACCTCGGTCGCAGTAGGAAGCCCCATCTCTGTGATTTTCTGGAGTATTCTCCGGGCTTTTTTCAGACCTTTGTTTATATTGTATGAACCGTCGAGGTCGGGGTCTGTCAGCATTCCCCTCCATCCGACTGTCGTCCTGGGTTTTTCAAAATACAACCTCATGGCAATATAGAGTTTATCCTCATACCTGAGTCTGAGCTTATTCAGCCTTTCAGCGTACTCAAGCGCAGCATTTTCATCATGTATCGAACAAGGACCGGTTATTACCAGAAAGCGATCATCCCTGCCTTCTACAATATCCGTGATTATTCTTCTGCTGGTAAAAACGGTTTCCGAGCCTGCATCTGTAAGCGGAATTTCATCCCTCAGTTCCTGCGGTGTAATAGCTTTTTCGACTGTCAATATTCTAAGGTTATTCGTATTTTTCATAGCAAAACAAGCTTATCCCTTATAACTTTTAATTGCAAGCAACAGGTTCACCCTTTCTGCAGATTACCCAGTCGCCTTTCCATTCGAGCAGTTCCTGAACCTCTCCGGACAGAACTTCCGGTGAATTATTTGTCGAAGACAGGTGACAGAAATATACCTTCTTCAGTCTCGAACCGGGGCGAAGGCCTGCCTCATTCAGGAATTTCATCGCGTCCGAATTTGACAGGTGCCCCGCCCCCGAGGCTATCCGTTTTTTAAGGTAATACGGATAAGGTCCCTCGTGAAGCATCCTCTCATTATAGTTCGCTTCAAGAAACAGAACATCCGACAGGGACGCGAGCTCGACCATCTCTTCACTCACTGAACCGGTATCGGAAATGATTGTAAACACCATCGGACCGAGCTCGAAATGATACGATATTGAAAAATCAGCGTCATGCGAAGTCTGGAAAGCCCTGAACCTGAAGTCGCCTTCCGTGTAAAACGGTCCGACCTTGATGTTTCGTCTTTTATAAAAATGCGTCTTAAGTTTATGATTCAGTTTCAGCTGTTCATGCGTCACCACGGGGGCCCTGAGTTTTCTTGACAGCACTTCGATACCTCTGAAGTGATCATCATGAAGATGCGTAAGAAAAATATATTTTACGTTGGCTGTATCGAAGCCTAAATTGGTTGCCCTCTCGATTGCCTGCTTACAGGTAAAACCGTTGTCGATTATGATGCCGAATCCATTATATTCAAAAATATATGAATTCGCAGATGAGCCGCTTCCCAAAACGGCATATCTGAGTCCTTCTGTTGTCATTCCTTTTCCTATAATGAAGCCCGTTTAACGGGCAGAGTCATACAGCGCGCGCCGCCGCCGCCCCGGGCCAGTTCTACACCGGTAATGCCTATTACCAGCTTCTTGTACCTATCGATAGAGTCTCCGCCCTGGATAAAATCAAGGTCGGTTTTTATTTCATATCCTGCGGCATGAAGCGCATCCATTGTATAATTATTGCATGAATAACCGATTATCTTACCCGGGGCAATAGCCAGAAAATTATTTCCGCTGAGCCACTGTTCCCGCTGCTGCTGAATCGGGTCTGCGTTCCCGCAGAAAATTGTTTTCATGTCCCAGCCTTCCCTTTTAAGTTCTGTCAGAAGACTGGAAACTTCTTTAAGCCGGTGCTCCCTGCCTGGTTCAACATCTATCCGGATAACCCTCAGCCTCTGGGAACCGCAGATATACGGCTCGTACACCATAAGTTCATTTCTGTCAATCTGTGTCAGGATCATATCCAGATGTATGCTCGCCCGCTCATGGGGCAGAATTACGGCAAAAATAACAGCCTTTTCATCAAGCCTGTCGGCAAGTGCATCGATGGCACCGGCAGCAGTCCGTTCCGAGCAGCCGACAACCAGGCAGTTCCGCGAAAGAACGATAATGTCCCCGCCCTCAATCGAAAAGCCGGCACCTGTGCCATCGTTCTGTTCTGCCGCAATCCTGTGGCCTTCGAGCAGCAGCCCGTCGTTTTTAAGCGCGGGATGGTTTTCGAACACAGCCGCCGCTATCTCCGCTTCGGTCTGCCTCACAGCATTGGCCATACAGCCTGTTATAACCCGCCTGCCTAAAACCATCGCCGCATCCCTTGTAAAATACAGGTTCGGCATAGGGTTTATATCATAGAGCTTATCCGAAAGAAAGTTCTGCAGGCTGTTGTTTTTTAGAGGCAGACCTGTAACTATAGTCTTCACGAGTTCCGCCGAAGACAGGCTCTGAAGCTGTTCCCTTCGGCCTTCTATGCTGTTTGTTTTGACTATTCTGTCGATGAAAATCCCCCGCCGCTCATCGTCATCAAGAACTTCTTTCAGAAGGTCAGTA
>QKCC01000018.1 GCA_003245835.1 Spirochaetales bacterium | reverse complement strand
CGGGGTGTGTGCAATTACTTTTTGGGCCCTTGGCGTGAAATCCCCGGTTTTTTGATCGATATGAAGAAACCTGAGCTGTTCCGTCATAAAGAACCCTGGAGCGACTGCATTCACCCTTACGCCTGTATGAGACAGATGAACTGCCAGCCAGCGGGTAAAGTTGGAAACCGATGATTTGGCGGCTGAATATGCCGGAATCTTCGTCAGCGGAGTGAAAGCATTCATTGAGGAGATATTCACTATCGAGCCCTTTCCCTTCTCGACCATTCCCCTACAAAACACCTGGGTGGGCAGAAGAGTACCGTAAAAATTCAGGGCAAAGGTCGACTCAACACCTTCAAGCGGAAGATCAAAAAAGTTAAGGCCCGGGTGATCGGCTGCAAGATCATCGCGCTCCAGGAATTCGCTGTGGGTACTTGCATCCGGATGATTCCCCCCTGCCCCGTTCAAAAGAAGATCGGGAGCGCCCCATTCAGATTCGATTGAGGCGCATACATCTCTCAACTGCCCTTTATTCAGGACATCACAGCAATATGCTGCTGCAGTTCCTCCGGTACCGGTGATCTTTTTTGCGCAGAGTTCGGCTTTTGCTTCGCTCAAATCCAGAACAGCAATTTTTACCCCGCGTTCGGCAAGTCCCCTCGAGATGGCCCCTGCGAGATCTCCTCCAGCACCGGTCACTACTGCAATCCTGCCGTCAAGGTCAAATAAATTATCTTTCATAATCAACATTCCCCGGGTAACAGCATCTAGTTTAATTCCATAATCATGTCCTGTAAACCGCGAAAAAATTTTTTAATATATTGTATATACCATGAATAAGTCATTATATTAAAATGCGGTTATTGACGAACTGCATCTTTTGATTTAGGTTAACTCAAACACTTACCATGGAAACAAATCGATGAAAATTGGAAATACAGTACGGGAAATAAGGAAGCAGAAGAAGCTAACTATCAAGGATGTTGCCGCAACATCAGGTATTGCCCCCAGCCTGATTAGTCAGATCGAAAACGATAAGGCAAACCCGTCGTTATCTACGCTTATTGCTGTCGCGACGGCGCTTGAAGTACCAATAATGTCATTTTTCGGAGACAACAGCAAATCCAACGAACCGGTTGTAAGGGCGGCGGAGAGAACGCTTATTAAGGAACGCCCCAATTCCGAGTTCTACTCACTAACCAATGATATAATCGGTAATTTCGAGTTTTTATACTGCGTTTACCAAAAGGGAGGGCAATCCAATACTGAAGTATATACCCACAAGGGTGCCGAAGCCCTCTTCCTTATAAAAGGCAAACTCGAGATTGAAATTGATTCAAGAAAATACATTCTTAACGAAGGCGACAGCATAGCATTTGATTCAGAAAACCCTCATCTTGCCCGCAACCTCAGCGACGGAGAAAGCATAGCTATCACGGTTAATACACCGCCTACCTATTGAGAATCCGGCTCTAATAAGCTCCTTTGCAGGGATAATCAACACTTACCCAGGAACCCTTTCTGCTGCTTTCGAGAACCGCATCAACAATTGACAGCTCCATAAGTCCCGTCAAGAAGGTAGGAAATTGAGCCTTCGCATCGTCCATCGGTTGGCTGTCCCTGACACAGCCGTAAAAATCACTCAGAAGACTTTTAAAGGTATCGAAATATCCCTCACCAAGCCCCTGCACCGTCTGGGCATATTTTGCGGCCTCCGGGTACATTATTCCTGGGTTTTTGATAAATTCGAGGTTAGGTGCACCCCGCTCTCCGATCCACATCCGGTTCGGCTCTTCACCGCACCACTGAACTGATTTCTTCGAGCCGTTAATTTCCCATTCGATGTGATTCTTGCGCCCGGCACATACCTGGCTGGCAATAAAAACCCCTCGTGCCCCGCCTGAAAATTTCAGCAGGAGGATTCCCTGATCCTCGGTATCAATCTCGCGCTCGATATAATCTTCGGGTCCAAGCTCGACAGTTGAATAGGTATCATAAGCGAACCTGGCTTCCTTGCGTACCGGAATTATGGTTGAAAGGTCGGCATAAACATCTGTTATATATTGCCCGGTAATATGCTGAACCTGATCAAACCAGTGTGTACCGATATCGGCGACGGTACGTGATGTTCCGCCGTTCTCAGCCATGAGCCGCCAGTTGAAATCGGTATCATAAAACATCCAGTCCTGAAGATAGCTGCCGTGGATCAGCCTGACTTCGCCCAGCTCCCCGGCGCGGCACATTTCACGGGCCTGTTTGACCATAGGGTAATACCTCTGGTTATGGCAGATCGCGTTATAGATGCCGTTCTTTCTTGCTATTGCCAGCAGCTCGACAGCCTCTGCCTTCTCCATCGCAAGCGGTTTTTCACAGACAATATTCACCCCCTGTTCAGCTGCATAAACAGCAATTTCAAAATGGGAAGAATTCGGGGTCAGTATATGAATTACATCAAGATCCGATTTATCAATCATTTCTCTGTAATCCCCGAAACTCTGTTCAATCTGCAGTTTGTCGGCGGCAATTCTGCCTTTTTCGGGGTTTCGTCCGGAGACTGCCGCAACATCGACAAATCCGAGCCTTCTGACAGCTTCGACATGGGCCTGCGCGACAAATCCTCCGCCGATTATTCCCGCTCTGAGCTTCTTCAATGGTATACCTCCCTTCTGGTAATACGAAATGATAACCTGAATTGGGGCTGCTGACCATTAAAAATAAGCGGCGGATTTATTTTAAGACTGTGAAACAAAAATCAGTATCTAAAGTTATCATCAGCCCCGGAAGATGCTTACCCGGTTCTTCCCTGCAGCCTTCGACTGGTACATTGCTGTATCAGCGTGTTCGAGCAGCCGGTTTGTATCAGGCACGTCCGGATTAAGTGACGCCACCCCCAGACTTACGGTAACCCTTACTTCAGTACCGTTATCTGCAACAACCATATCAGCAATTGACTGCCTGATCCTTTCCGCGAAAGCAGAGGCCCCGGCAGCGGAAGACTCGGGCAGAATTACACAGAACTCCTCACCGCCGAACCGGCAGAAGACATCGCAGCTTCTTATCATTGCTGAACATACGGCGGCAAGCCTTCTCAGCACCTGGTCGCCGAAGATATGTCCGAATTCATCATTGAGTTTTTTGAAATTATCAATGTCGAATATAATAATACTCAACTCATGGCCGGCCCTGCTGCAGCGGTTGAATTCTTCCGAAAGGCGTGAATCAAGGTACCGCCGGTTGTATATGCCCGTCAGGCTGTCATGCTGGACCATCTGCCTCATCTGATCTTCAAGGTACACATTCTCGGTAATATCCTGAACAGTAATTATTATACTCGCAATAGTTCCGTCATCTTCCCGTAGAGGCGCAATTGTACAGCTCTGCTGCATGAATTCGTGCTTTGAGTGATAGCTGCCCATCGGCTTGAACGGAAAAAGATATTTATGCAGCTTCTGTGATAAAAACATGTAATTGCCGAATTTGAATACTGATTTACAGCTCCGGATAAACGACTGGGTATTCAGCTGCGGATATATGTCAAAGAGATCCCGGTTAATTATTTTGTCACGGCTGATTCCGCTGTGAACTTCCATCCACCGGTTCCACTCGCAGACTCTGTACTCAATGTCTAAAATCACTATTCCGTGATTGACTGCATCGAGGACCTGCCTGTATATCATATTTCACCCGTGAAAGGTAATAACGCGTTTTTGAGTCTCGGAATAGAGTCTTTGTTATTGATAAGAAACATATATCCTTCAGCTTCTTTATTTTCAAAATTAAACCGCGTTTTCAGTACAATACAGATTTCATCGGAATCTTCATCGCCGGTGTACATATCTTTTATCTCGGTGCCTATCAGTACATTCGGAGGATAATAAATTACACGGCAGCTTAAAAGTTCAAACAGCCTTCCGATGCATGCACCTATCAGAATGTTCCCTATCTCCATGAACACTTCTTTTTCGAGTTCCGTGATACTGCCGAGAGCGATTTGTTCATTTTCTTCGGTACTGAAGTAGGACAACATCGCATTTTCAGCTTTGTATGGAAAAACAAGCAGCGCAAGGCCGCTGAAATCGCCGTGATATTTCTGTTCGACAATGCTATACGAGTCAGATGCGGATATCTCGTTGCTGATAATATCGAGAAAATCCTTCTTTTTGATAATCCTGATTTTTGGTATGTTTAAATGGATGAAAACATTCAGCACATCTGCAAGTTCGGCAGTCGCTGAACCGAAAGAGATATTCAGAATCTCTCCCAGAGCGTCAAGTTCCAAATCTGTAAAGCCTAATAGATCGTCCGTCATCCCTGATTTTTTTGTTCCTTTATAATTTGATCAATCACATCGTGAACTATCTCTTTTCGCGGCAGTTTTTTCATCACTGTATACGCCCCCGCATTCATACACTTCTGCTGAGCCTTTTCCTGAATATCGGCAGTGAGAACAATAACAACAGCCTTTGAATTTATGGATTTGATTTGCTTAAGGGCTTCGTATCCATCCATAACCGGCATGGTCAGGTCAAGAAATGTAATATCGGGGTCACAGCTGGTGAAGAGCTTAACGCCTTCCTGTCCGTTTTCGGCTTCAAATATGACAGCACCGCCGTCATATTCGCGAAGTATAGAGGTGATCAGCATCCGAGCGGCTCTTGAATCATCAACAACAAGAATCTTCATACTTTAATTTTATGAAATCGGCTGCGGAAAGTCAAAAAAGAAATTGTTTTTGCAGGAATTATTGCGGATTACAGGATCTTCCTCATTACGATCATTTCGGATTCCGAAAACCGGTTTTTTTTGTAAAACGACTGCGCATTTAAATTATCGTTATCAGTCAGAAGGCTGATTCGAAGAAGCCCCATTCTGCGGGCGTGCTGTACAGCTTCATTCAGAAGCATACTTCCAAGTCCGTTATGCCTGTATTCAGAATGGATAACCATATCTTCAAGAACAGCAGCCCGCCCTCCGAGGGCGGTACTGACTGTGAAAAGCAGGCTGACCATTCCGACTGCCCGGCCGCCGGCCGCGGATTTAAGCACAAATACGTATCCGACTGCAGGATTTGAAATTATCATCCTCAATCCCTGCTGCTGTTTAACCGCGTCCGGAACGAATTCAGCCTCCTGGCTGAACAGTATCGTCAACAGATCAGACAATTCGGGAATATCTGCTTCTTCAGCCCTGCAGATCAAAAAATCATTGAAATCCATATTAGTTCAGTAAATAATCTTCAGCTATCTCACCTTCTTCAAGCGCATCGAGTACCGCGTCAATGGCTTCCTCGGACTCGATTCCGCCGTACCAGGTGTTATCGGGGAAGATTGCCATCACCGGGCCCCTGTCGCACATATTAAGGCAGGATGTCATGGCTATTGATATAGTGTCCAGGCCGCGATCATTAAGTTCTTCCTGAAGGTATGGAATCAGACCGATTGCTCCCTTTTTATCACATACGCCCTGCGGTTCACCGGAAGCCCTGAAGCTTCCGCATACAAGAATCTGTTTGTCAGGTTTTGTCATTATTTTCTCCTTTAATTATTGAAAAACTGAATAGTTAGCAAGCTAACGGAATTCCTGCTATTAACCGCAGCCGTTCCCGGAACCGCAATTGCCTACGCCGCACGACCGGACCACCTTCATATGGTTCACCGTCCTGCCGGAGAAGAGTCTCTCCGCGGCATCATGCGCGATTCCTTCGATCGTAAGAACATTCAGCCCCTCGCTTCCAAGCAGCTTCACCGGTTTTTCACCGGCGCCGGAGGCAAGAAGATATGCGCAGTCCGACAGGGCTGCAGAAACCTCTTTCCACCTCTGATCACCTGATCCGGCAGCCGGGGCTTTACGAGTTTCCGAAAGAACGATACTGTCACCGGTTTTTTCATAGATGTAGAAATCAGGTGCTTCACCGAGATGCCGGTTGACCAGAAGACCTTCACGTGAAACAAAGGCGACCTTGTTCCGGATGGATGTAAATCCGGTCGCGGCATCGGCGGATTCCGTGAGCAGTTTCCTGATTTCAGCATCTTCGGCCTCTCCGAGGATGCCGACCGCATCCGCACGGCAGCGTTTACAGTGTCTTGACTGGGGCATGTGTTCCTGTGCCGCAGCCCTGTATGATTCCACTACCTTGCATGAAGGCTCGGCAGTAGTCTCAAATACTGTCCCTTCTACCGGGATCAGCGGAATTACATTCATTATTTCACAGCCATAGGCGCTTGCAGTCCTCGATATAGGAACTATCTGGTCCTCGTTTACGCCGGGAATCAGAATGGTATTAATCTTTACTGAAATATTATGATCCTTAAGAAGCATTATAGATTCAAGCTGCCTGTCGACAAGAAGCCGGGAAGCGTCGAGCCCCCTGTAGTTCCGCTTTTTATACCTTGCCCAGCTGTAAATGTATTGTCCGATGGAAGGATCGAGGGTGTTCATCGTGATGGTCACATGGGTAACACCGGACTCGGCAATATCTTCTATATAATCAGGAAGGTTCAACCCGTTCGTCGAAAGACAGAAAACCATCTCAGGGAATTTCTCCCTGCAAAGCTTTATTGTCTCGAGGGTCCTTTCGGGTTCGGCAAATGCGTCGCCTGGACCGGCAATGCCTACAACACCGATAGGAAGCCTTTCTGCGACCTTTTCAAGATACAGTGCAGCCTGTGACGGGCTCAGAACGGCGGAAGATACACCCGGCCGGCTTTCGTTCATGCAGTCGTATTTGCGGCTGCAGTACCTGCACTGAATATTGCACTTCGGGGCCACCGGAAGATGTACTCTTGCGACCTTATGCGCCGCCGTACTGTCGTAACATGGATGCCTTTTACTCAATTCTGTACTTATCATTTGTTCCTCCCGGTTTACATACTCATATAGCCTACAGGCGATTCCGCCTGCCTGACGGCAATTATTGTGTTGGCGATTTCATCCGTCATTCTCAATGCTCCCTCGTAACCGAGATGGAGCAGCCGCTGTCCTCCGAACCTGTCATGGATCGGAAAACCAGCTCTTACCAGCGGAAGATCATACTTTCGTGCTGTTTTATACCCGCGGCTGTTGCCGATCAATATTTCGGGTCTGTATGTTTCAACCGCGTCGTCAAGAGCGTCAAAATCCGTATCTGCAAGTACAACAGCATCATTAAATCCGTAGTGCCTTATTCTGCTGCTGATAAGTTCGATGGATTCTCTGCTTATATTTTCTCCGGTCATGCAGATTGCCGGCTCGATACCGAGTTCGCACAGGAACGATGCCATAGCCAGTACAAAATCAGCCTCGCCGTACACACCGGCCTTGAGCCCCGAAAAATACTTGTGTGAATCTGCATACGCGTCCAGCAGCCTCAGCCGCTGTTCCCGCAGATCGTCCGGAAGCTCCAAAGGTTTACCATGCTGCTTTCCAAGTTCGACCAGCCGGTTAAGAAACAGGTCCGTATTTTTCAGACCTATCGGAAGCGGTAAAATGCTGTAGTCAACACCGCATTTATCTTCAATAACCGCTGCAGGGCTGCTGAATTTCGATGAAATCTCACCGAATTCAATGCTGTGGTCTGCCGCCCCCATTGTACGGATATCATTAATAGAAGTTCCGCCCTGCGGAATGGCTTCATAATCCGTCCAGGCCCCGCCGTCCATTGTCAGGCTGTAATCCGGCAGAAAAACCGATTCAATTTTTATATCGTCCAGCAGCCTTTTCAGTCCCCGAATATCAGCCGGGCTGACCATCCATGGAATCATATTAATTTTCAGCCGTTTTACATTTTCGGACTGAATAGAATTACCGGTTTCAGCAGATGAAGGTTCTGCCAGTTTTGCTATTGCTGATGTCATTTTCATAAATCCGTTAACATGGGTACCCTTGTATGCCGCGGTATCGGTATGTATGAAGGTAAGATTCTCAGCCTCGGCGAGCATCTCAAGTTCCTTCATATACATACCGACATCTTCCCCTATCGTTTCAGCGAGACAGGAAGTGGCAATTCCGATTACCTCAGGTTTATATTTTTCAATAATATTTTTGATTCCTTTGATCAGGTTTTCGCGTCCGCCGAATACGGCAGTACTTTCGTCAAACGATGACGAAGCAATATCGACAGGTTCCCGGAAATGCCCGATAAAAAACCTGCGGATATAAGTTGCGCAGCCCTGTGATCCGTGAAGAATGCACATGCTGCCCCTGACGCCCTTCATGGCGAGTGACGCCCCAAGCGGTGCACAAGCCTTGCACGGGTTGACAACCACCCCCGGCTGTGCCGTATTTGCTGTTTTCAGTCTGCTTTCCACGGATCACTCTCCTTTGCTTCATCGATAGCCTGCCAGACACGGCTCGTTAAACTGCTGTGAACCTCTTCAGCAAAATTCAGCATACCTTCAAAGCCGGCCAGGGCGATCTTTCGTTCATGGTTGTGATCGCAGAACCCGACCCCGAGTTTGTAGGCCATCGGCCGCTCTTTCACCCCGCCTATAAACAGGTCGACATCGAGTTCGCGGATAAACTTCGACAGTTCATGCGGGTTTGAGTCATCGACAATTACCGTACCGGGGTCGGCAAGCTCCTTCATTTCTTCATATTCTTCGGAGCTTCCGGTCTGTGAGCCGATAAGAGCCACCGACATGCCCAGAAGTTTCAATGACCGCAGCATGCTGAATGCCTTGAACGCTCCTCCCACATAGACTGCAGCCTTCTTTCCATCAAGGTCCTTCCTGTAGCGTTCAAGCTGCGGATAGATATTGGTAAGCTCGGACTGAACAAGTTCAGTTGTCCTTTCTATCAAGCCGGGAACTTCAGGAAAGGCTTCCGCGACGGTATACAGCGCCTTGGCCGTATCCTCTATTCCGAAGAAAGAGACCTGCTTGAACGGGATACCCCAGCGTTCTTCCATGCTCTTTGCAAGATACTTCAGAGAGCCGGAACACTGTACAATATTAAGGTCAGCGTTCATCGCTGACCGTATTTCATCGACACGGCCGTCGCCGGTCAGGACAGCCCCGACCTCAACGCCCATTTTTTTGTAATATTCTTTTATAATCCAGGCTTCTCCGGCCAGATTGAACTCGCCGAGAATGTTGATAACCGGCTTTTTTTCAGTTTTATCTATTTTGTGTGTTCCGGTTTCAGCATCACGCAGTCCGTTTCCGGTTTCGATCAGCCTCATCAATGCATCACAGGCGGCACGGTAGCCGTCCCTTTTTGTACCCTTGAAACCTTCAGAGTGGACCGGAATAACCGGTATCCCCTCTTCTATTGAAGTCCTTGTGCAGACGGCTTCCACATCGTCTCCGATGATGCCGACTATACAGGTACTGTAAACAAATACTGCATTCGGTTTGTATTCCGGAATAAGGCGTTTCATGGCACCGTATAGTTTCTGTTCCCCGCCGAAGATGACATCGTTTTCACGCAGGTCGGTCGAGAAGCTTCTCCTGTGCAGCTCCGGGCCTGAGCTCAGTGAGCCCCGGATGTCCCAGGTGTATGCTGCGCATCCGATTGGTCCGTGTACTATATGAAGAGCATCGGCCACCGGGTACAGAACAACCCTCGACCCGCAGAATACGCATGCCCTCTGGCTTACGGACCCTGCGGCGGAACGTTTTTCCGCCTGAATTACATAATTGTCTTTACCCTTTGTGAAAACCTGACGCTGTCTGTCTTTTATCAGACTGTTGTCCATATGCCGCCTCCGCGGTGCAGTAATTCCCTGCGCCTTTTCCTATAAACTGCAGCCCGATGCCGGACTACATAACCAACTCAAATCTTTCTTCAGGAGATTCCCTGTCCTGCTTGTCCATCAGCATGTTCAGAATGCTCTCGGCAATCCTGATAGCGCCGGTGTAGCCTACTGTCGGAAAATACTGATGCCCTACACGGTCAAGAATCGGAAACCCCATTCTCAGATGCGGAATATTTTCATCGCGGGCAATATACTTTCCGTAGGTATTGCCGATTATCAGATCCACCGGTTCATTCTTGATCCACTGGTGCATCAGGAACATATCAGCTCTCGGTCCGTTTTTATAATTTGCAGTCGGGATCTCTTCGTCAAGAATCTTGCCCATTTTTTTGCTGAAATACTTGCCGGGCGTACCGCTTACGATATGAACCGGCTTCATATCCATGTCGAGCAGAAACTCTGTCAGCGGCAGAAGCTGGTCCGGGTCTCCGAAGAGAGCAACCTTTTTACCGCTGAAGTACTGCTGCATATCCGCAATCAGGTCGACAACCCTGCCGCGTTCGTCGGTCAGACTGTCCGGAACCGGGTGACCGGTCAGCTCCGATACCTTCATAAGGAAGCGGTCGGTTGCCTTGATTCCAATCGGGAGATCGAGCAATTCAAAGGGGACGCCTGCGACTTTCTGAAGTTCCCTTGCGGCATCTTCCGAACCGAATTTGCCGAGCGCGAAGGTCTGAAAACTGCTGCCGGTAGATTCGAGTTCTTCAATTGTCGTTCCGCCTTTCGGATACATCTCGTGCGTACCGGTCATAGGCGTATCGAGAACACCCGAAGTATCGGGAAACATTACCATCGGTACCCGCATCTCGCGCATTATTCGCTTGATCTCACGCATATCCGCCGGTTCTACCCATCCGGGAAGGATGTTTACCTGGTTTGTCTTCTCTTCGGAAGCAACGCAGAACTGGTTCGCAATCGCCTTGCACATGTTTGAAAACCCGGTAACATGCGAACCGACATATGACGGAGTACTCGCGTATACTACACGCTTGCCTTCCGGAATCTTGCCGTCGTCAAAGGCTTTCTTGGATATCTGTGCCAGGTCATCGCCGATCGTCTCTGAAAGGCAGGTTGAATGAACGGCAATAATGTCAGGATCATAAACATGAAACATTGTTTCAAGGGCCGAAAGCAGGTTTGCCTGTCCGCCGAAAACCGATGACCCCTCGGTAAATGAACTTGTTCCGGCCATCACAGGTTCTTTGTAATGCCTTGTCAGCGTAGACCTGTGATAGGAACAGCATCCCTGAGAGCCGTGACTGTGCGGCAGACAACCGTGAATACCGAGTGAGGCATACATTGCCCCAATCGGCTGGCAGGTTTTGGCCGGGTTTATGGTCAGCCCCTTCCTGTCTGCAACTTCTGTACTGGTATGTCGTAAAAGCATTTTCTTTTCCTTATTACTTCCTGCCATGGATGGCAGGTCAGCGGAGTGAAGTTTGCAGAATCTGTCTGCAAACTTCTGGATAATAAAATTGCATGGAAGCTATTTTATTATCCTTGCTCCCCTTATTTCTTAACATAGCTTCCGTGAAGCGTGTTGGTCTTTTCCCATGGTGCCCCTATAAGACTCCATATCCTGCTGTTTACAGCCCTGTCGATTTCGCGGTACCAGTTGATGGCTCCGACAAAACCTGCAAAAGGCCCGCCGTAGTCGTATGAGTGAAGCTGCTTCAGCGGAACACCCATCTTCTGAACTGCATATTTTTCCTTGATACCGGCACAGAAGATATCAGGCTTGAATTCCTTGATAATCCTCTCGGACTCAATATGGCTGATGTCGTCGATAACAAAGCTGCCGTTTTCCATCTCGGGCCACATTCCTTCGTATTCCTTGAACTGAAGGCCCTTCTTTTCAAGCGCCGCCATCTGCTCTTCAGTCTTCCTCGGATTGTATTTGTCAGGATCCGCTTCAACCTTCAGCTCTTCGATATTCCGGCTGTCGGCATCGACCTTGATGGTCGGCAGAACCCTTCTTCCCTCATAGTCGTCACGGTGTCCGAATTCGTACCCGGCTGCAATGACCTTCATTCCAAGTTCCTTGAAAAGTTCCTGGTAATGGTGGGCCCTCGAGCCTCCGACGAACAGCATGGAAGTCTTGCCTGTTGTACGCGGCCTGATTTCCTCAATGACAGCCTCAACACCGGCCATTTCTTCGTCGATTACTTCCTCAACGCGCTTCATGAGTTCAGGATCCTCGAAATATTCCGCGATCTTCCGCAGCGACTTTGCCGAGGCATCCGCACCGATGAAATTCACCTTAATCCACGGGATTCCGTATTTGGTCTCCATCATCTCAGCAACATAGTTTATTGAACGGTGGCACATAATACAGTTAAGGTCTGCGGTATGCGACGATGCAAAATGATCAATCGATGAATTGCCGCTGTATGTTGCAACGAGCGTGATCCCGCATTTTTCGAGCAGGTTCTCGATCACAAAGGCGTCTCCGCCGATATTGTACTCACCAAGCAGGTTGATCTTGTATTTACCCTGTTTGCCGTTCTCGCTCGTTCCGACTACGTGCTTGAAAATCTGGTTGTTGGCAATGTGGTGACCGGCCGACTGGCTTACACCCTTGTAGCCTTCGCATGAAAAACCGAATACATTGCAGTCGCCGAATTTTTCCTTCATTTCACGCGATACTGCATGCACGTCGTCTCCGATAAGACCTACGGGGCAGGTCGAAAAAATTGCAATAGCTTTGGGATGAAAGAGGTCATATGCCTCCTGAATCGCCTGCTTCAGAAGCTTTTCTCCGCCGAAAACAATGTTTTCATCCTGCATGTCGGTGGAAAAGCAGTATGTCATAAAGTTTTCGCCTTCGGGACCTTCCGGTTTAGTCTGGTTTCGTCTTGTCAGCCATGAATAAAATCCGCAGCCGATAGGACCGTGAGTGATGTTGATAATATCTCTCGTCGGCCCGAGCACTACACCCTTACATCCGGCATAGCAGCATCCGCGCTGCGTAATTATGCCGGGAATGGTTCTTATGTTCGCCTGTATAGCCTGCTCGGGACTTGAATCCTTTACGACGAACTGCTTTGATCTCTTCTTCAAAACCTTGGACGGGTATCTTTCCATCACCCTTTCTTTGAAGTTTTCTGATTTCCTGATATCGTTTTCAGCCATTGTTCTTCCTTCAGTCGAGGGTTTTATCACCCTTCTCTCCGGTTCTGACTCTTACACTGTCGAGAATCGGCAGCACAAAGATCTTTCCGTCGCCTCGGGTTCCGGTTTTGTTGACCTTCATTATTGTTTGAACCGCAAGATCCTTCTTATCATCCGTGACAACGAGTGTCAGAAGCCTTTTAGGCACGAGCCTCGGGCCGCCCCCGAGCTGGCTTATAGCCTCTGGAGACCCCTGCTCTGCAGCTTTGATTACCTGGTAATCGACCATGCCCTGCCCCCTGCCGAGAACTCTTCCGGCAGCAGTCAACCCTGAAAACCCGGCAGCGCTCAGTGCCCGCTTTGTCTCGTTCATCTTGTTGATTCGGACAATTGCCATAACCTCTTTCATCTATACTTCCTTAAATCCGGAACTGATCGTATAGGACTCTTCAACCGGCGATATAAAGATCTTGCCGTCGCCCATCGCTCCGCTGGGACCGGTCTTTGCATTATCCAGAATTGTCTTCAGGATAATATCTTTGTCTTCATTCGGAGCTACCATCAGGATCATCTCTTTCGGAAGCTCATCATACTGAACATCTCCAACCTTGATTCCAAGCTGCCGGCCGCGACCGGCGACATTAATCCGTGTAACCGCCGGGTATCCTGCCTCAAGCAGGCTGTCTATAACATCCTGTGCTTTTTCAGGCCTTAAAATTGCTCTGACCATTACCATAACGTTCTCTCCTCTCAAATAGTTTTAGTTAGCAATACCGAAATCAATCAGAAGCTTTTCAAGTTCTTCAATCTCAAGAGGTTTCGGAACAACAAACATCTCGTTAGCGTCAATCTTGGACGCAAGAGCCCTGTATTCATCAGCCTGAGTGTGTGCAGGATCAAAATCAATTACTGTCTTTCTGTGTATCTCAGCCTTCTGAACCATGTTGTCTCTCGGTACGAAATGAATCATCTGGGTACCAAGGCGCTTGGCCAGCTCTTCAATCATCTGCCTTTCGTTATCAACCTTTCGTGAGTTGCATATCAGACCGCCGAGTCTTACCCCGCCCGCGTCCGCATATTTAACAATACCCTTGCAGATGTTGTTGGCTGCATACATGGCCATCATCTCGCCTGAAACAACGATATATATTTCCTGTGCTTTTCCGTCACGGATAGGCATTGCAAAGCCTCCGCATACAACGTCGCCGAGTACATCGTAGAATGCATAGTCGAGCTCTTTGTCCTCATCATATGCACCGAGCTGTTCAAGCATATTGATACTGGTGATGATTCCGCGTCCCGCGCATCCTACCCCGGGTTCCGGACCGCCGGACTCTGTACAGGATGTATTGCCGAAGCCTGTTTTCATGATGTCTTCGAGTTCGACGTCCTCGCCCTCTTCCCGCAGGGTATCGAGAACTGTTTTCTGTGCCAGACCGCCAAGAAGCAGTCTTGTCGAATCCGCTTTGGGGTCACATCCGACAACCATTACCTTCTTTCCCATTTCCGCCAAACCGGCAACGGTGTTCTGGGTTGTGGTGGATTTACCAATCCCGCCCTTACCATAAATTGCAATTTTTCTCATAAGTTTACTCCTTCATGTAGTTCACCGCTCAGCGGCAGCCGCACATCGGCTTCAGCTTTACTACTGCAAGCAGTGTGCCAATTTCAGAGTAGGCCGAAATACAGGATTTTAGAAATTTTATAATTGTTTATTATAAAAGGATTTATTAACAGCAAAAATATTGAAGTAAAACTCTGCGAATTAAAAACCGCCGTTTTCAGCAGCTGAACTTTCTTACATTCAGGTATAAACCGGGTAAATATACCCGGTTTATTACATTTTAGTACATTTTTATAATCAGCCGGATTGTCAGTCGTTTGATTCCGGCATGGATTTGGTTCTGAATTTCCTGAAATCAAGCCCGTACTTTTTTGCCCTTATCCCGATCATCCGGTTTGTCAGACCGAGCTCCCGCGCAGCCTCGGACAGATTTCCGGACGCAGTTTTCATTGCTTCAACAAGCAGTTCATATTCAAGGGCGTCAATCTGCTGCTGAAGGGATCCCTTGTCTCCTTCATTCCTTGATTTTGGAAGCCTCATCTGAAGCGTCGGAGGAAGGTGATAGCCGTGAATGACCTCATCTTCGGTCAGAATAACAGCATGTTCTATACAGTTTTCCAGCTCCCTGATGTTTCCGGGCCAGTGATATGAAAAAAGCATATCTATAGCCGGCGTTGAAATTCTTCGTACCGTCTTATTATTGAGTTCACTGAATTTTTCAATAAAATGATTAACCAGCAGCGGAATATCGGACTTCCGTTCCCTAAGGGGAGGAACAGTAACCGGTATTATATTGAGCCGGTAATAGAGATCCTCCCTGAATGTTCCGTTCTGAATCCCTTCTTCAAGGTTCCTGTTTGTAGCGGTGATTACCCGCACATCGCATTTAATGGTTTCGCTGCCGCCTACCCGTTCAAACTCTCTTTCCTGCAGGACCCGCAGAAGTTTTGTCTGTACATTCAGACTCAGCTCGCCAATCTCATCCAGAAAGATTGTCCCGCCCTGGGCGAGCTCAAAACGCCCCTTGCGTTCATTTACAGCACCGGTAAAAGCCCCCTTCTCGTGTCCGAAAAGTTCACTTTCGATAATCGATTCAGGCAGAGCAGCGCAGTTCAGCTTGACAAAGGGCCGGTTGTTCCTGCTGCTCGCGTAATGTATTTTCCGGGCAACGAGCTCCTTGCCGACACCGCTCTCTCCGAGAATCAGTACGGTTGCTGATGTATCGGAGATTTTTTTAACATAATCAAAAACGCGGCGCATAACCTTTGATGCACCGACAATATGCGAGTGGCTGAACTTGTCCTGAAGTTCCCTGTTGAGCCTTTCATTCTCTTCAATCAGGTACTGGTTTTCTTCATGATGCGCCTGGTACAGCTGAACAGCCTGCGAAATCATTGCCGCTACTATCTGCATCAGCCGCAGTTCATCTTCATGGCTTGGCGACGCGGTCGCCTTCCGGCTCGAGTTCAGGGTACCTATAACCTCCTGGCCTGCCTTGATCGGAACGCTGATGAAAGAAAAGCGGTCCTGATCAAGATCACGAATCGCCCCGGTCCGGTTAAGGTACTTCGGCTCCTTTGAAACATCCGGAATAACAGCAGCTGTACCGGTTTCCAGTACCTTGCCCGTGATTCCCTCGCCGGGGTTATACACCCCCCTGGCAAGTTCTTCCGGCGAGATGCCGATTCCTTCCTTAATTGAGATCTTCCCGGTTTTGCGGTTATAGATGGTTATCGAACCCTGGGTCATCTCGAGATAACCGGACATCAGGTTAAGAACCTGCTTCAGAATTTCAGAAATTTCCTCTTCCTTGGATATGCAGCGGCTTATCTCAAAAAGGAGTTCAAGGTATTCTTCATTTTTCTGATCACAGTCCCTGCAAAATTCCTTTATCACAGTGTTCTGTATTGGTGTATTCATAATATATTCTTTCCAATTCTCCAGCTGTTAGATTTCTGCCGTATTCCCCGGCCCGCAGTCTGACAAGAGGCAGCAGTTCGGCGGCAACCGACCTGCTTACTGCCAGCGAGCGTCCGGCGAGTATATGCATTATTGATTGTGTACCGCTGTGTCTTCCCGCACAGATCTCCTGCTCTCCCAGCCCCAGCGCTCCCGGATCAGCGGGCAGAAATGCGAGCGGGTCTTTAAGTACCGCAGCTGCGTGGATTCCGGTCTCGTGGCTGAAAACGCTGCCGCCCAGTACCGGCTTCCTGACTGGTATAGGCTTATCGGTGATACCGCTGATGTAGCGGCCGAGTTCGCTGATCACCGACATGTCGATTCCGGAAGACTGCCCCCTGCTTTTCCGTGCGAAGGCGATTTCCTCGAGGCAGGCATTGCCGGCCCGTTCACCCAGTCCGAGGACTGTAGCGCTTACGGCTCCAGCTCCGCTGTCGAAAGCTGTTACTGCATTTGCCGTCGCCATTCCCATATCGTTATGTGCATGGAATTCGATTTCTATTCCGTGCCCGGAAAGATCGGAAACCAGCGATGCGACTTCCAGCGGGGTCATCACACCTGCAGAATCCGCGATTCTGACCCGATCATAACCGAAAGAACGTGCCAACCCAGTCAGGTATCCTAAAAAGGCAGGCTCTGCCCTCGAGGCATCCATGAACCCGATACTGACCCTGTCAAAATCGCTGAAACAGATTCCGGAGTACTTTAAAAGCGAATGTTCGACCCAGCTCCGGTCTTTTTCAAATATGCCGAGAAGCCGGTCCGAAACAGGGACGCTCACATGAATTCCGGATAACCCGGTCCGTTTTGCAGCCTCTATGTCCCGGTCGTCCGCCCTGCACCAGCAGAAAACCGGCAGATCGAAACGGGCCGCCCACTTAAGAAAACCGACATCCTCTTCGCTCATTACAGGGGTGCCGGCTTCAATTTCATCGACACCCGAACATGAAAGCATCTCGGCAATCCGTTTCCGCTGTTCGAGCGAAAAGACAACGCCGGCCCCCTGTTCCCCGTCACGCAGTGTTGTGTCGATTATCAGCTGTTTTCCTGCATTTGATTTCATACATATTGTTAAGCAATAATCATACCAGTAAATCTTTAAATGAAAATCGCAGATAACTTGTTACTATACAAAAAAATAAAACTCCGCTTATTATACTGAAAACGGAACGGAATAATCTTTTCTACAAATTTGTATAAATTAAGTGTCGACACGACATAGATGTAGGATATAATCATAATCAATTACCCTGATCTCAGCGGTTTTGACCAAAAAAAAGCATAAATTCCGGCTATGCCCGGGATCATGACGGTTGGCATATTATTTGCAAATATTCATCAAACTACTTTGAGGTTACTGAATTGAGAACCGGATTAACATTACTACTTATACTCTTCACAGCAGTTTCCGCATTCGGTTCAGGTCAGCAGGAGTCTGCAGAAATAACAGTGTTTGCGGCGGCGAGTACTTCCGATCTGATTACAGCCGCAGCTGCTGCATACACTGCTGAAACAGGAACAGCAGTCAAACTGAGCGCAGCCTCAAGCGGTACACTTGCCCGTCAGATTGAACAGGGAGCGGCGCCTGACATCTACATTTCAGCGTCTGAACAATGGGCGGTATACCTTGAAGATCTGCAGCTGCTTCAGGAAAACTGCAGTTTTTTAGGCAACAGCCTGGTACTCGTTGCCCCGTCAGACTCGGCATTACAGCCCTTTAACTTGACGGAAGAATCTCCGCTGCCTGAATTCAGCGGAAGGATTTCGATCGGAGATCCGGACCATGCTCCGGCAGGGCGCTATGCAGTCGAAGCGATGACGGCGCTCGGATGGATAGGTGAACTCGAACCGAGACTGCAGCCGGGCGCTGATGTAAGAAGAGCGCTGTCGGTTGTCGAATTCGGTGAAGCGGAACTCGGAATAGTATACAAAACCGATGCGATCCTTTCATCAAAGGTCAAAATAATCGCAGAGTTCCCGGAAAGCACACATTCGCCGATAAGATACTATATCGGGCTTGTGACCGGTGCGTCGGCAGCCGGAATAGATTTTTACAAGTTCCTGACTGAGAGCGGCAAGGCCGCATCGATAATAAGAGGAGCAGGGTTCAGTTTATGATTTCAACCGTTCTGCTTTCGCTGAAATTTGCCGCTATAGCCACCGCCGTGAACATACCTGCAGCGGCTGCAGTCCAGTATTTCCTCAGCAACCATGACTTCAGGGGGAAGTTCCTGGTTGACGGAATTATAAACCTGCCGCTGGTCATGCCGCCGGTAACGACCGGCTACCTTCTGCTGATAATACTCGGAAGAAAAGGACTGATTGGTTCACTGCTCTACTCGGTTTTCGGCATTAGAATCGCCTTCACCCCGGCTGCAGCCGTGATAGCGGCGATGGTTGTATCGTTTCCGCTTATCATCCGCAGCATCAAGGTGTCGCTGGAGATGATGGACAAAAGACTTGAAGATGCGGCGCTGACCCTTGGGGCCGGAAGGTTCTCTGTTTTCATGCGGGTTACACTCCCGATTATACTGCCCGGGTTGATAAACGGGGCGATACTAGGCTTTGCCAGAAGCCTTGGAGAATTCGGCGCGACAGTGACATTTGCCGGAAATATTGAAGGTGAAACCCGGACAATACCATTGTCGGTATATTCCTACCTTCAGGTTCCCGGAAAGGAAAAGGAAGCAGCCGGACTTGTTGTGATATCAATATTTATATCGCTGGCAGCCATGCTGCTGTCTTCAATAGTGAATAAAAAGAGAGATAAATATGGGTCTGCAGTTTGAATTAAAGCTCAAAAGAGGCGATTTCAATTTTGATGTGAGCGGAAGCTACGACAGGCATATTACGGCAGTCTTCGGTCCATCCGGCGCCGGTAAAACGACTCTTATCCGTCTGCTCGCCGGGCTTATAAAGCCTGACTCCGGAAAGATTATCCTGAACGACAGAGTGCTGACCGATACGGACAAAAAAACACATGTTCCGGTAAACAAAAGAGCTATGGGAATTGTATTCCAGGACCAGCTGCTTTTTCCGCATATGACGGTCAAACAGAACCTGTGCTTCGGGGCAAAGTATACCGCTAAAAAAACACTTAAACTTGAAGAGGTTGTGAAGCTGCTCGGTCTTTCGGATCTGCTTGACTGCTATCCGGGAAGCATTTCGGGCGGCGAACAGCAGAGGACTGCAATCGGCCGCGCATTAATGTGCGCACCTGAAATACTTCTGTTGGACGAGCCCTTCAACGCTGTTGATTACAGTCTGCGCAGCGATATCCTCATGTACCTGAAACGGCTCAGAGATCAGCTCGATATTCCGATGATAGTGATCAGTCATGATCCGGCCGATCTGAAGCAGCTTGCCGATACCGTGCAGCTGATTCGCAAAGGCCGGTCGGGAGGATACGGAAATATCCTCAAACTGACCGATGCAAAAATCATGGCAGGCTGATAATCAGAACTCAATAAAATCCGTATCCCATTCGTCGCTATTGCCCTTAGCTTCCTTAGGCTCGACCGATATCGGCTGTGAGGCCTCGGCCTCCCTGGACTTAAATCTGACGGAACTGCTTTCCGCAGGTTTCGCAGATTTTCCTGTTCCAGGCGACGGCTTTAACGGGGCTGGTATGGCAGGCTGCCGGCGTTTCGAAGCCGGCGGTACTGCCGCGGCTGCCGGCGAGGGCTTTACTGCTGAAGATTTCTTCACTGCCGGGGCAGCCGGTGCCGAAGCGGTTCTTTTTATCGTAAAAAACCGCATTGTCTGCTGTAGATGTTCCGCCTGGGCGGATAATTCTTCGGCCATCGATGCGGCTTCTTCCGATGCGGAGGCATTCTGCTGAACAACCGAATCGAGCTGGCCGATAGCCTGTGT
>QKCC01000064.1 GCA_003245835.1 Spirochaetales bacterium | reverse complement strand
GACGTTGAGCCCGGGCTCCGCGAAAGACTCGAAGCGGAGTTCGGTCCGGCGGACCTGGTGTCCGAACCTCTCAATTTCAGCTGGACAAGCTATTACGACGGTGAGATGGGGAAAAATATCAAGCGCTGGTTCTATTCTTTCAGCCGGCTTGTAAATCCTTCTGAATTATCAGCAATCAAGATACTTACAAATAGTATCGAGGAAGATTATGAGATCGGCGGAGACCGGAAGGTAAACCTCGATCCCGGACTTGTCGATCTGAACAGGCTGATCCTCGCAACCACGAAGAATGTCGGACACAGGGGAATTTATGCCGAGGTTACTCTGATCTATATGAAAAAGCAGTATCATCCGCTTCCCTGGACCTACCCCGATTATAAAAGCCCTGAGTACATCGACATTATGAATAAAATCCGGGAGCTGTACAAACAGAAGCTGAAGCAGTTGTAAATAGAGCGGTTAACTCATATATGTGAAGCCGCACTGTTTACAGCTGATTTTTATCTATCTGATCCCCTTCCTGTCTACAGGCTGTGAGATTTTCATAACGGTTCCTGTGGACGTCAGACTTCCCGAACCTCCGGCAGAGTTTCCTGAAATTTCGGGCTGGGTTATTGAATATCCCTCTGAAATTAAATCGGGTTCTCCGGTTTACTCTCAGTTTCCAGTTGCACCCGGCATCGCCTCGGCAACAATTCCGGTTGCCAGGGGTGTGAACCTGCCGGTTATAGCCTTTCCTGTCCTCGGAAATTCAAATAGTCCTGAATCTTTGATATCAGCTGGCCGCTATCCTGCCGGAGGGGTTTTTCCGGCGGATATGGAATCAGGTGTAATGAACCTGAAATGGGCATCCGGTTTTGCCTGTGAGATTTTCAGAAGCTGCCTGTATAATTCCGATATGCTCAGGGGGTTCGATACGAAGGCCTTCAGAGCTGCAGCAGAGGAAAGATCTGCGCTTTTTACTGATGATAACAAAAAACCGCTGCCGGGCGGGGTCTGGCTTATCGACCCCGAACCGATCATCAGCCGTCTCGGCTACGGTCTTTTCAGAGAGTCGTCAATCAGGGCTGCTGAAACGATGGTATTCAGAGTCCCTGTCCGCAATTCCGAAGGACTATTTGTCTCTGACAACCCGTTTTACTCCCCGGTCCGGCCGGATCCGGAAGGGCTGCTCGAAATTACTGTTCCCGTTAACCGCAAAACAATCTTCATGAATACAGATTCCGGTGAGGCCTTTGAACTCTTCTTCAGTGACAAATTATGGTGCTGGACCAACCTTGTTACGGGAGCATCAGAATCCGGGAGGATGTGATAGCTTCTGCGCCTGATTCAGTCATTATGTAGTCATTCTCGAGCCTTACCCCCCCGGCTTCTGCGTCATAGAGCCCCGGCTCGATCGTGAATACTACTCCGGGCAGAAGGGGTTTTTCGTAAAGCTCGTGGTTTTTCAGCGTCGGAGCCTCATGAACATCGAGACCTATACCGTGCCCGAGGCTGTGGGGCATTGTCCATCCGTGGGACGCAAAGAAGTCGTCGACGGCCGCTGCAACCGAACGTATTGTAATTCCGGGCTGTGATGCAGCCTCAACTCCAATCCTGTGAGCTTCTGCAACAAGTTCAGTCATCTTCTGCTGTTTGTCCGTGAGCTGCCCGCCGCAGATTGTCATTGTGATGTCTGTAGCGTAACCCTCGAGTTTCAGCCCGCAGTCAATAATAGAAAGGCCGCCGCTGCCGTCGGGTTTTGTGCCGCCGATCGGACCTGCGCTGTAGGCGGGGATGCAGTGTATGCCCCATGATCGTCCGGGGCCGGCAGCGAGTGTTTCAAAGCTTGAGCCCTCAGCTCCGAGCCTGCGGGATTCGGTTTCAATCAGCATGGCGGCGTCTGTTTCGGTTTTAATTGAACCCGATCTGAAGCCGTCCTCTATCGCGTCGATCAGCCTGTCCGTCATCTTTCCCGCCCGCCGGTAAATGTCAAGCTCAGCCTGGTCCTTGACTGCCCTGAAATCCAGCATGATTTCGGCAAGCCCGTTGGACCGGCAGACAAGCTCGAACCGGTCGAGTTCCGCTGCGGTCTCGTTGAACAGTACGTGGGGGGTTGATGAGGCAAGTTCTATTTTGCCGCCGGACAGCTTTTCGGAACACACGCCCTTGATGGTTTTTATGTAGCTGCGCTCGAAATCGTTATACGGAATAATCCTGTCGGCGACGGCACTTTTTTCGGCATGAAGGATGTCCCATGGTACAAGAACTGTCGATGCGTCGGCGAATACTACGAGCAGCGAATCCGATTCCATATGTGAAAGGTACTGCAGGTTTTTTGAGCGCCGGGTTTCGTAATCCTCGATCACCACGGCATCTATTTTCTCGCTCTGCATCCACGAGCAGAGTTTGTTTATTCTTTCTTTGTATGCATTCATTATTTTATTATATCATGAAAAGCGTGTCTGGTTATATAACCGGCCCTTAATCAGCTTTAAGAGTTAGGGCCGCGAATTACTGCCGGTGCATACTCAAGTACGAAGTGCTTGAGCCGGATGCAGGCAATTTAAGAAAGAAGAATATATGAGGAGAAATATCTGATTTATCGGTGATTAATAGGTCTTCCATTCAATTACTTTGCTTTATTCCCTTCGTTTTTTACTGAATTAGATGCCCTTATTTCATCATATGGTATTTGAGTTTCAGTACACAATTATTAGTATCAAGATTAATCCGTTATGGGGGAATGGATTTAACAGAACAAATGAACGAATAATATGGTATTATTTATTTACACTTTCAACTTTAACAGGAGCATGAGAATTGAAAGAGTTTAAGATGGTCAATATAAAAAATTACCTTTCAAAAGAGATGTCTGTTATTCACCCTGTGCAGTATTCACCAAAAGGATATTTTGTTCCTGAGATAGTTTCTGAATATGGCCAAATTTCCAGCTTCTTTAAAGTAATGCCCTTTCTGTTTCCATACATGATTAAAACTCTTTTTAATATAAGAAAAAGCTATAAAAGCCTGAAATATAATCCTGGTTTCGTAAAATCATATATTACCGAATCAGAATTGATTGAATTAGAAACATATGCGAAGAAATTAGGCTGTTCTCAGCTTGGTTATATTAAAGTGCCAACTGAGTATATATATAGTAATAAAGTAATTTTATTTGAAAATGCAATCGTACTTACTATGGACATGAAAAAGCAATTTATGAGCAAAGCTCCTTCAATACAGACAAGCCAGGAAGTCTGGAGGGCGTATGCCGGTTTGGGTAAGGTCGTAAATCAACTCAGTGAATATCTTCGTAAAAAAGGCTTTCAGGCGCAAGCAGGGCCTGCTCTAGGTGGTGAAACAAATTATACTTTCCTTGCACAAAAAGCTGGATTGGGTTTTATAGGGAAGCATGGCTTATTAATTTCCAAACTAAACGGTCCGAGTCAGAGAATAGCAGTCGTTTATGTAAATATAGAAAACTTTCCGATTACTGAGACCTCTGAATATAATTGGATTACCGATTTCTGCGAAACATGTAATCGCTGTGTTAGAAAATGCCCCTCGGATGCTATTTATAAAAAAACTGAACAACTTGAAAATGGAGGTAAAAGACATATTGATTTTAAAAAATGCGCAATCCCTTTCTCAAAAACCGGAGGATGCTCCGTCTGTATCAAGGAATGCACATTTTTCAATACTGACTACGAAAAAATAAAACATTTGAATAAAGGTAAAATCAACAGCTAATATGAAATAGGCAGCCTCTCAACTCATTTACCTGTTCCACTTTATAAAGTCAGTAAGTTTTCCTTTTTCTTAAAAGTAACAATAATCATAACTGCACCATAAAATAGCCATTTTGAGAAAAAAGTTAAAACCGGTGAGATTAAGAATAAGACTGTATGGATGATAGAAATAATTGCCAACACCCTCAATGTCTTATTATTCAACTCTTTCTGTACAAAAAGACCGATTGAAAATAGTAAAAATAATATAAATGATATTAATGTTACTATGAGTTGAATTGATTTAATATTCTCCCCAAAAGAAAAGAGTGTATTAATAAAATCCATAGCATATAAAAGCGGATAAAATGCGCCCAACAAAAAAGATGATAATTTCATCACATTTCTATCAGATTTCTGAGATATTGCATAGAATGTTAAAAAGCTTAGTACCCAGAATAGAAAGTAATAAGCAATACCAATAATGACATTATTCGAAAATATTTCTTTAAGTGCGTTTTGTCCTATTGCAAAAATAAATAGTAGTATTGACGCAACTCGATATATAGATGCCATTTTCTTCTCCTCATACTATTAAATTTATTTCAAAAAATTAGCTTAATTTATCATAAAGATAGAGATTAACCTATCATTGTGTTCCGCAATCAATTGATGATTATTTAAATATTATTTTGATTGCTTAAGCTCATCAATTATGTTACAACGCGCAGTCCCTAACTTTACGTTATTACCTTACGTCTTTACTGTACTTACAGAATTTATAATTTCTTAAATCTCCGCATATCTATACCTGATTTTAATTCGCGGCCACATCTCTTTAAAAAAGAGGGTGGAAGTTTAAGCGTCTGCCGGGATGTTGTGACGCGGATAATTCATGTATAATTACCTATGAGTCTTTACTGGAAAGATATCGAAATTATTCCCGGCATGCTGCTTGATGTTGAGTTTCTGCGTCATGAAGCTTACGGCAAAGACGGTGAACCACTTGCTGTGCAGTGGAAGATTCTGTATTTCGGCAGCAGGGACAGCATTGATGCCTACATTGAGTATTCATCAGGAAAGAAATACCCTTTGCAGAAGGTTCTTAAAAAGAAAAGGCTCCAGTCGAAAATTGAACAGGGAGAACTTCTTCAGCTGCCTTCAGGAACTGAGTTTATGATAGTTCAGGAACTGCACGGCGGTAAAGAAGTCTTTAAGCGCTGCTATAACCTGGATATGCTTCATATGATCCGTAATATCAGCCCTGTTACAGAATGATTTTGATTAAGACAGAATCAAACAGGATTTGAAATCCCCAGATACCGAGCCCCAGAAATATTGCCGTCTTTCCGCCGATCAGCAGGCTTCCGAAGCGGACTTTCATTCCGACTCCGGCCATGGCTGTAATGAGCAGGGCTTCGCTCAGATCGTTAACGTAAGGGAGAACAGAGGCAGGAACTATACCTATCGATCCTGCAATTGACAGCAGTATGAAAGCGATAATATATGGTGGAATTCGTATTGCGGCAGGGCTGCCGTTCTTCAGTTGCCCTCTCCCCTTGAAAAAGCTGACAATAAGAATTACAGGCGTCAGCATTAGAATCCGGCACATCTTGACGATAGTGGCTGTCTGCCCGGTCAGGCTGTCAATGGAAAATCCTGCTGCGGTAACCTGTCCGACAGCCTGCAGAGTCGTTCCGATCAGGGCTCCATTGTGCACGGCAGATGTATGGAACAGTGAGGTTGCCAGCAGCGGAATCAGGAAGATCCCGGCGGTCCCGAAAAGATTTATTACCGCAACAGATATTCCGACCTTTTCATCATCTGTTTTTATAACAGCCTGAACCGCCGCGATAGCCGAGCTGCCGCATATCGCGTTTCCGCAGCCGATCAGCAGGCATAGGTCCCGATCCATGCCCGTCAGTTTACCGATTATCAGTGCCGCCCCTATCGTAACGGCCACGGATGCAATTATGATAATTATGGATTCGAGCCCGAGGTGTTTCAGGACCGTATAGTCAAGGCTTGTTCCCATCAGCGCAATTGCTGTTGTCAGTAAATATTTTTCAGAAACGGCGATTCCTTTTTTAAAGGCCGCTCCGGGTTTGAAAATATTTCCTGTCAGCATTCCCAGAATTATGGCGATTGTAACTGCTCCGATGGGAATAACCTTTGAAATAACCAAGGATGATGCAGCAATTCCT
>QKCC01000127.1 GCA_003245835.1 Spirochaetales bacterium | reverse complement strand
AAACCAGCTCACCTGCTCTTCCATCAGGACGATTTCTGTGCCGCCCAGGTATTCAAGCAGTCCGTCCAGTGTATTAATTACGCTCATACGACGGCATATTAGCATAATTACAACCACGGTAAAAGACATCTCACTGCTGCAGCCATAATCAGAATTTATACTTCCGCTAATTAAAACTTGACAAACAATATTGATAATTCTAATGTGATAATGAGTTCTGCAATTATTAAATAAAATGAGGATAAAATGGAAAAACAAAAAGGCGGCATGAAAGCCTATTACGGAATTACGTTTCTGATCGGTCTGGGCTTCTTCACGATGGGTCTGATGGACCCGCTGTACGATACATACGTACCGATGTTTCTAAGCAACTTTCTGAAATCCGACAGCCTGGTCGGCTCGATCATGGGAATAGACAATTTCTTCGCGATTCTGCTCATTCCTATTGTATCGGCGCTTTCGGACCGGACAAGAACTCCGATCGGAAGGAGAATGCCTTATATTATAACCCTGCTTCCGGCCGCTGCAATTTTCTTTTCACTTCTGCCGAGCGCCGCCCTCAAATCACTTGGCTTCCTGATCGTATGCATTTTCTTTCTTAACCTGTTCAAGCAGGCAGTGCGCGGTCCGGTCGTCGCGCTTATGCCGGACATTATTCCCGGCGAGTACCGCTCCGAAGCCAACGGGGTAATTAACACGATGGGAGGAATCGCGGCAATCGTCGGAACCGTAGGCCTTGCAAAACTTTATGACGTCAAGGTCAGGATTCCGCTGTTCGGTGACAGTATTGTTCCGTTCACTGGTAAGACAGCCTCGGGCGAGGCCACATACATTGGAAAGCTTCCGTTTGTAATTGCCGGGTTTCTTGTAATCGTCGCCGTCATCCTGCTTTTTCTGTTCGTAAAGGAAAGAAAGAATCCTGAAGGCTCTGAAGAAAAAACTCCGCCCGTATTCAAATCGCTTAAGCTGATCCTCGCTTCTGAAAATAAAAGCGCTGTTCTGATCCTGCTTTCGCTTCTGTTCTGGTTTATCGGATACCAGGGAGTTTTGCCCTGGGTCGGGATCTATTCAAAGGAGTTCCTCGGACTTTCACCGGGCACCGCTGCTCTATCATCCGGAATGGTGGGAATAGCCTACGCCGTATTCGCTATTCCGTCCGGAGTAATTGCCCATAAGGTAGGAAGAAAGAAGGTAATAAGATTTTCGCTTATTGCCGTAGCAATCGTACTGCTGCTGTGCTTTCTGCACGCCCCGGTGACCAAGGCTCTCGGACTTACAGGCGCCGCACGTTACATGAGCTTCTGGGCGCTGCTGTTTGTGTTCGGAATGTTCTGGGTATCTATTGTAACAAATTCATTCCCGATGTTATGGCAGATGGCTACCTACAGCGATATGGGTATCTACACCGGGCTGTATTATTTCTTCTCACAAGCTGCCGGTATTGTCGCTCCCGTGCTCACAGGGGCGCTTCGGGACGGTTTCGGCGACAGGGCTATATTCATCAACGGGGCGGTCTTCATGGCCCTTGCATTCATTACCATGGGATTTGTAACAAAGGGAGAGCCCGAGAAGAAGGCTGTGTAAGCCTGTCAAAGAATAAAAAAACAGCCGGCTTGTCCCGGCTGTTTTAAATTTAAGCGACCATAGAGAATCTGTGATGCTGTAAAATTAACTATTCTGTGCTTTCAATAAATGTGTTATTGATATACCAGTTCGCAACCTTGGCAATCGCCCACGGACCGTAAATTCCGATAGTAATCAGGGTTAGAAGCCCCTGTCCCCAGAGCAGTCCGAAACCCCTGCCGATTGCACCGTCAAATCCGAACCCGCCTTTTTCCGTATCGGTTCCATCAAGATAAACGCTGCCGGCAAGCATGTACCGGTAAATTCGTATTACAGCTGCCGGGTAATAGATAAACAGCGTGATTATGCTCAGCAGAAGCTGAGGGATCAGAAAACCCGCAAATTCAGCCATACTCTTCCTGAATTCAACCCGGTGCTCCCCGAACCGTGCATTAACAATCCAGACAAAGTAAAAGTACATAAAAGGTATAGTGATAAGAAAAACTACTATAACAAACGCGAAGGTCGGACCCGCAATTACTGCCGGGTTATAATCCATATCGAAGGCGGTGCTCCTGAAAAGGAAAATGATAAACATAGTCATAAGAACTGCAAGAGGAAGGTACAGAGTCAGAAGCATATACTTCAGAAGCCTTCCCGGGCGGCTGAGAAATTCTCCCGACCTTTCCTCCTGGTTCACATGTTTTAGATAATAATCGGCAAGGTTCCTTATCATCCACGGCGAATAGATACCGACGGTAATTATGGTAAGCAGGTACCATTTAAGAATCTTCGGAGCAATTTCCTTCATACTCCCGCTGAAGCCGAACGGCTTATCCTTGAATTTCACAAACTGTATAACATAGCGGAATACCGCAAAACCGAGAAGCATATACACATAAGACTCGATTATCGAAGATAAAGAAGAAAGAAGCGGCAATGTTTTATCGGTACTGTTTGAAAAAATAGCCAGAATCAGCATTGGAATGAGAAACAGGATATAAGTTTTAAAAAACCCCTTACCCTCAACCTCAGAAGTCAGATAGTTTTTCATAAATGTCTCCTCTTAATTATTCTGATATATGGATAAGTCGATTCTATCATTTTTTTCATTGCTTTCCCAATAAAACCGGATTATTTCAGTAATTTTTAACTTTGACGGATGGGCTGAATTCGATTAAAGTTATATAAAGTTCTCGTTATAGGGGCTCAGGAGGTTTAAATGGCCTACAGCGTTCTATGGAAGATACATGCAATTCTGATGTCTGTTTCGTTCCTGTCATTGACGGCCGGCATACTGATCTCGATTCTCTTCAAGAAGAAGAAATGGCGATATAATACTCACCGAAAACTGGGCATCACAGCCGGGGCAGCAGGAATTACGGCATTTTTGATTGCTTTCATCATGATACAGCTTTTCAGCGGACCGCATTTCTCATCGCTTCATACTTTAGCCGGCGGGATTTCCGTTCTGCTGCTGATAATCACCCCGCAGCTCGGCCTGAACATGAAAAAGGCGGCGAACAAGAAGCGGATAAAACTGATTCACAGGATATTCGGCGGACTCACATTTACTGCAATGGCCTTTACAATCTTACTTGGTTTGCGTTTTGTCGGGATCCTTTGATCATATAATTCTTTAATGAGGAACCGCATAGACAGACTATACTGACCGAGTCGGTTCCTGTTGTTATTGATAATTCCCCTGGGCAAAGCGACGGCTCAATGAGGTTTTCAACAAGATCCGCAACAATGTTAAACAGACTGAATTTCGTTATATGGATTTCTGAACCAATATGTTCCGGAAGTGTATAAACAAGCCTTTCTTTAAATCTTAAATACTGCAGTTCGAGGTAATGAGAAAGAAATTCAACTTCTTCTGAAACCGATGCACAGTCGCATCTCTTCTGAATAAAATGAAAAATTCTGCTGAAATGGAAAATTACCTCATCAAGCTGTACAGCCTTGTTCTGGTGATTTAAAGTCTGCATCATTACAAAGACATTATTTATAAAATGGGAACTTAAAATATCTGCCTGTATTGACTCTTCCTTCAGAGGCCCGCTGTACTGCATTCAAAAAGTATAAAACCGCCTTCAGACGAAATCCTTGACGGCAGAGACTTTCTTTAGGATAATAACGACATGAGGTTAGATGTCCCTGCCGCCCCCTATTACTCAGCGGGGGCATTTTTCAGGAATACAGATATTCCCGTACAGGTAATCCATGTGGAAAACAGTCAGCTCTATCCTGAACACCATCATGATTTCGACGAAATCGTAATAATCTGCGGAGGCAAGGGTTGTCACACAATCGGGACCCGAAACTATGATGTCAGGCGCGGAGATGTTTTCTTCATTGCAGGCGGAACAACCCATAGCTATACCGATTTAGAAAAACTTGATTATATAAATATTATATTCAGACATGATGCATTTCAGGAAGATTCAATTCGACATGTACTCGCAAAACTGCCGGAAAGCGGAATCAGGCTCAATCTGCTTGATGAAAGCATTATACTCTCTATCGTAAACAGGATTGACAGGGAGCTGCTGGAAAAAAAATTCATGTATGCCCTAATGGCTCAGTCCTGCCTGGTCCAGCTAATATGTGTCCTTGTCCGGTCCGGCTCGGAATCTTCAATGGAAAGCGGTTCCGGAACAGCATCAAGGATAAAAGCCATCATGAATTATCTTGAAAATGAGAACGGCCCGGATATTCCGATCAGGCTGCTCTCGGAAGAAGCCGGTACATGCACCCGCAATTTTCATCGTGTGTTCCTCAGATTTGCCGGCGTTACACCCACCGAATTTATAAACCGTCAGAGAATCAGGCGGGCATGTGAACTGCTTACTGAGACGGATAAGACAATAACTTCAATTTCTGCGCTTGTTAATTACTCCGACAGCAACTATTTCAGCCGCCAATTCAGAAAAATAACGGGATTTACTCCTACGGAATACCGAAATTCTTCAAAACAAAACTATAAATAAAAAAATCGGCCCGCTTTCGCGGAACCGATCAAAACCCTTGAATAATGCTTCCGGCAATCCTTTTCATCACCGGAAGCCATATCTAAACTGACCGCGGGAGTCTAACGCTTTACGTATACCTCCGACACGTAACTGTTCTCGAACCCGTCGACAGCTTTAATCCAGCTCAGGAATTTATCTGCTTCCATCTGGGCGCTGTATGGTCCGATTCTGACTCTGTAATAATCAGTTCCGTTAACATTTGTGGTTGATATGGTACTTGTTGCACCTTTTTCGTTCAATTCTGTCTTTACTGCGGTCGCTTTTGACAGCGATGTGAATGAACCTGCCTGAATCCAGTACTCTGTAACGGTTACTGTCTTCTTCTCAACCGGTTTCGGTTCCGCCGTTCTTACGACCGGAGCGGCCGGTTTAACTGCGGCTGCCGCTGTTTCCCTGACCGGGTTTTCTACCGGAACATTCAGAGTTATTGTTGCTCCGGCTGCCTCAACCGCGGCAGCCGGTTTTCCGGCGGTTTTATCTGCTGTCTCGGGGACTCCGTAGACTACTTCATCCGATACAACAACAAAATCTTCAGGCTTTTCAGTTTTTTCATCTATTCCGGGAAACGAATCATCCTGCCGCACCCATTCAACAGGGTCAAACCCCGATGCTCCTGCTTTGACGGGACCGCTGTCCCCTGATACAGAGGCAAGACTCTGGTCAGTCGGTAAAAACCAGAAAAATCCAACAGCCGCAACCACGAGTACACAAACACCAATTCCGATTATTATCCATAGTGTTTTTTTATCTTCCATCTCTTCCCTTCTGCTCAATATTCTCGAGAACGGCATTAATATTGCTTTTGAGCCGGTCCGTACCGGCGCCGTTCCCTACTCTATAAATATCGACAGAATTTCGGGACTGTTTAGGATTGAGTTGTCTCTGGGCATAAATTCTTTTTATTACTGATATAATTCCTGCAGAATCACGGCGGAGGGCCCGCCCTATTCGGGTAAAAAGCGGAGCAGTTATCCATATTACGGTATCACATAGAAGATCAAGCTTCATCTTGTAAAGTATGGCCGCGTTTATTACTACATGCGGGGCGCCTTCAGCAGTATACTGCTTTACAAGACGGGCGGTTTCTTCCTTCATCCATGGATGGTTTATTGATTCAAGCTTCTCGAGAGCTTCCGGGTCGGAGAAAACCAATGCGCCGAGGGCTTTCCGATCGACAGCGGCGCCGGAATCAGGGCATCCGGCATCTGCCTGCTTATGCATAACACCGTCGCCGAAGGCCTGCCTGATGAGTTTGGTGTTAGCCTCGAGCGCCAGGTGACCGAGCTTGTCTACATCTATGACAGGGATTCCCTTCTCTTCAAACACGGCTGCCGCAGCATTCTTTCCGGCGCAGTACTTTCCTGTAAGTCCGATTACCATCAATGCATCTCGCCCCAGCAGCTGCCGGTTTCAATCGATACCCGCAGCGGAATATCAAGCTTAACAACAGATTCCATCCCGGTCCGGACAAGCTTTTTCATCTGCTCAACCTCGGCATGCGGAACTTCGAAGATCAGCTCGTCGTGAACCTGCAGAAGCAGCTTTGATTCAAGACCGAGTTCCGAAATTGTTTCGGTCAGCCTGAGCATTGCCATCTTCACGATATCGGCTGCGGAACCCTGAATCGGCGTGTTAAGCGCAATACGCTCCGCACCGGCGCGTTCGGTCGCGTTTCGGCTGTTGATGCCGTGAATGTAGCGTTCATGCCCCTTTATTGTTTTTACGGTGCCTGTTGTCCGCGCTTCGTCGCCTATTTTATCGATGAACTCGCTGATTCGGCTGTAGCGTCTGAAGTAGGCGCCGATAAACTCGTCCGCCTGTCTTCGCGGAATCTTCAGCTCGCGCGACAGCCTGAAGGCGGACATACCGTACATTACCCCGAAGTTGATTGTCTTGGCCACACGGCGCTGCTCGGGGCTTACCATTTCGGGAAACACTCCGAAGATCATCGCCGCAGTCTGTCTGTGAACATCCTCGCCCTCGGAAAAGGCCTGCTTCAGCCCCTCATCACCGGAAAGGTGGGCAAGCACAACCAGTTCGATCTGCGAGTAGTCGGCGCTCAGAAAAACACACCCATCGGCCGGAATAAATGCCTCGCGGATCTTCCTGCCGTTCTCGGTTTTGATCGGAATATTCTGCAGGTTAGGGTCCTTGGACGAAAGCCGTCCGGTGGCTGTCCCGGTCTGGATCAGCTGTGTATGAATACGCCCGGTTTCAGGGTTTATAAGCTGCGGCAGTGTGTCTATATAGGTTGATTTTAGCTTTGAAAGACTCCGGTGCTCAAGAATCTTTTCAGGCACCGGGTCCTGATCCGCAAGGATTTCAAGCACCTGCACATTGGTCGAATACCCTGTTTTTGTCTTTTTTACAGGTTTAAGACCTCGCTTTTCAAAGAGGATCTCCTGAAGCTGCTTTGTAGAGTTAATATTGAACTCTTCACCGCATAATTCATAAATTTCCTTCTGTATCTGTTCCAGCTGTGTTCCGACATCCTCACCGAAGTCTGTGAGAAGGTCCGGATTGAGCTTTATTCCCGCCATCTCCATCTCTGCAAGTACACGTACAAGCGGAAGTTCGATTGTATTGAACAGTTCCGTCTTGCCCCGAGCTTCCAGTTCCGGGGCCAGCGCTTTGTACAGCCGGAAGGTGATGTCGGCATCCTCGGCCGCGTAAAGTACGGCAGTGCTCAGCAGGACTGAATCGAAGGTCCGGCCTTTTTCCACTATGTCGTTGAAATGCACAGTGCTGTATCCGAGGGCACGTTCTGCAAGGAGGTCCATATTGTAGGCACCGAGACTGCTGTCGAGTATCCATGCGGCGGTCATTGTGTCAAACCAGATATTTTTTATTTCGATTCCCCAGCGCTTCAGGACCTTGTAGTCATACTTGATGTTCTGTCCTATCATCTTCAGATTTTCATCTTCGAGGATTTCACGAAGCGAAGCACGGACTGTTTCCGCATCAAGCCATGTTTTAACTGCTTCCGGGTTTTCGTCATCGGCGGTTTTCAGCGGAATATAGCAGCCTGTGCCCTCTTCTACTGAAAGCGAGAACCCGAGCGGTTCTGCCTTCATTGCGTCGAGGTCGGTCGTCTCGGAATCAAATGCGAATATACCGGCGGCCTTAACCTTTTTAACCCAGTTTTTCAGCTGTTCCTCAGATGTGACCGCCTCATAGACGCCCTTCGCCGCTGTAACTCCATATTTCTGCCCGAGTCCGGAGATACCTGTATACGGAATCTCGATCGTCGCAGCAGGCTCTGCCTTTTCTTTTTTTTCGGCAGCCGCCGGCACTTCAGCCGCTGTTTGAGCGGTTTCTGAATCCGGAGCCTTCCCGTCAAAACGGTCGGCAACACTGTTAACCTCTTCCCTTCGCAGCACGGCGGCACCTGCCGCCCGGTCGAGTTCAGCGCACGACAAGTCCTCCGGCATCACCTTCAGTTCGAGATCGGCAGCAAGGGTCACAAGCGTACGGCTTAGGTATGCGCTTTCCTTATCCTCTTTTAGCTTCTTCTGCAGTCCGGCTGAATGTTCACCGAGGTGTTCGTAGATACCGTCAAGGGTACCGTAATCTGAAAGAAGTTTGACCGCTGTTTTGGGACCGATTCCGCGCACACCGGGCACGTTATCGGCGGAATCCCCGGTTAGTGCGAGGTAGTCAATAATCTGGTCAGGATTTACTCCCCATACCTCGGCAACATCAGGTTCGTCGAGGATCTGGTAATCGCCCTTGTCGGGCTTCATTATCCTGACTCCGTTCCCTACAAGCTGCAGAAGGTCCTTGTCGCCGGTGATAATGTAGCAATCCCGCCCCTCGGCGGCGCATTTTACCGCGAAATAAGCAATGATGTCGTCCGCCTCGTAGCCGTCGAGCCTGACGGATTTTATCTTCATAGCCTTCAGAATTTCCTGAATCACAGGGACCTGTGCATGAAGGTCATCCGGAGCCTTTTCACGGTTAGCCTTATATTCACCGTACATCTTATGCCTGAATGTCGGCGTAAGGGAGTCGAGCACTACCGCGAACAGTTCCGGCTTTTTGGTTTCAAAAAGCGATGCGAGCGACCTGAAAAAACCGAAGATCGCCGATGTATTAAACCCGCTCGAGTTTAAAAGCGGCCTGTTTATAAAGGCAAAATAGGATCTGTAGATTAGACTGTATCCGTCCAGCAGATAAAGCGGAGCTTTTTCATTTTTCATATTTCAATATCCATAAAAATCTTTTATACCTGAATAATATACCCTGAGGACATTTTTTGAAATACAGAGGAAGCATTTTTAATATGGAATAATTATATCAGACCTGTGCGTGCTTTCTAAAAAAAATCCCCCTCCGGGCGAAGGGGGATCAATACAATATCAGATTCAGACTTCAACAGCTGCTTTTGATTTTGCCTCTTCCGGCTTGTAACCGACATACGAATCGTTTACGACCAGGATAAAGATAATTGCAATAACGGCCAAAACCGCAAGTACAAGATAGGCATACGAATAGCCTACGGTGTTTCCGAGACCGCCGACAATTGTAATTCCGAGGGCTCCAATTACAGCAACCAGGGGTTTAAGCACCCTGTAAGCCATGTTGAAGTCATATCTTCCCCATATGGTTGTTGTCAGAGAAACAAGGTAATTCGCTGCGCCGCCGAGCATGACACCCAGGAAGGGCTGTGCAGCGAACATCAGAGCCTTTGCGGCTCCGGCGTTTCCGGCAACCTTGATGTAACCGCCAACCAGGTTCAGAACAAGAGAAATCAGGCCAAGAATCAGCGTAATCAGAACGGCTTTTTTGGGCCCCACCTTCGCGTCAAGAATTCCGCAGCAGTAGCTGCCGAACATCGCTATCACGCCGGCCATCATCAGCATCGGAATAATTTCATTTTCCTGAAAACCGATCTGCATCATCCTGGGGACAAAGTTCGTCATTATACCCAGCGACAGCAGTTCCATAATTCCAAGTGATACGGCAATTTTGCGCAGATTGCCCGTTCGAAGGAGTTTCTTAGGCTGCCAGACTGATTTTTTCTGGTACTCAAGCCCTGCCTGAAGCTGTTTCTGCAGTTCTTCAGGGTCGAAATCCATGTCATTATCGGGGAAGGCCCCGGCCTGTTCAGGATAATCCCTGACAAAAAATACAACCAGAAGACCAAGAACGAATGTTGCTGCAGCATAAATCATGTAAACGCTGGTCAAACCGCTTGCTTTGACTACATTCGACATCATCGGAACTGTTACAACTGCCGACAGCGGGAATGCAATTGTTACCCAACCCATTGCCAGTCCCTTTTTACGGGGGAACCAGTTTGAAATAACATTCAGGTTGGCTATGTACGCGAATCCCATACCGGCCACGCTCGCAAGCGCAATACTCAGGAAGTATACTCCGGGCCCCGGGGCAAATCCCCATAGCAGGCATACCGCAGTACCCAGGAACAGAGCCACTGCCCAGGCAAACTTAATTGTCTTTTTGGTGCAGATGGCACCCCATACAACAGCGCCGATAACTGAAATCCATGCTGCCACAGTCGAGAACAGATACAGCGGTGCAGGATTGTTCATTCCGAATTTAGCCGCAAATATTTCAATAGTCACGTTCAATGAGTCATATATGATAGAACTCATTAACAGGATACTGAAAAATGCGAGGATCAGAATACCCCAGCCTTTTCTTCCGAAATTACTCTTTGTCAGAGACAGATCTTTTTCAGGCATTTCGCCTCCCTCCTTTTATTTTCCCTTCTATAAAATGTTGTTAAAGAATCTTTCTCGGTTTGTAGTTTTCATAGCGCGGCATCTTTGCTTTGGCCTCGCCGATATTTTCAAAAAAGGTTTTCTGGATCATACCGATTTCCGCCCCGTGGTTCTCGCGGCCTTCGGTAAACAGCCTGCAGTGCTCAAGCCCATTGTCAGCCAGAACGAATTTCACATCTCCTGATTCATCGGCCCTGAAGTCTCCGCCTGCACCGCACATAGCGCATTCGTATTTGAAAGTCAGCCCGTCCCAGTGAGGTGCGCCCTTTTTCATCAGGTTGTGATGACATACGGGACACCAGCCCTGGTCCTCGCCAAGGTACTCAACTTTGTCATAGTCGATTGTGCAGGAATTTGTCACGTTCTGACCGAGTTTCTTTGCCTGCTCTATATAATTGTCCTTGAGCACAACATGTCCCGGTCTGGCAACACCTGTGGCCATCATCATATCGACGACCTTGATTGACTGCATAAACATCGAAACGTTCAGCGATGCAAGCGTCATAGTCATCCAGTTCTGGGTTGAACCCCCGCAGGTTATAAGGCCCGCGACCCGGTCCGGGGCTTTCTCAACAAGACCGGCGGCTTTCTGCAGCGCCCATTCATATGGAAGCCATCTGTCGGTAAAGATTCGCCAGATTCCCTGCGGCTGCATGCAGAATGACGGTACGGATACAACAAGACCGTCTGCCTCCGACAGTTCAGCCATTATTCTGTCCATATCATCCTTACCCTTGTGAACACAGTCCGGGCTTTCATGCTTCATTGCCACGCGCATGGTACAAACCTCGCAGCCTGTACAAGGAATTATTTTCGCGTCATGCAGATTGAACCAGGATGTTTCAGCTCCAAGTTCTTCAGCCGCGAGCAGCGCTTCTTTCATAAGTATTTCCGAGTTGCCGTTTTTTCGTCCGGCAGCTATTCCAAGGATTTTCATCAAATAGTCCTTCCTTTATCAATAATTTATTATTTTATTGTTGGTAGGTTCAGACTAACATTGTAAACCGGATATGTGAAATATAAGTTTTGTCATCTTTTATATACAAAATGGAATAAATAATGTACATTTTTGATGTTTATTTATAACTTGTGGGCAGCAATTGCCTGTGATAATATGCTTTAAACAAATGACATTGACCAAGCTTAAATATTTCATTGCATTAGCCCGTACTCTCAATTTTACCCAGGCGGCAGAGATGCTCTTCATTGCACAGCCGAACCTCAGCAAGCATATTGCACAAATGGAAGAAGAAATTGGTGTTCAGCTTTTTGTAAGGACCAAAAGGTCGGTGAACCTGACAGCAGCCGGTAAGCTTCTTTTCGAAGAAATAGACGGCGTGCCTGACCGGATAGAAAACGCCTTCGAGCAGGCAAGGGCACTCGGTCGCGGAGAAAACGGCAGAATTGCAATTGGTATTCTGGAAGGACAGGAATTCAGCAGCTGGCTGCTTGAAAAAATTGAAGATTTTGAAACCCGGTATCCTCATATTGAAATTATTCTTGAGCGGGCCGGGTTCAGCCGACTGAGAACAGGGCTCGCGAGCGGCTGCTACGATGCAATCATTACGATGTGTTTTGATATTTCAGACAACCACGATTTCAACTACAGCATCCTGCTCCAACAGGGCGGAGCGGTAATCGCAATCAACCATAAACACCCCCTTGCAGAGAAGACGAATCTCAAGCTGTCAGATCTGAAGAATGAAAGTTTCGTCGTAATATCTCCGGAGGAGTCCCCGCGCGGGTACAGTTTCTTAATCGAAGAGTGTAAAAATTCGGGCTTTATGCCTAAAATTTCCAGAAAACTCAACTCACTCGAAAGCCTTATACTCTGTGTGGAAGCCGGTCTGGGTATCAGCCTGCTCGATCATAACACAAGGCTTGAGAACAACAGTTCAGTCTGCATGATCGGTATTCCCGATTCGCCCCCGGCCAACCTCGGGCTTGTCTGGCGATCGAATGACCGAAGGCAGGTGCTGCAGAACCTGATTGAGGCCATGAAGACGTGATGTATTCGACAGCACCTAATCATGTTTCAAAGGAGTTAGATCTCAATATCCATCCGCGTCGGGCTGCTGCCTGAATAATATACCCTGCGTGCGGTTTTCGGAAGTTTGATCGCCTCCATCTTTAATTTCAGCCTTTCCATATCTGCTTTAAGAGCATCAATGTTTTTCCGGCTTTTTTCATCTGCTGTTTTTCTCAGTTTTTCTATCTCAGACAGCAGTTCCGCAGAAAGACTGCTGATGGGTACTGATTCGGTATAGGTCCTTACTGAACGGGTAATCGAACATATTTTCGCTGCTGTTTCAGCCTCGAGTTCGGTATGGACACTAAGTTTTTTTTCATCAGAACCGGCTATGTCATCAGCTTGAAGTTCGAGAATCCGGATAAGCTCTGTATAGGCGGTATGGAGTACAGATATATAGGTTTCGAGTGTTTGTGAGGCTTTTTCCACAGGCTTATCAGCCTGCAATATTTATCCCGCCCGGTATTCCGGCAGCGCCGCTGCCCGCCTTCTGGAAGACCTGCGCCCATGCTTCCTTCAGGTCCTGCATCATGTCGAGAATGGGCGATATCAATTCCGGGTTTTTCTGAACATTTGCCTGCATAAGCTGCTGGTTGAAGAAAATATAGAGACTGTAAAGGTTTTTGGCAATCTCGCCGCCCCTCTCAAAGTCAAGCGAAACCATGAGTTCCGTGATTATATCCTGAGCCTTTATGATTGAATTGCTGACAGCATCAAGCTTCGGTGTCTTAACCGAAAGCTCTTTGATGGCAATCTGCATCTGCCTTACAGCTTCTTCATAGAGCATAATCACGAGTTTCCCCTGACTTGCTGTCTTAATGTTTGTTTCCCGATAAGCATTTAAAGGATTAAGATTGCTCAAGATATCATCTCCCCGAAAAATTCTGCGCGCCGGTTAAAGCACCTTTTAGAGTATCGACTCTAAAATAACACCCCTTTAGGGTTTTTTCATTTTTTTTGCGCCCGCTCCGCAAATTAAATCCGGGCGGACTGCGGCGCTGCAGGCCCCTAAAGTACTAACGCTGCGCCCTGTCCATCAGCACGGAAACCGGAACAATTGAATACCCAAGTTCTATCAGGTTATTGAGCAGAAGGTCAAGATTGCTGTAAAGAGCTGCTGAACCTTCACGAAGCTCGCCAAGCTGAATCGGAATAATTGAACCGGGCTGTTTCCGGCTCATTATCTTCTCTACCATCTGGGGTACACTCAGACTGTTTCCGCCGTAGTCTTTCATTCCCCATACCCATTCAAGCGGGTCTATGTCCCTGTTTACATAGGTATAGTTCATCTCGACTGATGCGCTTATAATATCCGTATTAACAACGTAATACGGGGCGTGCCATAATAATGCAAGTTCCTTTCCTGTTAAAGCATAGTAGTCATCTTCATTGCGCGCAAGTCCCCGTTTGATAAATTCCTTATCAAGACGGTATCTTGCATCGGTCAGGTTGAAGTAGGCGTAGAACAATGAACCGACTTCATGCGGCGACATTGCCAGTTCCTGCACTGCTTCCGGATTGTGCCTCATAAAATTACCGTTTACAAAGAAAGTTGCTTTAACATCGTAATCATCGAGGATCCGGAGTACTTCTGTCAATCCCTCCGCTGAATCTACCGCGTTAAAAACAAGTGAAATTTCGCGGCGCCTGATTCGTGAACCATGCGTGAAATTTGTCAGATCAACCTCTTCTTCCTTTGCCGGGAACGCCTCATACCTGGTCTCGGGATACGGAAACAGCGATTCCGTACCGAAACTGTCAAGCTTTCGGAGCATAATCATATTTGCGTAGGGTCCGGAAGAGAGGGGCTGCGTGTATGCCCTGTATTTCTCGGAGACGGAAACGGGTGCGGCCTGATCAATGCTGAAAACACGCTTCCATCCGGAATCATTCCTGATGAACAGGTTTCCGTTTGTCGAAGCGAAAACGGAACCGTCTTTTGTGTACCCGGATGAATCAGCCTGTGAGACTGCCAGGATGTCCGACTTTTTAGTAATCAGGTTGTACTTCTCGGTTGAATACCGCCCTGTAATCAGCATCTGTTCATCATCGATCCAGAATGCCTTCAGAGGACTGTCGTATTTGAAGTTATCCGCTGAAGTCCAGGTTCGGTAGTCCTTGATTGTGACGCCGTCCGAATGCAGAACGGCTATTTTATTGTCGTCCAGCGAAATTTCTATATCAACTACATCAGCCTCAGGAATCCGCTTGAACTCGAGCGGTTTGTCTGAATACCTTAAATCAAATCTGAACACCGAGTTCTTCTGTTCCCCGCCTTCTATGCTTGTAGTCAGGAACGTAACGACATCGTTTTCCGGCCAGACAACCTTCTTCAGCCTCGTGTTTTTCGGAAGGTAAAGGTACGGCAGCGAAACGACGTCGCCGGTAGAGAGATAATCCGAGTTCTTTAAAAAATATAGAAATATGTTGCTTCCGGCCTTGTTGAAGATAATCTTTTCACCGTCCGGAGAAACATAGAAGCTGTCCGATGAGGGATCGAAACTGAAGGGGATCTTTCCGGCAATCTCGCCGGTTTCCATAAGTTCACCGTAAAGCGAGGTAGTAAAAAGCTGTGCACTGATAATTCTGTATATTATGGAATCGGAAAGATAGAAGAGTTCCTTGCCGGCAGACCATCTGATGTTGCTTATCATCCCCTTGCCGATCTTCCTGAACTCTTCCGCAAGTGTTTTACCTTTGTAAAACTGCTCGAGCGAGTAATAATATACGTTTCCGCCCTTGCTGTAGACAAAAAAATCGGAATCCGGCGACCAGAGCACAATCTCGGTACTGTAGGACAGATCGAGGTTCTCTGAGATCATGGTCTCTTTGCCGCTCTGCACATTATACAGAATCAGGTTCCCGTACCCGTAGCTGACCGGCTTCAGGTAGGCAAGGTACTGGCCGTCAGGTGAAGGATGAGACGGATACATCTTGCCGGTTTTGATTTGTTTTCCATCGACAAATCCCGGAAACGAATCGAGTATATCAATACTCTTGAAATCGCCGCTTGTTCTGAAAAGTCCGTAGCGGTTTCTCAGCTGGAGTGTCCTGCCGCCGTCAAGCATAACCGCTTCTTCCGGAAATACCGTAAGCTGTTCGAGTTTCTTGCCCTCGAGCGCGACGTTAAAAAGAGTCGAATAACTGCCGTAACCCGGAACGTCTAGTTCTGCGGTAAAAAGAACGTTGTCGTTCTTTCCGAATATCGGGGATTTAAATTCCACCTCTGCATAAAGCGCGGATGCAGCAAGAAAAAATGTCAAAAGGAAAACAGAGAGCTTTTTCATATCTATGAAATTTTCGGCACGGATCCGCAAAGCATACAGCAAATTTTAATCTATTCCGGGAAGACAGGCCGCCGGCACTTAATCAGGTTCTCTGCGGCGCTGTAGTCAGGAATACGTCCAGTTCCTGCTCCATGCTGTCCAGCCTGCTTGAGAGTGATTCGAGTCTGAGGATGGCGTCACCAGCGACAACCACTTCAAGCTGTGCGAACGAATCTTCGACAACCTGGCGAAACTGATCTAATTTGTCGAGTTCAATACCGCAGCCCGGACAATAATTAAAATCAGGCTGCAATGGTTTTCCGCAATCAGGACAATTCATAAGCAATCCCCTCTAATTAAAATATAGAATATCCAGGCTTTGAAATCAAATCCAAAATCAGTAATTTTGTAAAAATCGTCAATGAGGACAAAGTCCCGGGCTGTCAACCGATCATTTTTTTAAGTATTTCGACAGCCGATTCTACATAACCGGTACACCAGCCGCGCATATTCTCTGCCTCAAATCTTGCCTGCCCTTCGTCAGTCAGAAGTTCGCATCCGTCAAGTAAATCCTTACAGATAATGGTTTTATTAGCCTTTTCAAATTCTGCCAGAAATGAACGGACAATACGGTATGCCTCGGCACCCTGCTCTTTCGGTTCCGACTCGCCCCTTCCGTACAGCATGCTTAAAACCATAACTGCACCCGAGACAGCTCCGCATACATGCTGTCTTCTTCCCATTCCGGCGCCGAAACCAGTTGCCGATTTGAGGGCGAATTCCCTGCTCAGGCCGAGCTGTTCGCTGAATGCGGAGTACACAGCCTGGGCACAGTTGTAGCCGGACCCGAAGGTTTCAAGCGCAATTTGTTTTTCATCCACCGTCAACACCTCTAAAGAAGCTCAGCGGCGAGCTCGGCAAGCTCAGAACGCTCTGTATGCGACAGGGTGACATGCCCGTAAAGCGCCTGGCCCTTGAAGGCTTCAACAAGGTACGAAAGCCCGTTGGAATTGGTATCAAGATAGGGGCTGTCAATCTGGTACGGATCACCGGTCAGAATAACCTTCGTGTTTCGGCCGGCACGGCTGACGATTGTTTTTATCTCATGAGGCGACAGGTTCTGCGCTTCGTCCACTATAAGAAACTGGTCGGGCAGCGAACGTCCCCTTATGTAGGTAAGGGCTTCGATCTCAATCAGGTTATTCTTGATAAACCAGTCGACGCCCTTGTCATCATCCTTTTTCTTATTGATTCCGAGGATGTACTCGAGGTTGTCAAAAATCGGCTGCATCCAGTGTGAAAGTTTTTCATCCTTGTCTCCGGGAAGGTACCCGATGTCCTTTCCCATAGGGATTACCGGCCTCGAAACAAGCATCCGGTTGTATCTGGCCTCATCAATAACCTTGACCATACCCGCTGCAAGCGCAAGCAGAGTTTTTCCGGTACCGGCCTTGCCTACGAGTGTAATCAGCGGTACGGAATCATCGAGCAGCAGCTCAAAGGCCATTTTCTGTTCGATATTGAGGGGTTTTATACCTGAGACGGAGAACCTCCGGTTAGGAATCAATCTAAGTTCGGAATTCTGGCTGTAATACCTGCCGAGAAGGGTCTCATTTTCGTCGGATGTCTTCATAATTACAAACTCGTTGCTCTTCAGTGAATCCTTCCATTCAATCCGCTTGTCAGTTTTGAAGCGGTCGAAACTCTCCCTCGCGACCGTAATCTCACGCCACCCCAGGTATAAAGATGCAACATCGACCTTCTGCTTCTCATAATCTACTGCTTTAAGGCCGAGAGCCTCGGCTTTTACCCTGGCGTTTATATCTTTCGAAACAAAAAACACCTGTCTTCCAGCCGCCTGCAGTTCGAGCGCGGTCTGTATTATGCGGTTGTCGGCCTTGTCATGCTTCAGGTCCGGCGGCAGAGGTGTATCGCCTGCGCGGACAACCCTGAGCATGGAGCCGTTGTCCATCTTCACGCCGTTATGCAGCGACCCGCCCTTCGCTGCCTGAGAATCGAGAAACCTGATCGCGTGCCGGGCGTTCCGGCCCTTTTCATCGCTGAACCTCTTCAGGCTGTCAAGTTCTTCGAGAACTGCAAGGGGTATGATAATTTCATTATCCTTGAAAGAAGAAATGGCATCCGGCCTGTGAATAAAAACATTAGTGTCTATAACAAAACTCTTGATTCTGGAATTGTCAACAGTCATATTCAGCCTCCGCTTTTATAGTGTCTCTACTATTATTATAGCAGGTTTGAATCCAGGTTGTATAAGGAATTTATGAAATCAGGCTGCAGAATCGATCTGTGAAAGACAACGCAAATGAGATCTCCTTCCCGTTCATTACAAGACGATGATGAAGATTACTCAGAACCTGAACGAGAGTGAACTCGAAAGCGTCACTTTAATGCTTGAAAAATTGAATCAGGGTTGACCGGCTTCAGCATGAAGACTTGAGCAGGCTGAAATTCCAGTCCGCTTTGAGTTTTGAACTCATTCCTGAGTACCCGATTAATACCAGGAAGCCGTCTTCACGTTCAATATTTTTCACCCCGGAATCGAGACTGCCGCCCTCATAGGTTCCGAAAAATGTTCCATAATAAAGCCTTCGGCTGTCAGCAGGCTCCAGCACCTGGTGGGTAGGGTTCCCCATCAGCACGGGGTGCTCGATCGAGGATTTTAAACCGTTCGCAAACCATCCAGTGGCGTTCTCGGCACCCAGGCAGAAGGTCATATCTGTTGCACCGTCTTCTGCGGCCCAGGGACGGTATGATCGGCCGCCGTAATTCATCCATAGATCATGAAAATACAGCGGCAGTTCACCCTTTCCGGCTGCTGCGGGGCCGGTAAAAAAAGAAAGATACACCATTTTTAAAGACGGGTTCACTACCGAGCTCCACGCAAGATGGCTGCTTCCGGGCACAGCACCCGAGATAAAATCTGTATAACCTGTTATACCGGGGACTTCGCGTAAATCAGCTGTCCCTCCGTTTCGAAGAGGCACCTTTTTAAGCGAATCAGTCTCAGCACCGAAAGCGAGCCTGCCGGTATGATCGAACTCCCCTCCTTCCGGCGGAACAGCGAAGGCTTCGGCGCTGTTATCGATTATGCATCCGCTCTCAAGATACGGAGCCCCGACAGTATTATGCCACGCATAATTGTACGGCTCGGGATCAGTACCCGTGTTCAGGATATCGAGCGCTGTATACAGCACATTGTGATCTTCGGCTGCCAGATCTGTTTTTCTGTATTCAAAAGGATGCAGACTGCTTTTCAGACTGGTTTTGAATACAGCAGCGGAGCCGATTGCGGCAACGGAAGCCTCTGCATGGGTCCACGTTTCCGCTGCCGTAATTCCATGCGGAGGAAGAAGGCGGCCGTTAACTTCATGATCTGGACCGAAATTAGGTATGCAGGGGAAATTCCCGGCAATATCGTACAGCAGGGGGACCTTCCAGAAATCCGAATGCCTGGAAGCATTCCACCTTTCCCCGCTGTTCGATCTGAACCATGGGCTCCAGTGAGAATTGATCCAGCCGCTGCCCCTGCGGGCGCTGAGCTCAGGGACCATCCCCTTGTCATAATCTATGACAGTACGAAATCTGTCATTGGACATTAGTATTGCCTTTCTGCCGCCGTTTTCTCTAACCTCGTTTATTGTCATTTGTTTTGCAAACCTCCATTCGGCACACTGTATTCAGCTTCAGCTCTCATATTCTGTTGCTGTTAAATCGCATAAGAAGAAAAACCGCCGTCAACAGGGATGACAGTACCGGTCACAAATCGGGAGGCATCCGAGAAAAGCCAGACAACAGTACCCAGAAGTTCTTCCGGCTCTCCGTAGCGGCCCATCGGGGTGTGTGCAATTACTTTTTTGGCCCTTGGCGTGAAATCCCCGGTTTTTTGATCAATGTGAAGAAACCTGAGCTGTTCCGTCATAAAAAACCCGGGTGCTACTGCATTCACCCTTACACCGGTATGAGACAGGTGAACTGCCAGCCAGCGGGTGAAGTTTGAAACCGATGATTTGGCAGCTGAATATGCCGGGATCTTCGTCAGCGGAGTGAAAGCGTTCATTGAAGAGATATTTACTATCGAGCCCTTTCCTTTCTCGACCATCCCCCTGCAGAACACCTGGGTAGACAGAAGTGTGCCGTAAAAATTCAGGGCAAAGGTCGCTTCAACACCTTCAAGCGGAAGATCAAAAAAGTTGATGCCCGGGTGATCGGCTGCAAGATCTTCACGCTCCAGGAATTCGCTGTGGGTGCTTGCATCCGGATGATTCCCCCCTGCCCCGTTCAGAAGCAGATCGGGAACGCCCCATTCAGATTCGATTGAGGTGCATACCTCTCTCAGTTGCCCGGCATTCAGAACATCACAGCAATACGCTGCTGCAGTTCCTCCGGTGCCGGTGATTTTTTTTGCGCAGAGTTCGGCCGTTGCTTCGTTCAAATCCAGAACAGCAATTTTTACCCCGCGTTCGGCAAGCCCCCTCGAGATCGCCCCTGCGAGCTCCCCCCCGGCACCGGTCACTACTGCAATCCTGCCGTCAAGCTCAAATAAATTATCTTTCATAATCAAGATTCTCCGGATAACAGCATCTAGTTTAATTCCATAATCATATCCTGTAAACCGCGAAATAAATTTTTAATATATTGTATATACCCGGAATTAGTCATTAT
>QKCC01000098.1 GCA_003245835.1 Spirochaetales bacterium | reverse complement strand
ATATAGGTTGAGATTCTGTTAACAGGGCTGCATTCATCCAATGCAGCCTTCTTTTTCTTGCAATATTGACATTTACATTATATAATTTATAAAATATTTATGTTTTAAAAAGGTTTTGCATGGAATATGTAGGTATACCTAAAAAAACACCGCTTTACGATGAACATCTTGCCGAGAATGGAAGGATTGTAGATTTTTCCGGTTGGCTGCTGCCGGTTCAATACAGCAGTATTCTGAAAGAGCACATACATACCCGCGAAAACAACTCGATTTTTGACATATGTCATATGGGAGAGTTTCTATTCGAGGGACCTGCGGCGGAAGCTGATCTTGCCCGCATACTGACCTGTGACCCTGCACAAATGAAGAACGGCAGCTGCCGCTACTGCTTCATTCTTAATCATAACGGGTGTTTTATAGACGATGCAATCCTGTTCAGATACGGCAGCGGTCGCTTCATGCTGGTAGTGAATGCAGGAAGAACCGAAGCGGATATGAACTGGATAAAACCTCTTCTGTCGTTCGGTACTTCTTTCACCGATATTTCTTCATCAACAGCAAAACTTGACCTTCAGGGGCCTTCTGCTCCTGAAACTGCAGCTGCATTTTTTAATTCGCCGGAACTGCTTTCATTAAAAAGTTTTACTTTTTCCGAATTGGAGTACAGAGGAAAAACTGTTACAGTCAGCGCAACCGGTTATACCGGTGAACGCGGATACGAACTGTTCATTCCAGCAGAGACCGCCGTAGAATTATGGCGGGAATTGATATCCGTCGACGGGGTTGAACCTGCCGGACTTGGAGCGCGTGATTCCCTGAGGCTCGAAAAGGGTTTTTCACTTTACGGCCACGATATTTCGGAAGAGATTAATCCGTTCGAAGCAGGACTCGGCAGGTTTATCAATCTCGATCGGGATTTTATCGGTTCAGATGCGCTTCGTGAAATTAAAAAAAACGGTATTAAGCGAAAATTATCACCGTTCCTCTGCGAAGGAAGGCGTTCTGCCCGGGACGGCTTTGATGTATTTTTTAACGATAAAAAAATTGGTTATGTAACCAGCGGTGCATACTCGCCTATTCTGAAACGAGGTATAGGTTTATGCATGATAGAGACTGCTTATACTGATAAAGGAACTGATATTATCTGTTTACATGATGATGTTCAAATAAATGCAACTGTAACCGGACTGCCTTTTGTCCGGTAAATGAAAAACAAAGGAGATAAGATGAATCCCGAAAAACTTTTATATACAAAAGAACATGAATGGCTTTTGATTGAAGCCGATACAGTTACAGTCGGAATTACCGACTATGCCCAGGATGAGCTTGGAGATATCGTCTTTGCAGAGCTTCCTGACACAGGAAGTATTATCAAAGCCGGAGACAGCCCGGTAACGCTTGAATCGGTAAAGGCGGTAAGCTCCGTTTATACCCCTTTTGACGGTGAAATTATTGAAGTGAACAGCCGCCTGGCTGATGAGCCCGAAATAATTAACACCAGCCCCTTTGATGAAGGATGGATCTACAAAATCAAAGCCTCTTCAATCCCATCCGGAGGTCTTTTGTCTTTTTCAGAATATGAGGATTATCTTAAAGAATTAGAATAATACGGAGTATATTATGAGCTTTGTTCCCAACGGCATCAGGAGTCAGGCTGAAATGCTTAAGGCAGCCGGAGTATCTTCCTTCGAAGAACTCTTCAGCGTTATACCGTCCGAACTGAGGTGCAGCGGTCTGAACCTGCCTGAAGGCCGTTCTGAATTTGAGGTTGAAAAGCACATCAGGGAGCTCGGCTCAAAAAATGTAAATAACCTGACCTACTTTGTAGGCGGCGGGTTTTACGACCATTATATTCCATCGGCTGTCGATTCGCTTGTGTCGCGCGGTGAGTTCTTTACGGCCTACACTCCCTACCAGCCCGAGGCATCACAGGGGACACTCCAGGCAATTTATGAATACCAGAGCTGCATCTGCGGACTTACCGGAATGGATGTTTCCAATGCGTCGGTCTATGACGGGGGCACTGCCCTTTATGAAGCCGCGATGATGGCGATACGTATCACGCATAGAAACAAGATTGTCATGGACGGCGGGGTAAATCCCATCTACCGGAAAATGATCAAAAGTTATACCCATAACCTTGACATCGGGTTTACCGACGTTCCGGTCTGCCACGGCCAGAGCGATCGTGATGAACTCTACCGGCATATTGATAATGAAACAGCCGCGGTGATAATCCAGAATCCCAATTTTTTCGGTGCCGTTGATGATCATTCAGATATAGTCAAAATCGCACATGACCGCGGCGCACTTGTCATCTCAAGCGTTTACCCCGTTTCACTAGGCCTGCTTAAAACACCTGCAGAAATGGGAATCGACATTGTTACAGGCGAAGGCCAGAGCCTCGGTATTCCGCTGTCTTTCGGCGGGCCCTACCTTGGGTTTATGGCTACCAAACAGGAATATATACGACAGATGCCCGGACGGATTTGCGGCCAGACTACAGATATCAAAGGCAGACGATCATTCGTACTGACGTTTCAAACACGGGAACAGCACATTCGCCGCGAAAAGGCGAATTCGAATATCTGTTCTAATCAATCACTCTGCGCGCTTCGCAGCCTGATATATATGAGCCTTATCGGTTCAAAAGGCTTTAAAGAACTTGCTGTAACCTGCCGGAACAAGGCTGAGTTTGCGAAATCACGACTTGAATCAATTAAAGGCGTCAGCGTAATGCGGAGCGCCCCTACTTTTAATGAATTCACAGTGCAGCTCCCTGTCAGCGCGAACAAGGTAATCGGTAAACTTATTGAACGCGGAATTGCCGCCGGTTTTCCGCTAGGCAGGTACTATTCAGATATGGAGGACTATCTGCTTGTCGCTGTAACCGAGAAAAGGACTAAGCATGAAATAATAAGATTCGCTGATTCGCTGGAGGACATACTATGGAGCTGATATTTGAACTTTCCGATGAAGAAAAACGCGGCATAAGGCTTCCTGTTTCCGATGCTCCAGACGCCGCGGAACTTGATTCATCCTATACCAGGAGTGCGCTGCCGCTGCTGCCGAATGTGTCGGAAGCCGAAGCGGTAAGGCATTTTACGAGAATGTCGAGAATGAACTTCAGCGTAGATACCAATTTTTATCCCCTTGGTTCCTGTACAATGAAGTACAACCCGCGATTTACTGAAAAGATCGCTGCACTTGAACAATTTGCGTCGATCCATCCGCTGCAGCCGCAATTAATAAAGGGCGGAATTCTAACTCAGGGAGCGATGCAGGTCATTTATGAACTTGAACGGCAGCTTTGTGAAATCACCGGAATGAACGCATTTACGACTCAGCCGATGGCGGGAGCACACGGTGAGCTTACCGGCGTAATGCTGATTGCGGCATACCATAAGTCACGCGGCGACAAGCGGGAATATATAATTATTCCCGACTCAGGCCACGGTACAAACCCTGCGAGCGCGGCAATTGCGGGCTTCAAGGTAAAAACAATAAAATCTGATAAAAACGGCGTAATGGATATGAATGAGTACCGCAGCGCCCTCGATGAAAAAACTGCCGGTATTATGCTTACCTGTCCGAATACGCTAGGTATTTTCAATCCGCACATAAAAGAGATTACTTCACTCGCTCATGAAGCAGGCGCGCTGATGTATTATGACGGTGCAAATATGAATGCTATTATGGGCAAAGCAAAACCCGGCGACCTCGGCTTTGACATTGTGCATCTTAACCTTCATAAAACATTCTCTACCCCGCACGGCGGAGGTGGTCCGGGCGCCGGACCGGTCGGAGTTAAAGACTTTCTTTCCGAATTTCTGCCGATCTCCCGAATTGTGATGCGTGAGGACGGAACATACGCTCTCGATTACAACAAGCCGTCGTCAATCGGTTATATATCTCCTTTTTACGGTAATTTCGGAATCCTTTTGAGGGCTTACGCCTATATACTGTATATGGGCAATGACGGACTTGTTGAAGCAAGTGAAAATGCTGTTTTAAACGCTAACTATATGAAAGCGCTTCTCAAAAACAGATTTGAAATACCCTATCCAGATGCGACCCTGCATGAGTTTGTTATATCGGCAAAAAATTACGCAGATAACGGAGTAAAAGCTCTCGATTTTGCGAAAGCGATAATCGACACGGGTTTTCATCCACCCACTGTTTATTTTCCGCTTAACGTCAAAGAAGCAATGATGATTGAACCCACGGAAACCGAATCAAAAGAAACTCTGGACGCATTCGCAGCGGAGCTGATCCGTCTCGCAGATCTTGCAGAGAAAGATCCTTCAGCATTTCATGATTTTCCTGAAACGAGCCCTGTCAGCAGACCTGACGAGGTCAAGGCCGTAAAGGAACCGAATCTTCGATTCGTCTATTGATTTCGGCAACCGGGTTTACTACAATTTAGTTATGGTTATTGATTTCAAACGTTCTTCTGCGTACCGGAAAACCGGCAGGACTATTGCAGCTGATTTTCTTGAAGACTTCAGCCGTCGTTTTAACAAACTTGAGTATGTGTTCAAATCACGCGGTTCAGGATCCTGTTCTGCGTCAACAGCAGTCTACCATGTTTCTGCCATGAAAGATTTTGTCTTTGAATCCGGCGGATTTCATGCCGTGGAGTTATTATCCGAGTATGAAAAATGCTGTGCCATAGGCGACGACTGCAGCTGCGAACAGCTTGAAAAAAGGATTGTTTCTGAACTGAAAATTTTCAGGGAATGCTGGATAAGCCTTATTTCATAGAATGACGGGGGCATCTGTTAAAAGACACCCCCCGGATAAATTCACTGTCAGCGCCAGTTGTTCGAGGAATTGTTGTTTTCCATTCTTTCGGGTACCGCAGGAAGGTCTGTCGCCTGCCCTGCCTTGAAACCTTCAAGGTAAGCGTCACGGAAGGCTTCTATATAACCCTGTTTATAACCTTCACTGTAACCCTCGTTGTAACCGTTTTCATAACCGCTGTAATCGTATTCATCATCAGCATAGTCTCCGCCGTCATAAGCATCCATTGTGATTGTGATGATATTGTCTTCAGATATATCGACTTCATACATAGTATAATAATCATTGTCTTCATCAACAGCCTGAAGATCATAAATAACTTCGTTTGCGTCAAAATCACGATTGAGGGTAATTTCAATTTCCCGGCCGTCCAATAGCGGTTCTTCACCGAGAAAATCATCTTCCCAGTCGTCAAATGCTGACGGAGAGAAGAATAGATCGTTAATTGTATATCCGGTTTCGTTGCGTATAATAACTTTTTTGTTTGCCTGGGCAAACAGACCGGCCGATGTGAGTACAATCAATATAAAACAAAGTATAAGCTTTCTCATAGATTCTCCTTTTTCGATGTCGGATAAATAACAGTATATATCAAGTTTAAATTCATACAACAACTTAAATAAGATATTTTAATTGATTATTATTCCAATATGATTTATTAATTATATATGATTAATTCCAACGATATTAACGGCAAGGTACTTTTTCAGTCGGATAAACATCAGTTTATATGGCTCGGTGCGGATGAAGTAGAAGAACAGGGAGTCGTTCAGACTAACCAGTTCCTGATAATCAATAACGGCAGGGGAACTCTTGTCGATCCGGGCGGAATTCATCTGTTTTCAAGGGTAGT
>QKCC01000203.1 GCA_003245835.1 Spirochaetales bacterium | reverse complement strand
AAGCAGAACGGCGTTTACGCAAATATCCGCGACAAGCAGTTTAAAAAGGTAATTGCATCACATATCGGTCTGAACCAGGAAATACAGCGCCAAATGATTGCGGAAGAAACCGAGGTCGAACTTGTACCACAGGGGACGCTTGCCGAGAAGATCCGTGCCGGCGGCTGCGGTCTCGGCGGTTTTCTGACGCCCACCGGCGTCGGTACCGAGGTTGAAGAGGGCAAGACGGTTATTGAAGAAGACGGTATTAAATACATTCTCGAAAAACCCCTCAAAGGAAATGTAGCGCTTATAAAGGCTGCAAAAGCAGATAAGGCAGGCAACCTCGTTTATGCAAGATCCGCACGCAATTTTAATCCCATGATGGCAACAGCCTGTGAGATTGTTATTGTCGAAGCTGATGAGATTGTCGAGATAGGCGAGCTGGATCCTGAAACTGTTGTTACACCCGCAGTCTTCGTGAATTTTCTTGTCGAAGGGGGCAAATAATGGAATACACTCAGGATAAAGACATAATAGCAAAAAGAATTGCCCGGTTTTTCAAAAACGGCGATGTCGTGAATTTGGGAATCGGACTTCCCACGCTTGTAGGCAACTATATTCCCGATGACGTAAAAATAACGCTTCAGTCCGAAAACGGATTTCTGGGTCTTGGGCCAGTTCCCGCGGATGGCGAAGAAGACGAGTACCTGGTTAACGCCGGCGGAATGCCTGTTACGCTGCTTGACGGAGGCTGTTTCTTTGATTCGGCAACATCCTTCGGAATCATCAGGGGCGGCCATGTCGACTATACGGTTCTAGGCGTACTCCAGGTCGATCAGAACGGAAACCTTGCCAACTACAAGATTCCCGGCAAGATGGTGCCCGGGATGGGCGGCGCCATGGACCTTGTTGTTGGAGCCAGAACTGTAATCTGCGCAGGGACCCATTTTGAAAAGAGCGGAACTTCCAAGCTGCTTAGGGAATGTACCCTTCCGCTGACAGCAGTGAGTCAGGTTGACTACCTGGTAACCGATGTAGGCGTTTTCAAGATCGAAGGCGGCAAATTCCATATGATGGAAGTGTTCGAACCCTATACCGCGGAATTTGTACTTGAGAATACTGAAGCCGATGTAGTCGTAGACAAAGACTTCAAAATTGTAAAGATTGATTAAATAATCTGCGTATGACGGAGGAACCGGGATGACCGCTTCCTCCGTTTTTTTTTGATAGCTAATGCTTATGGTTTTGATAAATATTTAATATTAGACGGCGTAAGTTTTTTAAAACTATAATACTTGAAAAATACATCTATTAGAAACAAATAGGTATTGGAGTATTATACATGGATTACACCGTTTTATCACCCTGGGCGAAAAGCGATTATTTGTCAAAAAAAGCAATTCAGCCGAGGCTTGAAACATTGGAAGGAAAGACAATAGGTCTGTATGCTTCATTTAAAGAATACCATCCTTTTTTTATGCAGGAACTTGAACGCCAGCTTAATCGTAAATTCCCGGATTTGAGGTTTTCCCACTATACCTATATTACGGACACCTGTGAAATTGACAAAGACCCTGAACACTATCCTGAGTTCAGAGAATGGCTGTCAGGTGTTGACGCTGCGGTCGGTGTGGGTGCGGATATGGGTTCCTGTGCCCTGTTTATGGGTTATATATTCGCTCATATTGAAAGTCTCGGCGTTCCGGCTGTACTGCTGTCGAAGCAGCAGTATGAATCTTCCGCCCGAAACGGCGCTTCTTCCAGGTCGTACCCGGGGCTCAGAATGGTTACATATGACGGGCCGGGATTTGTACCTAATGGCGTAGACTGCGGTGAATGGACGATAACCACCTACCGTGATGTTATTGCGGAAATGCTTGACCGTATAGCAGACGGCCTTACCAGGCCGCTCAGCCCGGAAGAAGCCGACCCCGAAACAGTCAAAGATCATTCAGCGCTCACATTCACGGGTACGCTTGATCAAATAAACAATATTTTTTACCGGCACGGCTGGACAAACGGATCGCCTGTTGTTCCGCCGACAAGAGAAGCTGTTGATGAAATGATGCGCGGCACGGATCTGCCGCCGGAACATCTTGTTGCCGAACTGCCGCCGATGCTCGGCAAGGCCACGGTTGAGAAAATTGCAATCAACGGGGTAATGGCCGGCTGTCTGCCGACACATATGCCTCTGCTGATTGCAGCTGTCGAGGCAATGGCGGATGACGTCATAAAACTGGAGGGCTGGACCTGCAGTAATTCATGCTGGTATCCGGTTATGGTGATAAACGGGCCGATCAGAGACGCCCTCGGCATCAATACCGGGAGAAATATTCTTTCGCCTTATACAAGACCGGCTGCCTGCATAGCAAGGGCCGTGACTTATATGATTATGAATATCAGCGGCTGCCGTTCCGGTATCGAAGACATGAGCGGTCCCGGAAGCGACGGCAGGTTCGGCGTCTGCATAGCTGAAAATGAAGAAGATTCGCCCTGGGCGCCGCTTCAGACCGATTACGGATATTCCGCAGAGGACTCCAGTATTACAATATTCTGGCCGAGCGAACATACCCAGCTCCCCACAGTCAGTGTAAGCGCGGCGCTTGATCGTATGTGCACCCTGTGGCACGGCGGTTTTGACGTCGGCGCTATGTTTGTAATTCCGCCTGAAAGTGCCGAACTGTTCAGCAAGGCGGGATTTTCCAAGCAGGATATACTTGAGTATGTAGCTGAATACAATCACAGGCCGTCGGATGAAATTCCGCGTGCAGCTATCGGGAACAATCATCCGAGAAATGGACTGATTTTTCCCGCACCGGGACTGAAGCACCACGCACGCCTGTTCTGGAATACCGAACATATGTTTGTACTCGTCGGCGGAAGCGACTGGGGAACAGCTTATCTCGGAGGAGGGGACCATGGGGGACCCTGCTGTAAAAAAGCATTATTGCCTGAATGCTGGAATGACCTCGTAGAAGAGTACCCTGGATTGATGCCTGAGTACATCGATTATTGATTTTGCTGATGCTTATTGTAATTTCAATAGACCATAGCTATCAAAATTATACTTTATTTGAATTAGACAACTGAATAATTTGGAGCTTATAATTTTTTTAACAATAACAGTCGGTTGAGCATGACAGAGTAAGTATTTTATTCAGCTGTTCATAAGACAACAAATGAGGAGAACGAAAAAATGAAAAAAGGATTTTTGAAGATTGCTGCAGCAATCCTGCTGGCCATGGTTCTTGCTTCCTGCGGCGGATCGGAGAAAGCAGAAACTGCTGCGGATAGCACAGATGACCAGACCGTATATGAGTGGAGGCTCAGTGATACCAATCCTGAAGGAACACCTCTTGCGAAATTCTTTGATCAGTTTGTAAAGGATGTTGAGGCAGCGACTAACGGCAGGGTTAAAATAACCTGTTATCACGGAAATTCTCTTGGAAGCCCGATGGACCTTGTCGGAATGACAAAAGACGGAGGACTTGAGGTTCTTAACATGGGAATCGGCCAGGCAATGGGAGAATTCCCGGTATCAGATATTGTTCAGGTGCCGTTTTTCGTGTCAAACCCGACAACTGCTGCCGAAATTATGTGGCGCCTGTATTATGAAGGATTGCTTCCGGAATATGAAGGCGAAGGACTGAAGGTGCTTTTCTTCATGCCTACAGATATGCAGATGATTGCACTTGTTGACAAAAAAATCGAAAGCATCGGTGATTTTAAGGGTATGAAGATTAGAGCTAATTCAGGAAGCGTTATATCCGCAATCGAGGCGCTTGGTGCTTCGCCTGTTTCAATCACGACAACCGAGGTTTACATGTCGCTCGAAAGGGGCGTTATCGATGCAGCCATAAGCAGCCCGGGTGCGATGAGAGCATTCAAGTTCTATGAAGCCTGTGATTACCTGCTCAATTTCCCGATTTGTACCGGTTTGAATTACACTGTTGTAAATATGGAAACCTGGAACAGCCTGCCTGCGGATCTTCAGGTAATACTTGAAGATGTTTCAAGAAAAGCCTATTACCAGTATATGTATGTCGTTGACTGGGAAGAGCGCAGTGCAACAGACTCAATGGCAAAGGCCGGCATGAAGCCGTATGAAATCAGCCCGGCTGTTCAGGCCCAGATTAAGAGTGCTACCGCATACCTGGTAGACGATTATATCAAAACCGTAACAGACCTTGGCTTCGACGGTAAAAAGATTGTTGAAACTGCAAACGAAGTAGTAGCCAGATGTGAGGCACATCTGCGTTAAATAAAATCTCCTGCCCGTCAACTCCCGGTTGGGAGTTGACGGGTGTCTTTTTCATAGACTGCATGGAATTATTAATATAAGGAAAATATAATGCAACTGAAAAAAATATGCAGTACAGGCTTAAACGCTATTCATAGTGTCAGCAACATTTTCGCCTGGATCTCGGGAATAGCGCTGCTGTCCATGGCCGTATTGACGTTTGTGGACGTTTTTGGAAGATACGTTTTTAATAAACCTGTTAAGGGTTCACAGGAACTTGTAGAGCTTTTAATGGTAATAACCCTTTATTACGGAATGGCGAATGCAACCCATCTGCGAAAACACATTACGGTAGATGCCATACTGATTAAGTTCTCGAAATTCATACAGAGCATTATTTACGGAATCACAATAATACTCTGTACATTTGTTTCTGCTCCGATCGCAGTGAGAATGTTGGGTAAGGGAATTGCGAATCTTTCAAAGAGGAACGTAGCGACTGGTACTCTCGGCATTCCCCTGGCCCCATTTTACATTGTAGCTGCCCTTGGCTGCTTTCTGCTTAGTATTGAATTTCTGATTGACGGGGTAAAACGCTTCATTGAAGCAAGAGAGATTCATTTAGAAAATAAACAACTTTCAATGAAAAACGGGGAGGCTGAACTATGAGCCCAATGATCGTCGGCATTCTTAACATGGCATTGATGCTAATACTGCTTTTTCTCGGAATGCCCCTCGCATTTACTTTTGCGTTCTCGGGTATAACGGGAATAATCATGATTCTGGGTCTCGGCCCGGCATTGAGCTACATCTCTTCCGTACCCTTTACGACGGCTGCGTCCTACACATTCTGTGTAATGCCCCTGTTTATGCTGATGGGTGACTATGCATCCCGCGGCGGACTTACGACCGACGCATACGGTTCAGCACGGAAGATGTTCGGGCACATGCCCGGCGGTCTTGCGGTTACGAGCACAGTCGCGAGCGGAATCTTCGGAGCCGTCTGCGGTTCCGGTTCAGCAACCGCAATGATTATGACCCAGGTCGCTTGGCCTGAAATGAAGAAATACGGGTACAGTCAGCGGCTTGGCCTTGGCAGCATTGCGGCCGCGGGCCCGCTTGCAATCCTGATTCCGCCGAGTGTACCTCTTATCATCTACGGAATCCTTGCCGAGGAGTCGGTCGGACGGCTTTTTATGGCCGGATGGATTCCGGGGGTGCTTCTTATCATCACCCTTTCGCTTACGACAGTGATACTGGCAAAATTGAAACCGGAAGATGCGCCGCAGACCGAGAAATATTCTTTCATTGAGAAGCTGAAAAGTCTGAAGAGTATCTGGTCTATTCTCATTCTGATCATTGTGGTAATGGGCGGAATCTGGGGCGGTATCTGTACGGTTAACGAAGCGGCCGGTATAGGTGCAATCGGTGCACTTATCATTGCGTTCACCCGAAAAAAGATGACCTTAAAAAGCATGATGACAACCGTGAAGGGTGTTGCCGAAACCGGGGCATCAATGTTCTTCATGTTTGTCGGAATCCAGATCTTCAATATCTTTATGGCCTTGTCGGGCCTGCCGCGGGGACTTGCCCAGTGGGTATCGGCGCTTCCTTTTCCTCCGATGCTGATCATCTGGAGCATCATCATACTTTACCTTATTCTGGGATGCTTTCTTGATTCTCCCCCTGTAATGATGCTGACCGTCGGACTTCTTGCGCCGACAGTTTCAGCCCTCGGTTTTGACCTTGTGTGGTTCGGAATTGTCGTGGCATTCACAGTTGCAATGGGCGCTATTACCCCGCCGGTAGGAATAAATCTCTTTATTATAAAGAACCGAGTTCCGGAGGTCCCGACATCGGAGGTCATAAAGGGAGTTCTTCCCTACATGGTTACAATCATGGTCACCCTTATACTTATTGTTCATGTACCGCAGATATCGCTGTTTCTTCCGAATACAATGTTTGCAAAATAAATGTATCATCAGGAGCCTGTAAATGGAAAATGATATAATAGAAGAAATAAAAAAATTGAGGGAAGATCAGGAGAAGACGAAGCTCCGGGTCGAAAGGGTAGAGGCAATAAACGAAATACAGAGGGTAATGGGAGAATATTTCAATACCCATGTAGCGAACCCCGATGAACCGGTGAACCACTTCAACCAGTGGATTTTCTTCGCCGATAGGGAAGATTCGACATACGAAGTTGCCAATTACGGCTTACTGAAAGGCTATAAAAATATTCAGTTCTTCTTCAAAGAGAAAGAGGGGATGATTGAACATACCGGCTGGATGTTTGAGCATGATCTTGCCTCTCCGCAGATCGTCGTTGCTGACGACGGAAAGACTGCGAGGGGCGTCTGGACCTCTCCGGGACATGAGACCGTGTGGGATGAAGCAAAACAGAAGATGCGCGCTGAATGGGCCTGGGGACGCGTGGCGGCGGATTTTCTCAAAATGGAAGACGGCTCGTGGAAAATCTGGCACTATCACTGGTACCGCCTTTTCAGGACGCCCTTTGACACGCCCTGGACCGATTATGACCAGAACAGCGTAAGCCGGCCTATTCCGAAAGAAAGAATACTTCAATACGGAGGCGAACCGGACAAGGTCGGTCCGACGACATATTTTCATCCTTACAGTACTGATTCATTCGTAGAATGCGCGCCGAGGACTCCTCAGCCGTATGCAACATGGACGGACGACAGGCTTCCTGTTTAAGATATGACAGGACGCGAAAATCTAATAAACATGTATTCCGGGAAGGAGACTGAATTCCTTCCCGGCCTGCGGGACGAGTTTCCGGTAATAGGTCCCGGAGAGCGGTGCAGGCTGCCCGAAGGCGGTTTGGACTGGTTCGGAGTGCATTGGACATACTTTGATTTTATGGATCAGACCCCGACGCCGGGCGGTCATGTTCTGGAATCGATATCCGACTGGGAAGGCGTTGTTAAATTCCCGGATCTTGACGCCTTTGACTGGGAGGCTGATGCTGCACAGCAGCTCAGGGACTATGATCCGCAGAAGCAGTTCCTTTCGGCGATTGTGTTCAACGGGCATTTTGAGAGGCTGCATGCCCTGATGGGTTTTGAAAATGCCTGCATGGCATTCTACCTTGACCCGGATTCGGTAAAGGGTTTTTTCAGCGCGCTTACGGAATACAAACTGAAATACCTCGAATATTTAAAGAAATACTATAATGCGGATCTTGTCGGCGTACATGACGACTGGGGGAATAATACGAATATGTTCTTCTCTCCGGAGCTGTGGAGGGAATTTATCAAGCCGGAAGTTGCCAGCGTCATACAGAAATCCCACGAACTTGGAATGTATTACGAACAGCATTCGTGCGGAATGATTCAGCCGGTTATAGGCGATCTTGTATCGCTAGGCATAGACAGTCTGCATCCGCTGCAGGCTCCGATGAACAACGTTGCAGAGGTAAAGGCTCAGTTTGGAGACAGGCTGATAATTCGGGGCGGTGTGGACACCCAGCTTGTAAATTCGCCTATTGCATCAGAGGAAGAAATCAGGATGCATATCAGGACCTGGCTGAAAACCTGTACACCGGGCGGCAAATTTATTCCCCAGATAATGGTGAGGGGGCATCTGCGAGAGATTGTGGACGAAGAACTTACTTTTTACTGTTCCTGATTAATCTGTAATAAATCCTCGGATATATTGAAAAAATCCAGCATCCCGTCAATAAAAAGCCTTGTAGCTGCAGATTTATAACTCTCGCGAAGATACAGCAGTCCTACAATTCTCTGGCAGTATTCATTCTCAACGGGTATAAACCGCAGATCCTTCTCCCATTCCTCTACGTCCGGTGAGCTTTCTATAAATTTTTTCCGCCTCTCCGATACAAAGGCTATTCCAAGTCCCCTGGTAACTGCTTCCCCGACAATTTTCGACGAAGTTCCTTCAAAACCGATCTTCGGTTTAAAGCCGGCCATCTTACAGAGATGGTATATTGAGTCTTCTTCATCCGGTGCAACGTTATTGCAGAGGAACCTTTCTTCCTTTACCTCCTCGAGTCTGAGCGAAGATCTGTTAGCGAACATATGTCCTTTCGGAAGAATAAGACCCATCCTCTCAGAGTAAAGCGGAATCCAGGTAATATTGGGCTGCTGATGAGGCTGAAGAGAGAATGCAAGGTTTGCTTCCCTGTCCTCAAGCAGCTGCATGATTTGTTTGACGCTTTGCTGATAAAAGTGCAGGGAAATATCAGGGTTCGATAGAAAGAATTCCCTGGTATAGGCGTGTATCGGGCTAGGTTTGGTTATCTCGAATGATGTGGCTATCTTTACGTCGCCGTGAGCGCCTATGGACATATCCTTCAGCTGTCCCAGTGCCTCATCAAGTTCCGTGAATATTTTCTTTACATACATATAAAAATTCTTACCGTAATCGTTCAGGTAAACTGATTTTTTTTCTCTTTCGAAAAGTTTGAGTCCGAGCTCATCTTCAAGATTGGAAATCGCCTTGCTCAGTGACGGCTGTGATATATAGAGCTGTTCAGCTGCGTGCGTAAAATGTTCGCATTCGGCTACAACCTTGAAGTATTTCAGCTGTGTCAGTTCCATTCGAAGCTCCTTATTCATGCATTGCTTAATTATACCACGAAATGATAGTTATAAGCTATCAAATTGATGATTTATTTAAATTGGACATCAAATTTATGCAAGAGTATAATTTCTTAACAACAGAATGGAGTGATTGCACAATGAATTATGAAGTTATAAGCCCTTGGGCCACGATTGACTGCAGTGATCTTGCCGGGCTCAGTCCCCGGCTTGACGATTTGAACGGAAAAACAATCGGCATGTTCGGAGATTTTATGATAAACGCTACCTATATGCTTAGGGAAGTTGAAAAGGAACTGAAGAAACGATATCCGGATATAAAATTTTCATACATCAGATACCTGGTAGAGAAGCCGGAATTGTCACGAAATGAGGAGTTCGGACCGGTTTTTCAAAAATGGATTGACGGTGTCGACGCTGTTATAAGTTTTTACGGCAGTGTTCCTTCAAGCGCATTATTTCTTGGTTACAATACCGCATATATTGAAAGACTAGGTAAACCGGCAGTAATGATGACCACTGAGCGCACCTATAATCCCGGGGTAAGAGGAGTTCGGGGGCGTCTCGTTCCAGGTCTTAGAATTCTGAAGTATGATATCGCCGTTGACAGGGTGCGCGGACACGTAACCCAGGAGATTGTCGGTGAAGCTATGAAGAATGACCTTGCCGGGCTTACAGATCAGCTCGTCTCCGCGCTGACATCACCCCTTTCCGCTGAAGAAGCTCGGCCGACCCCTCCGGATCAGGGTTATGCCGAGAATCCGGTCTGCGGGACCCCTGAAGAGATAAACCGGATATTCTACACAAATGGATGGAGCAACGGGATGCCGGTAGGCCTGCCTACACGTGAAGCTGTTAACGAAATGCTGAAAGGGACTGATCTGCCGCCGGATTATGTTGTGGCAAAGATTCCGCCTATGATGGGATGTGCGACGGTCGAAAAGATTGCGGTAAACGCAGTGATGGCTGGTTGTCTGCCGACTTATATGCCGGTTCTGATTGCCGCTGTTAAGGGTGTTTTTCATGAAGATATCTTCCTGGAAGGCTGGACCTGCAGTCAGTCCACCTGGGGGCCGGTGGTTACGGTAAGCGGTTCGATTGTGAGGGATATCGGCCTGAATGTTGATGATAACTTTCTATCGCCGTATTATAAAGCCAATGCAGCAATCGGCAGGGCTTTCGGTTATATCATGATGAATACCGGAGGCATTCGTCCCGGAATAGAAGACCTGTCCGAAATGGGGCATGAATTCAGGCTGGGATTCTGTGTCGGTGATAACCCCGAGCAGAATCCGTGGGGACCGCTTCATGAGGATTTCGGCCTTGAAAGGGATGATAATGCAGTAACAATGTTCTGGCCGCAGGAGCACAGGGCGATTCAGAAAAACAACGTAGCGGATTTTCTTACCGAATTATGCAAAATTTCAGTAATAGGCTGGGACCCCGGTGCGATGTTTATTTTTTCGCCCATTGCGGCAAAGATGTTTGCCGATGCCGGATGGACCAAGCAGAAGGTAATAGATTACGTTGTTGAATATGCCCGCAGGCCCGGTACTGATGTGGATATAAAATGGCTTATCGGTAATATGCATGAACCCGAGACAGTTTCATTACCTGAAAATATGAACCATGCAACAAGGATTTTCTGGAGCAGCAGGCATATGTTTGCAATTGTCGGGGGAGGTATGGCCGGACCCATGATGGCTGTACTTGCCGGTGGCGGGGACCACGGCGGGCCGTCCTGCACAAAAATTGAGCTCCCGAAAAACTGGGAAAGGCTGGTTGCGGATTACAGGGAATATAAGCTGGGTTATATCGACTACTGAAAGAGAGCCGATCATACAGAAACAGCTAACTGACGGCGCACTGCAGTTGGCTGTTTCTCATATTGTGTTCCGGTGATTTTCGAACCGGATTCCCTTTCATCACGAAAGAAATCTATGAGCCCGTCAAGAAAGAGCGTTGCCGCTTTCGGTAAATTCCTTTCCGCGAGGTACAGAATGCCGATGGTTCGCAGACAGTATTCATTCTCAATCGGAATAAATTTCAGATTTTTTTCCCAACGGGTATGCTCTACTGTTTTTTCTTTCCATTGCTTTCGCTGTTCGGTTACGAATGTTACACCAAGCCCTCGGCTGACTGCCTCTCCGGTCAGTCTTGGTGATGCTCCTTCGAAGCATAGTTTGGGAGTGAATCCGGCTTTCAGGCATAGTGTGTATGTGGAATCTTCTTCATCCGGAGCGCCATTAATGCATAGGAACCTTTCATCTTTTGCTTCTTCAAGCCTGATTGATGTTCTTGAAGCGAATTGATGCTCACCGCAGACCATCAAGCCGAGTCTGTCCGTATAAAGCGGTTTCCACACGATGCCGGGAAAATTGTGCTGGTTTATGGAGAGAGCAAAGTCAATTTCCCTGTCTTCGAGCATTTTTGTCATCTGTTTAACGCTCTGGTTGTAAAAGTGAAGCGAAATGTTCTGGTGTTCAAAAAAGAAATGCCGTATATAATAGAAAATAGCGCTTGGTTCATCGATTGCGAACGAAGTGGCAATTTTAAGATCACCCTGGGCACCCAGTGACATATCCTTCAGTCTCAGCTGTGCTTCATCAAGATTAAGAAACATTTTCTTGACATCATTGTAAAGGCTTTTTCCGTACTCGGTAAGATATACTGTCCTTTTTTCTCTTTCGAACAGTTTCATGCCGAGCTCATCTTCAAGGTTATGAATTGCTATGCTCAACGAAGGCTGTGAAATGCAAAGCTGCTGTGCAGCATTTGTAAAATGTCTGCATTCCGCAAGAAGTTTAAAGTAACGAAGTTGGGTAAGTTCCAATTGTCATCTCCTTAAACAAAAGACCGCCCCTGTCTTAAAGGCGGTCCTGCTTTTATTAAATATAAAGTATAAGAATTTCCCGGATAGTCATAACACTAAAAGATAGTCGGCTTTCTGTATGCGCTATATTTATCGACAAGTGCCTTCCAGTTCTTGGGAAGAGACATTTTTTTGGTAACGGGGCCTCCATGGTCTCCGCCGCCTCCGTACAACAGCACACCGCCGGACCTCTCTATGCTGGTAACTATTACAGGGATGTGATCCCCGGACATGAATTTTCTGGCTGATCTGGACCCTTCCGATGGCAGGGGGACGGCAGGGTGCCGGTGGTTATTTCCGACCATCCATCTGAGGTTCATTTCGGCCGCGGGCCTTCTTGCATATTCAACTATGTAATCCACAAAGGCCCGCCTGCTGAACCCGGCATTATGAAGCGCATTTGCCGTACCAACTGTGAGCACTATGGCTGTGCCGGGATCGCTGCCGAATACCTGGATATTGTCGCATAAGCTGGCAAGGCCGGCCGCCACGTCCTTACCAATCATGGCAAAAGCCCTCGTATTCGGCCAGAAGCAGCTTACAGCGCTGTCGTCTTTCTTCAGCCCGTAATAGACATGCAGTGGCTCCCACGGGCTTGCTTCCTCGTTTTCGCCTATACAGATTCCGAACCTGCCTTCATGTCCAAGAAACCCCATATCTTCAAATCCATGTTTAATTCCGGCTATATTCATAATAATGAGCCCCATTGCATGTGCAATCGAAGCGTTGGCCTTGAAGTAGGGACTGACAGTCCCGAGACCGTAATTGATTCCGATGTCGTCCCGGATAGGTCCGTTAACCATCATCATCGGTGCCCAGTTCGCGACACTTGTCGTGTACGCTTCGAACCACATATGAGGATCAACCATAGCCTCGACCGCCGCAATAAGTACAGGCATGTGCGTAGGCAGGCAGCCCGCCATTACCGCATTGACAGCTATCTTTTCAATTGTAGCATTGCCGTTCATCGGGGGCATTTTTGCTACGACGTGGTCCGGCGGCAGGTCGGATCCCTCGAGCATTCTACCAACAGCCTCTTCGGTGGGCGGAATAATAGGAAACCCGTAGGCCATTCCCTTGTTGTAGAAGTGCATATTGACTTCATCAAGATCCCCGCTGTATTCAATCCGCGGAACATTCTCTGATTTCATCGGCGGATTTTTTTCTTCTTCGGTCAGAGGGTTCGTCAGCGCCCCGATAATTCCCGGAAGTGATTTTGCAACCTCCTGCGGTATATATTCATTAATAAAGAATGTAAGGTCTTCTTCAATCGAAATGTCGGGAATATTAAGTATCGAATATCGCATGCCGGGTACCCCCCGGAGTCCGGCAGCTTTTTCACTGATTTGGATGAAAGCAGGATTCACAGTCATAACCATCGGTTTCCCGAGTCTTTCACAGAAAGTGGCGTTATAGGTAAGATAAAGTGAGCAGGAACCGGCGTCTGCATTGGTAACAATTACGGCATCAGTGCCTGAAATCCACTTTTCAAATTGAGGTCTGACTTCGGGGTCCTTCATTACCTCGGCAACCTGTGTGTGCGCGTTCAAATCTTTTGTGTACTGAAAATATGTAAACTTTGCATCCGGGTACATGGCAGACAGCTGCTTTTCAAGTTCCCTGAGAATGAGCATCCAGTGTTCTTTAAAGGTCGCGTACAATCCTATTGTCTTACCGTTTAAATCATCAATGCGCGGGTTAAGTCCTATAACATCAAGCGGATCCGGTATTCCAATCGGATTCATTGCGGAATATTTCATGTATTTCTCCGTTGTTAATAAATTATTTACTCTGAAAAATTATAGCTTCAGCCTGATCTGCTGTCCAATTCTAATAAATCATCATATTGATAGCCGATATCTATTAAAAATTACATAAATTTTAACTATGAACTGAATAGTAATTATCAATTGGACAGCCGGAAAATTCGTATCTAACATGTGAATTAATAATTTACAGGTTGAATAAGAAAAAGGATGGCTGAATATGTCAATTGAAACCCTGGAGAAAAAACTCGAAAAGAGTATCCGGCAGCATGAACATGAAATAGAGCGGGTGAAGGCTGTCAGCGCAATCAATGCCTGTATGGCACATTACGAGGAAGTTCACCTGAACCCTGATTATATAAGCAGATCAACTGAGGCATTTGCAATGTGGCGTCCGGATGTCTCCGCTGAGGTCTCGGACTGGGGCTGTGTATTCGGACCGGACGCGATGCAGAAGTTCTGGGACAGCCAGACCGGCGAGGATCTTCGGGGCGGGGTTTTTTTCCATACCGTATGTACCCCGGCAATAGTTGTGGCCGGTGACGGCAGAACAGCCAAGGCTACCTTTCATTCCGCCGGGTTCGAAACAATGCCGGCCGGGATTATGTCTCCGGAAGCAAAAAGCTTCTGGGCCTGGGGGAAATACGGTCTTGATTTTATAAAAAACCCGGATACCGGCGAATGGAAGATCTGGCATTTTAAATGGTTCCGGACAATCCGCTCTGATTTTTATACCGATTGGTACACAGATTCAAAAAATACTATCAAAGGGCAGCCGGGAAAATCCTTTGAACATCCAGATGTAAAACCGAGCGTGTTTCACAGACCATATCAGTATGATGAGATTCCGCACCCCTTTCCGTGTACACCTGAACCCTATGACTCTTATGACGGAAGTTTCAGGTGGTTATTCGGAGGCGAAGAACTTGAAAAGAAATACGGTGTTGAATACCCGGAAGAATATAAAAATCTTTATAACGTTAATTACCCGGATCCTGTCTGAGCAGGAGACCGGTTGATTGAATTTCTATTGTTGGAGGGAAAAGATGAGGTATGAAAGAAGAAAAAGAACAGTAAAACCGTATGCTATTTTTGCGGTATTGCTGTGTTCGCTGATCGCGGTTCCCGGATTATTCGCAGGCGGAAGCCAGGAAGCAGCCGGCGCGGATAAGGTCTACAACCTTAAGTTCTGGAGCGAGTACGCGGAAACCCAGGACGGAGTTGCCGAACTGAAAGTGCTTTTCCAGGAGCTTGAGGAAAAGTCGAACGGAAGAATCAAAATAACACCCTACTGGGCCGAAAGCCTTGCCCCAAGACCGGAGTCCGTCAATGCACTTAGAAGCGGTCTGGCTGACATCGGTAAATTTGCCACTATGTTTAATCCCGGCGAATTTCCCGTATGTGATGCTGCAAGTCTGCCGTTTCTTATAAAGAGTGATCGCCATGTTACAAACGCGTTTATGAAGATCTACAATGAAGGCTTGATGCCAGAATTTGAGAGCACTGATATTCATATCGGAACAATCGTTACTGCCGGTTCACAGATGGTGCTTTTCAAAGACAAGGTAACAAGCATCAACCAGTTTGACGGTTTATCTATCAGAAGCCAGACTCCTGTAACCAATGCTCTTGTAAAGTCTCTCGGCGCTACACCTGTCGCGATCGGCGGCGGCGATGTTTTCATGTCGATGGAGAAGGGTATGGTTGAGGGCGCAATCAGTTCCCCTATTTTTATGGGAATGATGAAGTGGTATGAAGTCGGAAAATACCTGATTGAAGATCCGCTTTTCTACGGGCTTGCATTTTACGGAATGAACAAGGACACATGGGAATCCCTCCCTGCAGACCTTCAGGCAATCATGACTGAGTGGTTCAAGGATGTCGCCGAATATGAAATCGGTCAGGGCGACGGCATGTACCAGAAGTTCAGAAAGGTTATGGTTGATAACGGCGTCCAGATGCTGCATCTGCCTCCAGCGGAACTGAAGACCTGGGCGAATAAATCATCCTTCATTATTGATGATTATGTCAACGATCTTAAAGCCAGAAACCTGGAAGGTCAGAAAATTATCGACATCATCAAATCTTCAGAATATTAAAAAAAACTTACCGGGGCAGTGATGTCCCGGTAAGTGTCACTCATTATACATGGCGGTTTTTAAATGAATAAAATAATAAAAGGGATCCATGGAATCAGTGTTGCGCTGAGCTGGGTTGCGTCCGCGGGACTGTTTGCAATGATGCTGATGACCTTTCTGAATGTTATAGGCCGGTACTTTGTGAACAAGCCTATCATAGGGACGCAGGACCTTTGTGAGCAGTTTATGATACTTGTTGTTTACGGTGCACTCGGCTATGTTACCATGCAGAAAAGACACATCGCAGTGGATCTTCTTGTTGAAAAACTTACGCTCAACGGTAAGCGGATCATGCTGATTGTTGCGAACCTGATAAGCCTGGTTGTGCTGATTCCGATGTCTGTCAGCCTGTCGAAGGCGGCCGCTCACAGGGCCATGCATCTCTATATGACAACAGCTACCATAAAATTGCCCGTTGCACCGTTTTACATCTTTGCAGCTTTTGGAGCTGTAATTCTCTGTCTGGAAATAATCATCGACATAGTGAACTATATCAGGGGTACCGGAGGTGACGCATGATATTTACTCCGCTTGTAATAGGTCTTATAGGCCTTGCGGTTCTCTTTATTCTTATGTTTATTGATGTGCCGATTGGTTTTGCTTTTGCATTTGTCGGTTTTATCGGTACCATCGTTATCGGCGGGGCCGGGCCTGCGTTCAAACTGATGGGAACAATCCCGTTTAACCAGGTTGCTTCCTACAGCTTTACGGTTATTCCCCTTTTCATTCTTATGGGAGAATTCGCCCACATCGGCGGGCTGACCCAGGATGCGTATTCCGTTGCCAGAAGCTGGCTCGGCAGACTTCCGGGCGGTCTTGCAATCACTACGACTGCCGCAACAACAATCTTCGGAGCCTGTACAGGCTCGGGTATCGCTACTGCAGTGACCATGACGAACATGGCATGGCCCGAGATGAAGAGATACAAGTATTCTCCGTCGCTCGGTCTCGGCAGTATATGCGCAGCGAGTCCGATAGCAGTTCTTATTCCCCCAAGTCTGGCATTCATGATCTACGCAATAATTGCGGAAGAATCCGTCGGCAGGCTGTTTATGGCAGGAGTTTTTCCGGGGCTGGTTCTTTCATTAACCATAATTCTGACAATTGTAATCATTGTCAAAATAAACCCTGATTCTGCTCCCGAGGCTGAAAAAAGTACCTGGAAAGAAAAAGTACTGGGACTCAAAAGGGTCTGGGCAATTCTTATACTGATTCTTCTGGTAATGGGAAGCATCTGGGGAGGAGTTACCACTCCGAACGAAGCGGCTGGTTTCGGAGCCTTCGGTGCATTTATAATTACGCTTGCAAAACGCAGGCTGTCCTGGCAGGGGCTGAAAGATGCTTTAAGAAGAAGCGCCGTATCAGGCGGCGGAATGTTCTTCATGATGGTAGGAATAGCGCTTTTTAACGTGTTCATGACGCTTTCACAGCTTCCTCAGGCTCTCGCCCACGCGGTATCAGGACTGCCGCTGCCGCCGCTTGCAATTATGGGACTGATTCTTCTGACCTATGTACTTCTCGGTTTCTTCCTGGATGCAGGTCCGGCAATCATGCTTACGCTTCCGTTGTTTCTGCCTGTAATCAACAGCTTCGGATTCGATAAGGTCTGGTTCGGCGTTCTTGTTACCATAGCGGCTGCTACAGGCGTAATGACCCCGCCCGTCGGTTTATCAGTATTCGCGGTTCACGGGCTGGTAAAGGATGAGGTGCAGATGTATGAAATATTCAAAGGCACAATCCCGTTTCTGATTTGCTTTGCGGTGACTGTTCTTATTTGCATGTTCATTCCGCAAATCGTTCTCTGGCTTCCGGGGACTATGTACGGAAACTAGGCGCCTGTTAAATTTGAGATTCATTCCAGGGACTGTAATCCTGGGCATGTATTTATACTAAAAGGAGAAAAAATGAAAAAGAAAATCTGTTTGATTCTGCTGGTGATTATGTCGGTTATGATCCCCGCAGCCGTTTTCGCTGCACCTCAGGCTGAAGCTGCTTCAGATAAGGGTGTTGAGAAGATTCCCGGAGTTCCTGCGGATGTTGCGGAGCTTCCTTATATGATAGCCGAACCATGGCTCGAGATTGCCGGTTCAGATGAACAGCCCGGTATGGAAGGCCCTGCATTCGACAGGGAAGGCAACCTGTATGTCTGCAGGACCACACCTCCTGTTCCCGGCGCACCGATGCCTACCATCGTTAAAATAGATGCAAATAAAAAGATGACGGCATTTTATGAAGCACCCGGGCAGATTCCTGTCGGCCTTGCTTTTCATAAAGACGGCAGACTCTTCGCATGCAGCCTTACCGGTGACATTCTTGTGCTCAGCAAGGACGGAAAGCTCCTTGAAACACTGACTCCGCTGGACGAAGGCCGAAGACTCAGTATTAATGACCTGGTTTTTGACAAGAACGGAAACCTCTATTTCACTGATTTCAGCGGCTCCGCTGTAGACCCGACCGGCGGTGTTTACAGGCTCGATGCCGAAGGCGGCTATAAGACCCTTTACAAAATAGCCGGAAATATGGCTGCATGCAACGGAATATGCCTGGCACCGAACGGTAAAACACTCTGGGTTGCCGAACCCGGCAGAAATGTCGTAGTAGCCATGAACCTTACCGAAGACGGCAAGCATATGGAACACATTCAGGGCTTTTCATATGTATACCGGAATTCAGGTCTGACAGCTCCCGATTCAAACAAGGTAGACGCTGAAGGAAACCTCTATCAGGCAATGCAGATGGGCGGCCGGATTCTGGTTCTGGATCCGTCAGGACTTCCCATTCTGAATATCCTTGTACCGGACAGGGCCGCCTATAATATGACACCCAACCTTGCAATCAAGCCCGGAACAAAAGAGGCTTACCTGCAGGGTGCCGGCCCCGGAGGCACATGGCTGTTCAAGTTTGAAGCGCTTGCCGACGGAATACAGCTTTACTCACACCAGTGATTTTATTCCTGCATCTGCGGCATCTTGTCCGCGGATGCAGATTGAAATATTCGTAAATACTGAAGACAAATCAGAACGTATCATAGTGGATTTAATGAATGTTATTGTAAAATTTTACCTACCTGGATTATAATAGTAATTCATAAATAATTCGGGAGCAGGCGTAAGTTGTTTAATTCAGGAATCGGGTCCAAAAAGATTTTACTAATTATTTTGTCAGCAATCTGTCTTCTTGCTCCGGTTGTATCTGTTTACCTTGTCGCATTTTCTGGTTTTCCCGCTATAAGTATTTTGTTACCGTTAATTTCGTCGATAGCATTCTGGGCGCTTTTTTATTTTTACAGGAGTTTATCAAAGAAAAATAAAAGGCAGAATGAAATAGCTCATGAACTTTTTCTTAAATTAGACAATAAAAATAAAAGAATAAAAAATATAGATGAATTGGGTGAAACTCTTAATTTGTCGCTTGAAGAGCTGGATTATAATATAAAAAGGCTGGAATTAATAGACAGGGATGTTCATTTAATAAGGCTTATGAAGGGGCCGGACCAGGACCTTGAAGTGATTCTTCAGAAACTTAAGGAATATAATGTTGATTTCTGCTGTGACGGTTACCTGCTTGTATGTTTCGGTATGCACAGCGAGGATAAGCCAATCCACTTTGAAGAACGCGACAAAGTGATAAAACAGAGCATGATCGACTGTCTTGACGAAGGTCTCAATGCATATGTGCTTGATCTGGAAGATTATTATATTTGTCTGCAGAACCTTGAATTCAGTGAAGATCCCAAGGTTGTGGATGGTTACAAGCAGAAAGCCGGAGAATTCGCAGGCAGGGTCTTTGCAAAACTGGAAAAGGAATCAGGTATTCATCTTTCAGCAGCAGTAAGTGAGCTGCATCGTACTGTGCATGAGCTGCCCATTGCATATAAAGAGGTTAACGGACTGTTTGAGTATAAAAAGATTACCGCCAACGAATCAAAGGTGATTTTCTATACAGACTACTATGTGAGTTTTGACAGCTGGTATAATTTCGGTTCGACCTACAATAAATTTGAAGAAGTCCGAAGGCTGATAACGAGCATCCAGGTAGGAGACTTCGCGAACGCAAAGAGCCTGCTGACGGAACTCATGGTTAATGATTACTCGAAGGAATATCCGACGCTTCTGCTTGCCCGGTGCCGGAAATTCGGAATAATTGACGCTACTATAAACGCTATGGGCCTTATAAAAGAGGATCTGGACGAAGATTTTCTGAGAGAGCTCGATCCGGCGACAAAGATTGTTAATTCGGTTTCCTACGTCGAAATTGAAAAAAACCTTAACGAGATATTCGACGCGATAATTAAATATTTTGCTGAAAAAAACAAGGAACTGCCGCCTTCGTGGTTTGAGAATACAATATCGTACATCGACAAGCATTATAATGATCCGGATATCAATGTCTCGGCTATTGCCGATCATTTTGAGATAAATTCCGCCTATTATGCCCGGATTTTCAAAAAATATACAGGAATCTCTCCGCTCGATTATATTCATAAACTGCGTATGAAGAGCGCCAAAAAACTGATGGGTAAAGGTCTGAGCGTGAAGGATGCCGCAACTATTGTCGGATACGGAAATCCTCTTACGATGAGCCGGGCATTCAAACGTTATGAAGGAATTACACCCGGCAGCTTCGTAAAGAATGTAAGCAAGCCGCCGGATTCTGCAGGCTGAGAATTATCAGCTGCAGGGTAGAGAATCTTCGGCCTTATAGACCCTGCATATCTGCGCTTTGAACGGATAGCCGAGTCCCGATTTTCCCGTCCATCCCGATGGAAGAAGCAGGTTGATATTTGACTCCCATGCCCCGTAAAGTTCCGGTTCGCTCCCTTTTTTTTCAGGAAACCACCAGCCGTGCTGGGCGTGAAC
>QKCC01000239.1 GCA_003245835.1 Spirochaetales bacterium | reverse complement strand
GCTGAATCAGGTTTTGCCGTAAGCAGCCTCGGTGACATCCGTTATACAGGTCTTGGGGGAGGAGTTCCGATTATCGTAGATAATGAATGCATAGGTGCGGTTGCAGTCAGCGGTATGTCGCAGGAGCAGGATGAAAAATTAGCTGAAGCGATTGTGCATACGATAATCTAATATTTCCCGCTTGATTTAACTGTCTCCCACATTGTCAGCATATTCTCTATCGGCACATCAGCCTGAATTGCATGAATCGGGGCGAACACGAAACCTCCGCCCGGTGCGAAAATGTCGATCATTCTATTAACTTCATCCCTGACTTCTGAAGTTGTTCCATGCGGAAGAATATTTTGTGTATCGATTCCGCCTCCCCAGAAGGTCAGGTCGTTCCCGAATTCACGTTTCAGCATTACCGGATCCATATCCGCAGCAGTGTATTGAACAGGATTCAGAATTTCAATCCCGCAGTCGATAAGATCGGGAATAATCTTGCTGACACTACCGCAGGAATGCATCATCATCTTAACATCGGGTTTTTTGGATTTTATAAATTCAACAAGCTTTTTAAGACGTGGTTTAATATACTGGCGGTACATATCAGGTGATATGAGTAAGTTGATTTGTGTTCCCATATCATCCAGCTCCTTAACGATGTCGATATTCGCTCCGTACCTGTTGAGCACCTCATCCCAGAATTCAATTTTCATCTCGAGCATTTTGTCTAAAAGCCAGATTGCTCTGTCTTCAGCCAGCGCCATTGCCATAAGGAATGTGTCGTACCCCATGAGCTGATTACAGCTCTGAAAAATGCCGTTCCCAAAACAGTTGTCAAAAACAACAGGGTATTCATCTGAATCGATTGTTGTCAGGATTTCATCAATATTTTCGAATAAGGCTGAAGATTTTGGATCCGGGAATTTATATGCTTTCATAGTGTTTATATCCGCATCAGCAAGCGGGTGACCGTAAATGTCATAGTAAAGACCGCTGGCAACAGGTTTTCTCCACCGAATCCCGAACTCATCTTGAAGCATCATGTATTCGCCGTCGACAGACAGAAGACCTTCCCCTGAATAAGTTCGGTGTGGAAAAATTCCACGGACATCGGCGCCTAATCTTTTTAAAACCTCTTCTTCTGGTCGAACGAATCCTGCAGTTTTCAGCATTTCAACAGCCTGGAAGTTGCTGTTGAGTCCCAGCTCAGCTCTTAGTTTTATATAACCTTCGGAATGAATTGTAGTTTCCATAGTTGATCCGAAATCAATCGGAACTCTATCCGGTTCTGAGTGTGATAATGCTGTATGGATCCTGGACTTCGATGTCATATAATACTCCATTTGCTAAAATTTGAACTCCGTGTATAATATTTAGCATGGGAATATCCGGGACCAAATATAAAATTTTGCCCGATTGATACAAATTTTTTCCACAATCAGGAGTCCGTGTGTACAAGCTGTTTCTTGTAGAAGATGAAGACATTATTAGAACCAGAATAAGAGATAATTTTGACTGGGAAAAATACGGGTTCCAATTCTCGGGTGAAGCTCCTGATGGTGAGATGGCTTTATCGCTTATTGAAGAAGTTAAACCGGATATTGTCGTTACCGACATCAAAATGCCGTTCATGGATGGGCTGCAGCTTTCAAAGTTGTTGAAAAAGCAAATGCCATGGGTGAAGATTGTGATAATAAGCGGTTTCAGCGATTTTGAATACGCAAAGCAGGCTATTAGTGTCGGTGTTTCCGAATATATATTAAAACCGGTTAAACCGACGGAACTGGCAGAGTGCCTTAATAAAATAAAAAATCAGCTCGATGATGATAAAAAGAATATTATTGAGCTGGAGAAGTATGAAAAGACGTTTCAGGAGAACCTGGAGATCTTGAAAGAACGTTTTCTGCTTGAAACGGTGATGTACGGGAAAACACCGGCTGAAATTATTGAGAAGGCATATTCCCTTGAGCTGGACTTGCGTGCAAGATACTATTCTGTTGTTGTTGTCCGCATTGATGATAATGATCTCAACGAAGGTCATAGAGAATATCTTGAAACTCTGAAAATAGAGGCACTGATAAAAACACTTATTTCAGAAAGTCGAAATATACTTTCATGTTCAAATAAAATAGACGAGACTATTTTGATTGTCTTTGGCGACGATGCCGGTTTGATTGAAAGTCTTACTCAGAATCTTGCGGATGAAGTGACTTCACAAGGAAAATCATTGATCTCAGCAAGAATAACAGCAGGCATCGGCAAGATCTGCGAGCGACTGAGTGATTTGAAGATTTCATATAAAGGAGCTGTAAAAGCGCTTGATTTTAATTTCATATTCTCAGAACGTGAGGTGATTGCCGAAGAGGACATTTCACATCTCCGTATAGATAACAGCGGTTTGAAAGGGATTAATTCTGCAAGGTTGACTGAGTTTCTTAAATTTGCAAGGGTAGAAGGAATTGATGATTTTCTTGAAAGTTATCTAAGCCCTTTGCAGTCGCTTTATACAACCCGTGGTGTATTTCTCAGATACACTTATATCAATACAATTCTTACTGCAAGCCGATTTGTTGAAGATCTTACAGGTGTTGCAGAAGAAACCATATCAGCTATGAAAAGTCTTGAGTCTGATTTAACTGAAATTATTGATATGCGTTCTTTAAAAATTAAAATAAGCGAAATTCTGAAGTCTACACTTGAATTTCGATGCAGCAGGAATTTTAGCAAATATCAGGTGCAGATTGAGCACGCTAAGCACTACATTGAAAGCAATTTTCAGAATCCCGGACTTTCTCTTGCTGATGCTGCAGGTGTTGCGAATTTCAGCGAATGCCGGTTCAGTACAATATTTAAACAGGAAACAGGTTATAAATTTACCGAATACCTCACGAAAGTCAGGCTTGCAAAAGCCGCGGAGCTTTTAAAGACAACTACTAAGCAGGCAGCGGAAATTTCCGAAGATGTAGGGTACAATGATTCGCATTATTTTAGTTATATTTTTAAGAAAGTTAACGGAATAACACCAACACAGTTCCGGGACGGCATCGGGTAATTTTGTACTATTCAACTGCGCTACTTAATAGTCATAGTCTTCTGAGTAGTATTGGCTGACATTGTCAATTGTAATCAACCTTGTTGAAGTAGTTTCACGAGGTATAAGTTTTATTCCATGTTCTGCCTGGTCAAGACGCTCTATAATCAATTTTCCCCACAGGTACTGTTCCTGGGTTATAGTAGCTGTAACAATGTTATCCCTTATGCCTTTTATTGTTTCCGGCATATCTTCAGACACTATCAGGAACTGGTTTAAGCCTCTTGATCGCCAAACAACAGCTGCGGATGGTCCTGCCTGTGCATCAAGCCCAATTAACGCTTCAAAATCAGGATGTTCATTCACCATTTTTTCGATACTTGCTATCGTCTGAGCATCATCGCCGTATCCTGTTTCTATTCCGGCGATCTGAATTTCAGGAAAGTTTGCCAGATACGCCTTGACCCCTTCGAGCCGCTGGTTCAGGTTCAACTGGGTCGGAACACCCTGACTGATAATTATTTTTCCTTTATTTCCAAGGTACTCAGCTGTGATTTCTCCCAGATGCATACCCTGTGCATAATTATCTGTGCTGATGAATGAAAGCCGCCTGCTGTCAGGAGCATCGGTATCAAAGCAGATTACATTGATGCCTGCATCCACTGCTCTGTTTATTACCGGATTCAAGGCCAAAGGATCAAAGGCGCCTAAGCCGATTCCGTCAACGTTCATCTCAATCAGACTTTCCATCATTGCTATTTGATCCGGGACACTGTATTTGAGCGGACCGAGAAGGATAAGGTTTACACCAGTTTTCTCCGCAGCTTCTTTTGCTCCTCTATTGGTCTCTGCAAAAAAAGGATGAAGAAGAGGATAAACAATTGCATATGTTTTTTTGTTTTCAGATGGTTCTGACAGTACAATTTCGGATATCTCTTCTGAGTCTGAATCAGGAATCTTTTTTTGATTAACAGACTGGTTTTTGATATCGAACCTGCTGCATGATGTGAAGGCTGAGAACGTTAACAGGAATAATAACGCGGAAAACAAAATGCGGAAATTCTGAGACATCGAGATTATTATACTCCGGCATGTTTGTTTGTCAATTTTTTTCAGAAGATTGTATAAGTTTCATCAAAACATGATGTCTATATAAAAAATATTAACCAACCTGAAAAAAGTTTCTATTCTATTCAACGCTGGACAGATTTATAGTGAATCAAATCGAGGTAATTCGGAGGATATCTATATGACCAGAAAACAGAATCTGCTGGCAGCAATAAATCGTACCGGACCCGAATGGGTTCCAAATGGAATGGAAAACGTTATAAGACTTTATCCACCCATTCTCGAAAGACCTCTATGTGCGGGAAAGGATGTTTTCGGATGTGAATGGCAGTTTGAGGAAGGAGCCGAAGGAGGTTCTTATCCGGCTGTGGGAAACTATGTTGTTGATGACATTAAGAACTGGAGAGATAAGGTAGTGTTTCCTGATGTCGAAATGTTTGACTGGGAATATTTAAAAAATCAGGTTGCGAATATTGACAGATCTGAATTTCTTTATGAGGGGTTCGTTGAGATGGGCCTGTTTGAAAGGACATATCTTCTTCTGGGTATGGAGAATGCGCTTATCAACTACATGCTTGAGCCGGAAGTTATGGATGAACTTGTCGGTGCAATAGCAGATTATAAAATTCAATTTATTTCAAAGTTCGATGATGAAGTAAAACTGGACATGGTATGGTACGGTGATGATTGGGGAACTCAGCGGAATTTATTTATTCCTCCGGATACATGGAGAAAAATTATTAAGCCTCACACCAAGCGTATTTATGAATGCATGAAGAAACGCGGGATAATAATAAACCAGCATTCTTGCGGGAAAATTGATGCAATTTTTGGTGATATCGTGGAAAATGGAGCGGACATCTGGAATCTCTGCCAGCCGTGTAATGATTTAAAAAAGATGAAGGATATTTACGGAGATAAAATCAGTTTTCATGGAGGTATAGACAGTCAGTTTGTACTTAACTCTCCGGATGCGACAGCCGAATCAATCGATGCGGAAGTAAAAAAGCGGATTAATGAGATGTCTGCCGGCGGAGGTTATATTGCAGGACCCAGTCACACAATCCCAAGCCACAGACCTGATTTGCTTGAAGCTTTTTATCAGGCTATAGCAGAATATGGGGGCAGTGTATACGGATGAAGGATAAAATCTTAAGGTGATTTTTTCAATCATTTGGTATATGCTGTGTTTATGCTTAAGCTGCTTTCATTTCTTGGAAATGAAAAAATCAGTATTACCACAAAATTTACAATTCTTTTTATTATAGTCGGAATTGTCCCGCTTTCAGTCAGCGGGATAATTTCGTATTCAATTTACCAGAGGGATATCAGGAAGATGACTGTGGATTCAGCGGTCAGCAACGTTGAAATTATCCGGAATGATATTGAGAACCTGCTTGATGGCGCAGAGAGATTTCTAAGAATCGATGAAACCCATTGGCCGATGTTGTTTTTTGAAGCTGGCGAAGACAAGTATGATTTTGCTAAAGAAATACTTAATGTATATGATTATTACAGAAAAAGTTATGACAATAATTCTTTAATTCGTAACATCTATATTATTGGTTTAAA
>QKCC01000082.1 GCA_003245835.1 Spirochaetales bacterium | reverse complement strand
AGCGTCTTTCCGACACGTTCACCGTTCTGAAAGAAAATGACGGTCGGTGATCCGCTTACATCGAGTTCCGCTGCAAGTTCACGGTTTTCCTGTCTGAATATCTTTACAAACTGAATGTCGTCCCCGTAGATATTACTGAGGCTTTCGTATTTTGATGCAAGCGCCTCGCAGGGGGGGCATTCTGTTGAATAAAAATCAAGTACTACTCTTTCTTTCTGCAGAACTTCTTTCTCAAATTCGGCAGCTTTTATTTCTTTTATTTTTCCGGCCATGGTAACTCCTTTAATTCCTTCCTGCTGTGAAAAGCAGATTTAAAATTTACGATTATTCAGCGGTACTTTCTTCCGCGTTTCCGAAATACAGCGATAGTCCCAGAGACATTAATCCGTCTACCGGTCTGCAGTCCGGTGAGTTAATCTCTCCGCTTTTATTTTTTGCGGCGGAAGCGCAGCCCCCTCCGCATGCCAGTCTGAGATTGCAGGTTTTGCATTCAGGGATTGTTGTTACGTCTCTGTCCTGCCATGCTTCAACCGCGTCCTGCACAAGCGTCTTCTGCGGGTAAAAAGTTCCCAGACTTTCTCCCGGTTTACCAACGGTTGCGGTACAGGAAAAGATTCTGCCGCTGTAGTCGAAGGCCCATTCCGTTTTGCAGCCGGGGCATGAATCAAACAGCGGATCAGGCATTTCACCGTTGTCAAACAGAAACCTGCTTATCGAGAATGCCGGCCTGTGAAATTCGGTCACAACCGGGTGTTCCTTTATTAAACTGTAAAGCGCTTCATACATCGACAGCCTGTCGTATAGCCTGACTGCGTTTTCCTGGCAGTAATGAAGCTCGTAATTTCGTCCGAGCTGAGTTTTAAACAGCGGGTTTGAAGTCCATCCGCGTTCAACTGCAATCCGGGCAAGTTCAGGAAGCGAAGGCAGGTTTTCTTTGTCGATGACAGCCCTTAGATTTACGGCAAGTCCGGCCTCGAGCGCAGCATCGATGCCTGCAACGATTTCGTCAAAGGTTTCACCGCCCCCCTGAAGGGGTCTGCGGCTGTTGTGGATTTCAGCGGGGCCGTCGAGGGTTATCTGAACCTCCCGAATTGAACCGCCTTTCAGCATCGGAATGTAACTGACAAGCGAATAACCATTTGTAACAAACGCAAGTGAAAGTCCAAGTCTGTTCGCCTCATCAATAATCAGTCCGATTTTTTTCCGGGTAATGGTGTCCGGAAGCAGCGGTTCCCCGCCGAAGACAGTAATGTACTTTCTTTTTCCTGCGAATTCAGTCTCGACATAATTAAAAAAGGCCTTTATTACAGCTTCATCCTGCTGCATTTTTTCTTTATCGTACCCTTCCTGGTAGCAGTAGGGGCAGTTGAAATTACATGCGTAAGTGGGAGCGTAGAAAATCTGAATTTCATCATCTTCCCTGCTGTCCAGAAAATCAAGATATTCAGCCCTGAACCTTTTTTCTTCTTCAGCCGGGTCTACAAGGTAACCCTTCCCGGCCAGTTCGTCGATGTTTGCAGATGTTCCCGAAAGAATTGCTTCGGCTGTTTCCGGATCGAGTATGTCGGCATTCCGGCTGAGCGGATTCACGATGAAATAATCTTCGGAGTCCTTTATCTTTGAAATAATATTATGTTTGGACAGTTCCATTTTCATTGCAGTATATTTTCTCCGTTTAAGATTGAAAGGCCGGGCCGGATTTTGTTCCGGCCCGGAACGTTGTCTAGTCGTGACAGCCGGCCACGACTTTGGAAAGCTTTGCACAGCACTGGGCTGTTGCCTTATTGCCTTCCGGTTTCTTTTTGATCAGTGATTTCATAAGAAAGCATGCTCCTTGATCATTTATTTACAACAGCCGCACCCGGATTTACGTCCGAGTATTGTCCAGCTGCTGACTTCTATTTTTCCTTTGGGATAGGGATTACTTTCCTCAAGGATCTCGATATCCTTAAAACCGGCGGTTTCAAGCTGCAAAAGGTATTCCTCTCTTGTTACAGAACCTGCCCAGCATTCAGCCACGGCCTCCGGATCATTTTTATATTCTTCGGGAACAGGTTTGCTGGAGTAGATATCGCTGACCACAAAGCGGCCGCCTTTTTTGAGGATTCTTGAAACCTCATTCCATACCTTCTGTTTGTCTTCTGCATGATTGATTACACAGTTTGATATAACCAGGTCGACGCTCTTGTCCTCGAGCGGTATCTGTTCGAGGTCGGTCTGAAGGAATTTAACGTTTTCGACTCCGAGCCTTGCAGCTGTTTTTTCAGCTGTGCGGATCATCCCGTCCGAGAGATCGAGCCCGTAAACCATTCCGTCTGCACCGACGGCTTCAGCCATCCTGATTGCATCCGTACCGCGGCCGCTGCCGAGGTCGACACAGGTTTCACCGGGGCCGGCGTTCGCATGGTTCACTGCGCCGCCGCAGGACAGGCAGCAGCTTGTTTCGGCAAGCTCGGAATAGCGTATGTTTATTGCATTTTCAGTTTTTGTTTCAGGCATTTCTTTCTCCTTCACCTATGCTCGATTCCTGGTCACATTCTTTTAAGCAGGATATTCAGCCCTTCTTTCACAGTCGCTTTTTCATCTTCAGACAAGCCGCTCAGTAAATCAAGTTCGCACTGCCGCTTTTCTTTTTCGATGCCTCTTACACAGTTTTCGCCCTTCTGGGTTAAACTCAGTTTGATCAGTCGTCGGTCGTTTTCATCATGCTTCATTTTTATGAAGCCTTTTTCAAAAAGGGCTGAGATTACCCGGCTTCCGCGAGAAGGCGATAATCCTGCAAGTGCTGACAAGGTCTTTGATGTGATATCTTCTTCGTTTGCGATAGCCGAAAGAAATGTGATCTCTTTTTCCCTCAGGTTAAGAGACTGTCCGATCTCGCTGTCGAACCTGCATTTCTGCGTCAGCTCCATAATTAATTCTATCACATAACACTCCGTACATGTTGCATAAATCAACGATTGCTGTGTGCAATAGTTGCGTTCAGCAACTGAATAAAAATATATAATATAAATCATATATAGTCAAGTGAAGATTAAGAATTTAATTAAAAAAATATCTAAATCCGAACGGCGGTATTCAGCGGCCTCAGTTTGAGGAATCTTCTATACGGATTATGCCTGCCCGGTTTAGAATAATGTTGTATTGGATGATTTCTTCGGAATCAAGCAATTCGTCGTTCCTGAGACTTAGGATCAGGTGTACCCTGTACACCCTGCTGCCTTTTATTTTGATCTTTTTCATGTTTTCCAGCCTGTAGAAGACGTCTTTCGGGTCGTCCATTTCTCTAAGCCAGTCTGCGATTTGAAAGCGGATTATCTCGGTGGTGCTGTTCAGCCTGGTGTGGTTGTCATTCAGCTTTCTCGAGTTCAGCTCGGTTATTCTCTGGTAATGAATCAGCTGTTCTTCCGGGAGTACGGACCTGAACGGGTTCGGTTCGAGGTTCCACAGCTGCTGAATGTTTCCGGGAGCGTCCGCGATATTTATAAATCGGGCGTACGCGCGAGCGGAACCAACCCGTTCTTCGGCAAAGGGATCATAAAGTCTTGAATGCTGGTCGGCCGTTATGCGCGGCATCAGTTTTTTGAAGTATTCCTTGAGGATTTCCTTGATCCGGTCCTTGAATATATATGAAACCACTATTGCTAGGACCCATGGGGTGGTGTTCGGGATGAATACCTTGCCTGCGTAGATAGTTACCAGGACGGCAAATATCATTGCAATGCCGGCAGCCGCACCGCCCAGAAAATGCCCGGCCCTAAGGCTTCCTTTGCGGTCCTCCCTGGTCATGTAAAGCGCCGAATGGGCCCATTTTTTCAGAATATTCTCACGGTATGCAAGCTTCTCGCCAAGGTAGGGGTCTTCATCGTTATATAGATACTGGTAATTCATCTGCCGCCGGTATCCGGATTCTTTTTTGGTGACGGCTTCCATTTTAATCAGCAGATCTTCAGGTTCTTCAATTTTTCCGGCGTATGAAAACAGCCGGTTCAGGATCCTCTCTGTAGATATACTGATTGATTCATCCGCCCAACCGAGCGCGGTCCGCTGTGCGGGGGTGATCCGCGGAGAAATAAACTGGCTGTGAAGTTTTCTGAATTCCTTCAAAAAGGCCTGTATGTCGGACAGAAGCCGTTCAATTCTTTTTCGACAGAGCGTGTCACGATTCTGCTTCTGTATTTCTTCTGCAATCAGCTCCGCGGTATTCTCGAGTTCGGATCGGTAAACATTTGTCAGAACCCGCAATTCGTAGATAGGAAGATCTCTTCTGTGCGAATACAGCCTTTCGGGCGAGTTCAGGTATTGCCTGATTCTTGAAACGGGGTTCAGCGGATTTTGAGAATCAGTAAGCATCGGCAGAGACATGCTGGGTGTTGAAAACCGTGTGTATATTTTTATATTGTCGATGAATTTCCGGACGCCGAAGTGTTTTTCGGTGATGTTCAGCTGGTTGGGAAAGAAAAAATACAGATCCATCCTGTATCGGGTTTTTCCGGAATCTTTAATCAGGGGGTACTCCGACTTAAGTTCAAGATGGTGTCTGCTGTGAGCTCTTACCGAGCAGTTAAAATTTCTCATCTGTATAAATAAATTACTGTAATTCAATAATACCGCCGGTTTGCATAATTTGCAACTCTGCTGATGTATTTAAGGTTTTAGGTTGAATGATGAATACGGGTGAGCCGGCCGTACCCCGGCAGCTCCGCTTGATTGTTAGCATGCTAACCATTATTATCAGCTGTGATGACACAGACAGCAGATTTTGATGACCTTACGCCCGATCTTGTTATGGAAGCGGTCGAATCCGCCCTCGATATAGATCTTACAAACTATACCCAGCCTATGCCGAGCTATATCAACCGGGTTTACGAGCTGAAATCAGAAGATGATGAATTCTATATTGTGAAGTTTTACAGACCCGGCCGCTGGTCACGGACCGCGCTGCTTGAAGAACACCGTTTTATGCTTGACTGTGCCGAAGCAGATATTCCGGTAGCTGCTCCTCTGCCGATGACCGGCCTGGTTGAAAATGTATCGGATGCACCGACTCTCGGCAGTATCGAAGGCTTTCCGTTTGCCGTATTTCAGCGGAAGGGCGGGCGACTCTGGGAGGCTGATAATTTTGAGTACTGGCTTCGCATCGGTCACCTGCTTGGCCGGCTGCATAATGTCGGTGCCGCCCGCACCGCTTCTCATCGCCCTGTCATTTCAGCGGACGGAAGTTTCCGGACTGACCTCGAAGAACTTACGGCCTCCGACTGGATCCCCGCTGACCTGAAGGACGAAGTGACGGCCGTACTGAACAAGCTGCGTGTCACCGTCGGGGCAATGTTTGATGAGTATTGCGACCCGTCCGAATCTATCCGGGTACATGGTGACTTTCACAGCGGCAACATCCTCGACAGGCCTGGCGACGGGCTTCTGATCATGGATTTTGACGATATGGCGACTTCACTGCCGGTACAGGATATCTGGCTTCTGCTGCCCGATCATGCCCCGGAATCTGGAGCGGAAATTACTGCCCTGCTGGAGGGCTACCGTGAATTCCGGAGTTTCAATACGAGGTCGCTGATGCTTATTGAACCGCTGCGTGCGATGAGGATGGTTTATTTTCTCTGCTGGTGCGGAAGGCAGAAGAACGATTACCGGTTCAGGCATAACTTCCCCGACTGGGGCAGCCGCGCGTTCTGGCAGAAAGAGATACAGGACCTTGAGGCCCAGTATGATCAGATTAAACGCGCGGCTGAAGAGCAGAGAATTCCGTTCTGACTATTTTGTAAAGTATTCGTTACCGGCATCCGTCATTTCGACGAACCAGTACTTTCCCTTGTTGGAGCTGAGTACGAGCCCGCGTTTTTCGGCGTCCTTGACAAGCCTTTTCATCTGGACGTATTTGGATTCCTTGATATCGTAATTCTGCTCGAGCATCCGGTTGCTGACGGAAGAAAACGGAACCTGGGCTTTGCCGGATTTTTCAGCGCAGTCGCGTGTCGCCCTCAGCATGGCAAACATGATGTTCGGCAGCCTTACAAAGTTCCGGCTCGTCTCTTTGTGTTCGGTTTCCAGCAGCTTTATTATCTGATCGTTTTCCGTATGCTCAAGCTCTACTATTCCTTCGCTTTCCGCATGCATGATGAATTTTTTCCAGCTTCGGAATCCAAGCCGGTTTTCGTTGAACGTATCGTTCAGCAGCTTCATTCTGACTTTGACGGCGCCGAGAGTTGTGACCTTTTTGCGCTGATTCATAACGACGATTGCTTCCTTCAGCAGGTCCATTGCTTCAGGCAGGCTTATTTCGAGCTTTTCGATGTTGCTTGTCTCTTCCGGTACGTATTCATATGCTGTGTCGGGAATCAGGTCCCTGAAGTCCTTGTAATCATCGGCCAGCAGGAGGAGATCTTCGCTTGCGCTCTGCGAATCACAGATGATTATCGTTTCGATGCCGTGCTTCCGCAGGCTCTGCAGCAGCGGTCTGAAATCGGCATCACCGGTAACGAGGATTATTTTCTTTATATGCGGATACATATAAATCAGCTCTATCGCGTGAGTGCTCAGTGCCATGTCTGCAGAATTCTTCTGTTTTTTGTTGTAGGGAATATGTATCATCTCAAACGAGTTTTCTGATAAAGCCTCGGAGGTCTTTCTTATTGAGCCCCTTGCCCAGTCCCCGTAGGCAACTGCTATGGACAGCTTGCCCTTTTCATTCGCGTATTCAATAAGTCCGTTCACGAAGAGTGAATCCGAACGCGGTGTTACATTTTCGATATCCCATAATATTGCTATTGATTCTTTCATAATTATCCCTTTATTTATTATATCTTTTTTCGGTATATTATTATAGAATAACCACAGTTTTTTTGACATGTGGTTATACACAGTCGGATTACGATACAAAGAATCCCTTTATACATAGAAATAATAATTAAGAGGAGATTATATGTCTTGTGCTGAATGCGGCAATGCTGCTGTAAAGGAGGCCCGGGAAATAGTCGCCGACGTTGGATCTGAACCTGAAAAGGTGATTCCTCTGCTGCAGGAAATCCAGAAGAGACACGGCTATCTTTCTCAGGAGCTGGTTGAAGCCGTAGCGGAAGAAATCAAGATTCCCGCGTCCAGGCTTTACGGAGTCGCGACTTTTTATTCACAGTTTCGTTTTGCGCCGATCGGTAAACACCTGATCAGGGTCTGTAAGGGAACTGCCTGCCATGTTGCGGGAGCAGAAAAGGTGTATTCGATTATTTCAGAAGACCTTAAGGTTGATGAAGGGGGCACTACAGCCGACGGGCTCTTCACGCTTGAATCCGTCGCATGTCTCGGCTGCTGCTCGCTTGCTCCGGTTGTAATGATTGACGACAACATCTACGGAAAACTCAGTCCGGCAAAAATGGGCAAGATACTGAAGGAATATGCAGATGGAAAATAACAGGGTAATAGTAGGCATGGGTTCCTGCGGTATTGCCGCCGGGGCGAAAGCCGTTTATGAGCAGTTTGAAAATGCCGGACTCGGATCACAGCTTGGGGTAACTTCATGCGTGGGTATGTGCTACGCCGAACCGATTGTCGAGGTTATCGTGCCGGACGGAAGGATAATGTTCGGCAACGTCGATCATAAATTTGCTGAAAAGCTTATAGACTCCGTTAAAGCCGGCGGTGCAGACCTGCCTGCCGAGAACCGCATAAAGGAAGATGAAACCGGTAAAAAGTACCTCGACCGCCAGGTGAAGATTGCTCTTAAAAACTGCGGCGTGATCGATCCGGAAAACATAGAAGAATATCTGGCTGCAGGCGGATACGACGGTATTAAAAAATGCCTGAGCTCTATGAAGCCCGAAGAGGTAATCGAAACCGTAAAAATTTCGGGTCTCAGGGGACGCGGCGGCGCCGGGTTTACAACCGGTCTGAAGTGGTCTTTTCTTGCAGGCGCCAAAAACGATCCGAAATATCTTGTCTGTAATGCCGACGAGGGAGACCCGGGTGCGTTTATGGACCGTGCTGTTCTTGAGGGAGACCCCCACGCAGTTATTGAAGGCATGCTTACGGCAGCCTATGCTACCGGGGCGAGCTACGGCTATGTTTACTGCCGTGCTGAATACCCGCTTGCAATAAAGCGGCTCAAAAAAGCTATAGAGGATGCTTCCGCGAAAAACCTGCTTGGAGACAATATTCTCGGCACTGATTTTTCATTTCATCTGAAGGTAAAGGAAGGGGCGGGAGCGTTTGTCTGCGGAGAAGAAACCGCGCTGATGGCTTCTATAGAAGGCCGTCGCGGAATGCCTGCGTTAAGGCCGCCTTTTCCGGCAGAGGCCGGAATAAACCAGAAACCGACTAATATCAACAACGTTGAAACCTATGCGAATGTACCTTTCATCATACGCGAGGGAGCCGAGGCCTTTAATAAATATACCTACGGTAAAAGCGTCGGTACCAAGGTATTCGCGCTTGCCGGAAAGGTTAAACGCGTCGGCCTGGTCGAGGTCCCGATGGGACTTACAATTCGCGAGGTTATAGAAGAAATCGGCGGCGGCAGCTCAACCGGCAGGCCGCTTAAGGCAGTACAGCTCGGCGGACCTGCAGGAGGATGTATTCCCGAGAGGCTCTTCGATACCGTAATCGATTACGATGCAATCAACGCTACCGGCGCAATTATGGGCTCAGGCGGTATGGTTGTAATGGACGATCAGACCTGTATGGTCGATGTTGCCCGTTACTTTCTCAACTTTACCCAGAAGGAAAGCTGCGGAAAATGTACATTCTGCCGGGTCGGAACAAAGCGGATGCTTGAAATCCTTACACGGATTACCGACGGTGAGGGTGTAGAGTCCGATATAAGCCTTCTTGAAGAGCTTGCAGGACATGTCAGCAAAACATCGCTCTGCGGACTCGGACAGCTCGCACCGAACCCTGTTTTGACTACGCTCAAATATTTCCGTGATGAGTATGAAGCTCACATCAAGGCTAAAAAATGTCCTGCCGGCGTCTGCAAGCCGCTTATTACATTTACGGTTAATGCCGACAAATGTACCGGCTGTACTGCATGTGCCAAGGCCTGTCCGACAAAATGCATCAGCGGAGAGCGCAAGCAGGTTCATGTTATTGATCAGGAAAAATGTGTCAGATGCGGTATCTGCCGTGATACATGCAGATTCGATGCAATTGATATTGATTAGAGGAACACTATGTCTGAAGTTACAGTAAAGATTAATAATATAGATGTTCAGGTTGACGGCAGTTCCACGATACTTGAGGCGGCACGCAAGGCCGGGTTCGATGTCCCGACCTTCTGCCATGCTGAAAACCTGAAACCGTTTACCAGCTGTTTTGTCTGCGCGGTAAAGGTTGAGGGCGGAAAGGGAAATCTTGTTCCTTCCTGCGCCACCAAGGTCCGGGACGGAATGGTCGTTACAGTTGAATCGGAAGAAATCGATGCAGCAAGGCGGATGTGTCTTAACCTGCTGCTCTCGGACCACTGCGGCGACTGTCTGCCTCCCTGTGAAGACGCCTGTCCGGCATCCATCGACATCAAGGGTTTTATGACCCTGGTAGCTGAGGGCCGCGAACTTGAGGCTGAAAAGCTTATCCGTGAAAAGGCACCGGTTGGAGGGGCCCTCGGACGAATCTGCCCCCGCCCCTGTGAGGATGCCTGCCGCAGAAACCGGGTGGAAGATTCTATGTCGATTTGCTACATGAAGCGCTACATATCGGATTATGAGTACCGGGAACTCAACGGTAAGAGAGACCTTCCCGCCGTTGCCGCGGCAACCGGGAAGAAGGTCGCAATAATAGGTGCCGGACCGGCCGGAATGACGGCTGCTTACTTCCTCAGGCTGCAGGGCCATGCTGTTACCGTATTTGAAGCCCACAAAAAATCCGGCGGAATGCTCCGTTACGGAATTCCCTACTACCGGCTGCCGGACGATGTTCTGAACGATCAGTTCGGGATGATTGAAGGCCTTGGGGTCGAGGTCAGGTACGGGGTCGAGGTCGGCAAAGATATTTCGGTTAAGCAGCTTGAGGCTGATTATGATTCGCTGCTTATTGCCGCGGGCGCTCAGGGTGCATCGTCAATCAGGGTTCCCGGTGAAGACCTCGAAGGTGTGCTTTCGGGAATCGATTACCTCGGAAGGCTTGCCGAAGATGAAGAGCCGGATGTCGGCGGCAGCGTAGTTGTTATCGGCGGCGGAAACACCGCTATCGACGTTGCGCGTTCAGCACTCAGAAAGGGCGCCGATGTAACAATCCTGTACCGCCGTACCAGGGCAGAAATGCCTGCAAGCGATTTCGAAATTGATGAGGCCCTGCATGAGGGCGTAAAAATTGAATACCTTGCTGCCCCGTCGTCGATCACCAATATCGGCAGCGGACTGTCGGTTGAATGCATCAGAATGGAACTCGGCGAGCCGGACGCAAGCGGAAGGCGCAGCCCTGTGCCTGTTGCGGGCTCTGAATTCTCTATCAATGCAAGCGCTGTAATAGGCGCCATCGGACAGAAAGTTTCTGCCGGGTTTGTCGATGAAATCGGGGTAGAACTGACCAGATGGGGTACTGTCCTCGCTGATGAAGCAACGTATATGACCAACCGCCCGGGTATTTTCGCCTGCGGCGACTGCCAGACTGGTGCAGATATTGCCGTCAGAGCAGTGGGAGCAGGACGAAAGGCTGCCGCTTCGATAAACCAGTTCCTCGGCGGTGCAGAAGTAGTCGGTGAGCCGGTTCTTTTCAATTCCAGGATGGGCGAACTCAAGGATGTCAGCGAAAAACTGTTTGAAGGGTTAACACAGCAGGCAAAGGTTAAGATGCCCGAGATAGCCGACGAGATCAGGGTTTCGACCTTTGATGAGATTGAAACCGGGTTCTCAGTCGAAGCTGCACGGAAGGAAGCTGAGCGCTGCCTTAAGTGCGGATGCGACGCTGCGAGCGACTGTAAACTCCGTGAATATTCTACCCGTTACGGTGCTGATCAGCAGTATTTCGGCGGCGATCGAAGGGAGTATGAAGTAGACAAAACTCACAATCTTGTTAAAATGGAGTTCAGTAAGTGCATTAATTGCGGAAGCTGTGTGCGCGCATGTGCCGAAGTCAAAGGCTTCGACGTCCTTGCATACGTGAACCGCGGATTCGTTACAAGAATGCGTGCCCCGTTTGGAAAGTCGCTGGTGGATACAAACTGCGACGGATGCGGTGAGTGTGTTAAGGTCTGTCCGACGGCAGCTGTTGTGATGAAAAAGGATGCGGTTACTGCATAACCTGATAAATTATAATCCGGGGCTATCGGACAATAAATGAAAACCTACAGGGCCGCCGCGATGCGGCCCTTTATTTTTTTATATGAAGGGGTAATATTCAATGGATTTAAACGGACTTAAAGCAGCCGCAAAGAGTATAAGAGCACTGTCAATGGACGGTGTTCAGAAGGCGAATTCCGGTCACCCGGGAATGCCGATGGGAAATGCCGAGATAGCATCTCTGCTTTACGGAGAGGTGATGAAGCATACAGCTTCCGATTCATCATGGATAGATCGCGACAGGTTTGTGCTGTCGGCAGGGCATGGTTCCATGCTTCTGTACTCAATTCTGCACCTCGCTGGATACAAGGTAACATTAGATGATTTAAGGAACTTCAGGCAGCTCGGTTCGAAAACCCCGGGGCACCCCGAATACGGCTGGACCGACGGTGTTGAAATTACGACGGGGCCGCTCGGCGCCGGTATAAGCAATGCTGTAGGTATGGCGATCGCCGAGACCGTTCTTGCTGAGAAGTTCAATACCGCTGAGCATACAGTTATAGATCACTATACCTACGCCATCCACGGCGACGGTTGTATGATGGAAGGCGTAGCCTCGGAAGCCGCCTCGCTGGCCGGGCACCTTCGCCTCGGTAAACTGATTATGTTCTATGATTCCAACCGGATTACTATTGAAGGCAAGACGGATCTGGCATTCTCCGAAGACGTGGGCAAGAGGTTTGAAGCCTACGGCTGGCAGGTACTTAACGGCGATGCTTTCAATGTTGAAGAGCTTTCGAAGCTTGTAGCTGAAGCAAAGGCTGAGACCGGCAAGCCGACCATGATCATAATGAAGGGAATCATCGGAAAGGGCGCCGCAACAATGGAAGGAAGCCATCATACCCATGGTGCTCCGCTCGGCAATGATGAGATTAAGGCAACAAGAGAGAAGCTCGGTATTCCTGTCGATCAGGATTTTTACGTTGATCCGGCCGCGGTTGAATATTTCAAGGCTGTAAAAGCAAAGAACGACAAACTTTACTCCGACTGGAAAACCACCTTCGAGGCCTGGGCGGCCGCAAACAGCGGGCTCAAGGCTGAATGGGACACCTGGTTTGCAAAAGATGTTAAAATCGCGGACGAAGCTATGCCGAAATACGCTGTGGGCGACAATATAGCAACAAGATCTTCGGGAGAGAAAGCAATCAATGCAGTTGCAAAGGTGCTCCCCAACCTGATCGGAGGATCAGCCGACCTCGGTCCTTCGAACAAGACCGTTCTTAAAGATATGGGCGAATACTCCGCGACGGACAGAAGCGGACGCAATATGCATTTCGGTATACGCGAACATGCGATGGGCGGTATTGTGAACGGAATGACAATCCACGGCGGTATCAGGTCATACGGCGCGACGTTCCTCGTATTCGCGGACTATATGCGGCCGGCAATAAGGCTGGCGGCCCTTATGAGTGTTCCCTCAGTATGGGTTCTGACACATGATTCAATCTACGTCGGCGAAGACGGACCGACCCACCAGCCGATAGAGCACATGGCGTCACTGCGTATAATTCCGAACCTGCAGGTATTGCGGCCGGCGGACGGCGAAGAAACCAACGTCGCATGGCAGATGGCGGCTGAAAAATCGAATCAGCCTACCGCCATTGCGCTTTCAAGGCAGGATCTGAAGGTTTTCGCCAAGGCGGATCCGGACTGGAAAGCCAATATGAGAAAGGGCGCCTACGTTGTTAAAGACTGTGCCGGTACCCCTGATGTTGTAATTGCGGCTACCGGTTCCGAGGTTAATATGGCGCTTGCGGCAGCCGAGGACTCATCCAAGAAGGTAAGGGTTGTTTCGATAGCGGATCTGAACACATTCCTGTCCCAGGACAAGGCGTTCAGGGAAAGCGTGATACCCTCTGGTGTCCGGGTGATTACTGCCGAAGCCGGTATTTCGTACGGATGGGACAAGCTCGCTTCTTCATCCGACGATGTTTTCTGCATCGATCGTTTCGGAGAGTGCGGACCGGCATCTAAGGTAGCCGAGCACCTCGGCTTTACAGCAGCCGGGCTTAAAAAAGTCATTGAGAAATAGACACAGGCATTTTTAAATTTTTCCAAAAAAAAGCAGGCCGTCCGGTGTTATCCGGGCGGCTTTTTTGGTTGTACGCCAAATATAAAGTCTATGTTTGAAACAGATAGACTCTGGCCGGGTAATTCACTAATATTCAAATTATGAGCAGGTTTACAGACGAACCGGGCAGTTTAACACCCCTCGGCTGGCGGGAATGGGTGAGTTTTCCCGCCTGGGGAATAAACTGTATCAAGGCGAAGGTAGATACCGGGGCAAGGACCTCTTCTCTTCATGCCGAGGATATCGATTTCTATGAAGATGGCGGTGTTAAGTTTGTGCGTTTTTCTGTTTTTCCATGGCAGAAAAATAATACAGGAAAGAAGACTGTTACAGCCGAGCTCGTCGGTTTCAGAAATGTAAGGAGTTCCTCAGGTTTTCAGGAGAGACGTCCGGTAATAACCGCCGATATCTGCGTAGCGGGTATAGATGTTAAAACCGAGGTGACCCTTACCAACCGGAAACTTATGGGTTTCAGGATGCTTCTTGGAAGAAGAGTCCTTGAACAGGGCTTTGTTGTAATAGCAGGCAAATCATACCTCGGAACCAAAGTCTCCGGGGTTATAAGAAAACAGAACAGCGGAGGACGAAAGGAATGAAACTTGCAATTCTTTCATGTGCGCCGAAATCATATAGTACTCAGCGGCTGAAAATGGCTGCGCTTGAACGGGGGCATGAATGCAAAATTCTGAATACCCTGAGGTTCGCAATCGATTTTTCCGGCAACGAACCGGACCTTCAATACCGGGGCGACCCGATATCTGACTATGACGCGGTAATTCCGCGGATAGGCGCATCTATAACCTATTTCGGAACGGCTGTAGTCCGGCAGTTTGAGCAGATGGATGTCTACACCCCGAATACATCAAACGGAATCCTGAACTCAAGGGACAAGCTTCGCGCGACGCAGATCCTCTCAAGACATGATCTTGGTATACCCGCAACGACATTTGTGAGGGACCGCAAGGACGTTATTCCGGCCATAGACAGGGTCGGAGGCGCCCCCGTAATAATCAAGCTGCTAGAGGGTACTCAGGGTATAGGTGTTATTTTAGCACCGGATCGCAAGGTCGCCGAGGCTATAATCGAAACGCTGCACAGCACAAAGCAGAACGTTCTTATTCAGCATTTTGTCGAAGAGAGCAAGGGCAGCGACATCAGGGCATTCGTTGTCGGCGACAGTGTTGTAGCTGCGATGCGGAGGACGGCGCGCGGGGATGAGTTCCGGGCCAATTTTCACCGCGGCGGTACGACTTCATCGATTAAACTTTCACCCGAATATGAGCAGACCGCCGTCAGGGCGGCCCAGATCATGGGTCTTAAGGTTGCCGGCGTCGACATGCTTGAGGGTAAAGACGGGCCGCTGATACTGGAAATCAACTCTTCTCCGGGCCTCGAAGGGATTGAAACAGCCACCAAGCTGGATATTGCTGGATCAGTTATAGATTACGTGGCCAACCAGGTTGCGTTTCCCGAGCTTGATGTGCGGCAGAGGCTGACTGTAAGCCGCGGCTACGGGGTTGCGGAGCTGCTGGTCAAGGAAGACAGTCACCTTATCGGTTCAAGTCTGCGGGATTCGGGCCTGCGCGAGAATGATATTGCCGTACTGACGCTGCACCGGGGTACCGAGGTGATTCCAAATCCGAAGGACACGAGACGGCTCGAGGCTAATGACAGGCTGCTGTGTTTCGGAAAACTTGAAGCTATGCGGAGTATGATTCCCGAGCGCCGCCCGCGAAGGCCCGAACTTCAGCAGCTGCCCGAGAATCCTCTGCATATTTGATTATGGTTACGGCTGCCTGTTCGGGTATAGATCCTCGAAGAGGCAGCCGTAATATTTAAAATTATTTGAAAATAAACGCTTTCTTGTAATCTGAAAGCATCCGGGTCATTTTTTCCGTCTCGATGTTTCCTTCGCGCGACAGGAATATTGAGAATACTTCATCGAAATCCTGCACATTTTCAAATGCCGGATGGACTATGCCGATTTTGGAATTACCTTCATTATCTATGTACATCGAACCGCTGAACGGGTGTTTATGCGCAACAAGATCTTTCCATGTGTTCTGGTAAGAATCACGCAGGCTCGGATCCGGTTTCAGGTATCTGTATGTCAGGAAGTAATTGTCGCTTTTGAACTCCTGGAAAACTATTTTTCTCAGATCCCAGACAAATTCCGAATTATACCTGAAGATGTCAAAATCTATATAAAGCTCATTATTGTCTGCGATGTCAAAATATTCATTTGTAAAATCTATTTCAAATTCGTTTGTTTTTAATTTTAACGAGCTGTTCTCAGTATAATCGAGTTCAAGGCCGGAAAAATTATCGGGAAGCAGTTCCTTATGGTCCAGGAACGCCAGCCATTCTTCCGTCTTTCCGTAATAGTTGACGTCGACGAAATCCAGAACCTTTTCAATATCATACACATAAGTTTCGAGGTCTTCGGAAGAACTGACAAGGTACAGACAGGCAACACCCTTCGGAGTGGGGGTTGATACAAGAAAAATAATATGATCACTGTAGTCTTCCAGCCAGATATTGAATTTCCATTTTCTTCCGTAAGAATCAGAATAATCCCAGACTTTTAATGGCTCACCGTAGGATAGGACCCTGGTTCCTGAGTCATTATTGAAAAGTTTTCTGGAGAATCTGATACCCTTCAGCATATAATCCATCATTTCTTTGGGATTATTATAGAGTTCGGAAGGTTCCTGGTCATCACTGCCGATGATTTCAATTATCCAGTAATCCGATTTGTTATAGATCTGCTGATAACGGATGGAACCGTTTCCGTCCAGATTTTCCTGCGCCGGTTTTAAGGATGAAAAGAACCACTGCTTGTCATCCGGATCTTTGAGCAGAACCTGCGGGAATGATGAGCTGTTTGTGGAATACAATGCAGTTTTCGAATTTTCACCGTTTGGGAAGGTTTCACCCTGGTATTTCTCAAAGAGTTTGTCCATCCCGTCTATTCCGTTTTTTAATGAAATTTCCGAATGGAATTCTATAAATTTGCGGTAATCCATAGGCAGACTGATACCGTCGATTTCGTTAATATTATAAGAGAACTCATCGAGTCTGTTGTCGTTAAACAGGGGAAAAAGATACCTGAGGTCCTGGTTGAAATAACCTTCGGAATAATCTACCTCGGATATCGGCAGGGCGTAGCAGAAATCATCTTTTTTCGAAAGAACAACACCGAGTACCTTACCGGCTGCATTCATCATCGGGCCGCCGCTGTTTCCGGGATTGGTCATTATTGAACTCTTCAGATAATTCCATTCTCCGTTCTTGCCTTCAGGAGTCTCTTCAAGGAGGATTCCCTCCCTGATTACAAGGCCCTCTCCGAATGCATTTCCGGCAGTATATATTTTTGTATTGAATTCGTATTCTTCCTGCAGGTCAAGCCATCTGTCAAAGGTTTTATCTTTGAGCGTGAAGACTACGTAGTCCTTTTTGTTATTGATTGAAAGGATCTGATCTACTTCATACACCTTTTCAACCTTGTTGCCGTTTTCGTCAATGCGCTTTTCCCTTACGAACCGCTGCGGATACACAAGGGAATCAGAATACAGATCAAGTACATGCGTTGCAGTTATTAACTTGTTCTCAGAGATTGCAAATGCCGTACCCAGGGAATAGTATTTATCGTTCCGGTAGGTTACGTCCAGAAGATTCCAAGGCAATTCGGATTCATACACAATTTGACTTTTTTCTTCATCAGGTTTGAGAATTACGACCTCATAGCAGCTATCCTGGATATAATTTATACCCTTTGCAGAGGACAGATCGATTTTCCGGTTGCTGAATCCTGTATCGGTCGTCATGCAGCCGGTGGCAGTCAGTAATACTGCCGCACAAAATAATAAGATTCGAGATGCTTTCATGTAAAATTCCTTAATATTTATGAATAGATTATTATCTGAATAGAAGTTTATGCTATTTTGGACGGATAATCAATATATGATGGAGACTGACAGGAATGGTTATCGACCGGGTATAGGAAGCCGCTTACCGGCAGGATTTTATAGTCAGGGCTGGTTAATATTCCTTTATAAAATAAATCCTCCGGGCCCCGTTTTTCGGGGACCTCCTTTTTGTACTTAATCACAGCTGCTGACTTATGATAATATGCTTTTATGAAGCATCAATCTGAGAGCAAAAAGGGTTTATTTTATATACTTGCCGTTTTTATTATCTGGGGGCTGCTGCCCGCTTATTGGAAGCTGCTGCGCGGTGTAGAGCCGGTTATGATTCTATCTTACCGTGTTATCTGGGCATTTATTGTTCTGGTAATTCTGATGGTCCTTTTTTATAAACAGGTGAACCTGACGGCTCCGCTTAAAGACCGGAAGAATATTATTCTGTTCATTCTGGCGGCTTTGTCTCTTTTCAGCCAGTGGTTTTTCTACATACTGACTATTGTCACAAACCACATTCTCGAGCTGAGTCTCGGCTATTATATTTACCCCATCATAGTGGTCGTGCTGAGCCGGATTTTTTTCAGGGAAAAAATGTGCGGTTATACTGCCGCCGCCTTCCTTCTTGCATTCGCGGGGGTAATAATTCTGATTTTCGGCTATAACTCCGTTCCCGTATACGGGTTGGGGGTAGCGTTGTCGTTTGCTCTTTACAGCACGGTTAAGAAAAAACTTAAGGTTGATTCGATCGTTTCAACGTTTTATGAGATGCTTTTTCTTCTGCCGTTCGCTGTCGGGTATATTATCTATAAGGAGTTTACAGGGAGCGGAGTTTTTAGCGGAGTAGAATTCAATCCGGGGACATTTGCTCTGCTTGGCGGCGGCGGTGTCCTGACCTGTATTACCCTTCTGCTGTTCGCTTCCGGAGCGCGAAGGATCAGTTTTACGGCTGTAGGTTTTCTGCAGTACATCTCGCCGACAATGGCCCTGGTTCTTGCTGTGGCGATTTACAGGGAATCCTTCGGTGCCGGAAACTGGATCTCTTTCGGTTTTATCTGGGCAGCGGTTATAGTTTACTCAATTCCGGCTGTCAGGGCCGCGGTTCTTAAACGCTTTGCGCCAGGTACCGAATAGGGCCTACAGACCTTCGTCGCCTGGATTCTGCCCGTTCTCGTCAGCGGGGGCGGCAGTGCTGCCGGTCTCCGGCTGTTCTCCGGTTTCCTGGGGCTGGGTATCCGTACCTTCTGCCGGAGTTTCAACCGCCGGTACAGGCGCTGCGGGAGGCTGCTGTGTATATATCAGGATTTCTTCTTCCTCGGTTCTATGCCTTATTTTCACATACAGGGTATTATGCTGTCGGTCGAACCACCATCCGCTTGAATATGTCAGGAAGCGGTGGTCGGAATTCCATCTGTAACCGAGCAGGTTCATCTGGTAAAACGGTTTAAGGTTCCTGACAGCAAACATATGAGTCTGCCCGGCAGGGAAAGAAAACCGCATTCTGTAGCCGAAATCAGTTTTTTCAATTCTGAAATACCCGGCCTGATTAATTACAGCCAGCTTCTCTCCTGTATCTGAAAGGTAATAGTCTATGCCGGGATAATACTGATTTCCCGTAAGCAGCGGATAAAGGGTTTCAGGCTTCAAAGAGCCTTCCTGCCTGGCATCTGCTCCATCTGGGAAAGACAGGTGCTGAGGAAGAAAACCTGATTCATCTGAAAGGAGCAGGGCGGAATTTACGAGTTCGCGGCCCACTGAGTCTATGTCTTCACCTTTGCGGCACTGCTTCAGAAGTACACCGGCAAGCAGGGTCTGACGAATATCTGCACGGTTATCGTTGTCGGAAATATAAACACGGTTGTCGAAAATTCTAAGCTGCGGGAGTACAATGCTTTCAATAACATCAAGGCATTTTTCAAACTGGAACTGCGTTTCCGGATAGCGGGAAGTAATATCGGCATAGAATTTAAGAACAGAAACAGCCTGCTCAGTTGTAAGTTCACGATCTGCAGCTGTATCAGTCATTTCCTGAATCTGCTGACCAAGAGTTCCTGAATCCTCTGCAATCAAGGCTGTGATCAGTTCCGGATCACTGAAAACTGAATAATCACCGGCATCGGCTTTCCTGCGGAGGGTCGTGATTTTAAGCTTCATATCTTCGGCGTATGCCCAGCCCTCGTTAACGATATTGCCGAACAAAGGTGAACTGTATATAGACAGGTCCTTGCTGTGAGAGGCTGCGGCCAGGTCAAGCTGATCCATGATTCTGCGGTATGAAGATTTGCCTATGCTTTCGGTTGCCGCCATGATTAATGCGCTTTCATCAAATACCGAAGGACTGCCCTTTACGGACCATGTTCCCCGGGACGGGCTGAACCTGCTGCCGGTCAGCGCGGCTGCGGCTTTTTCGATATAATTATCGATCAGCTTCTGCAGTTCCTTTTCCGTGATAAGCGAGGTTCCTTCGCCAGCCCAGTAGTTGAAGGCGTCGATGCCCGTCCCAGCTGTCCTTTCAAGGACGAGTTCTGAGGCTGCGCCGGTCTCCGGGTAAATAATTATGCTGTTTTCATCGGCATTATAGGATGCCGAACCCGGAAGGCTCAGGAAAAAGTTACCTGATGACTCGGTCTTTACCGAAACAACAGGAATACCGCTCATTGCTTCGAGGACAGTGTTTTCTCCGCTGACGGGAAGCGTTAAATATTTAATCGATTCCGCGTCTGCGGCTGATATTGAAATATGAAGCGTGTTCATATCGTTCTGCATATGGTAGAAGCTCACGAGGATATCTTTTGAGAGCCGAATATCTACACCCGAGGCGGTAATGCGGTAGTCTTCGGGCCTGGTTTTATGGGTCAGCCCGTCCTGCGTCAGTACAAGCAGGGGGTTCTCTTCGCCGAAGGAAAAGTCCAGTCCGTTGGACAATACGGAAAGCTCGGATATTATATTTCCTTTGCCGGGTGCTCCGGTATGGGTTTTCCCTTCGATTAGAATATCTTCGATTCCGGAACTGAAGGATTTTGTACCTGAGAACTGCATGTATAAAAGAAAAATAATAATCGCCGTATAAACTACGGGAATCAGAAAATACGCCTTGTTTACCTTTGTGTTCATATTCGGGGTAATATTATCAGCAGGGAAATAAAAGTGCAAGCTGAGGTTTGGTTTTACGCATGTAGTAATGAACCGCCGGTCC
>QKCC01000309.1 GCA_003245835.1 Spirochaetales bacterium | reverse complement strand
CCGAATTTTCCGGCTGAATACTCCGGTCCTTTCTCGACCATCCGGCAGTATTCGACCAGCATCTTGCTGTAGTGATTCTGGATCAATTCATCAATGAACAAGTGCCAGCCGTCGGCTGCTTTATCAATTGCTTCAGCGTGTTCACCCTTTATTTTAATGCTTCTGAAACCGTAAAGGAGTTCCTGAATTACCGCCGCAAGTACGACAATCTGCTGAAGGGGGTCTTCATTTGCAATCAGTTCTGTCCCCCTCGGGAACTTGAACAGCGGCTGAAAATAGGGGTAGAAATCCGGAAATTCTTTCTGTTTTTTCCAGTTCGATTCAGGAAAGAGCTGTTCCAGTATCTCGAGCGACTTTGTTACGTCGCTTTCGTTATGCATATGGCTGTCTTTTTTCTGTGCCGCCTGCTGTTCCTCCCGTTCCTTCTGCAGTTTCTGTTTCAGATGGTCCAGCGAATACTGTTTCTTTCCGAGATCTTCAAGATTATCAGGCGGTTCGACAAGCGAGTCTTCGCTGATACTCAGGAACTTGATAATTGTTTCACGGTCCTTGCTCAGGAATTCCCTGTAGTATTGAAATTTTGACCCAGTCAGCTTGAGCAGCAGCGGGTAACAGGTATACGAAACGTCCTTGAAAACGATTTTTATCTTTTCCCTGATATTCGAGTACCGGTTTTTTATGCTGACAAGTTCCTCCGGCTCTTCGCTTCTGACGATTATCAGAACCCTGTAGAGCCTGTCAACGGCTGCGTACAGATGTTTTATGTCTATATGAGCGACAGAAACTATCGGCTTATATATAATACTGCACAGTCTTCCGCAGTCCTGGATTTCCCTGTTTCGCGGAGATTTCTGCAGATCGGAGAGGATCGAATTCAGTTCCTTCAAATCCCAGCTTATAAGAATTTTAATCAGGTCCCGGTAGTACTGGTTTATATAATTCTTGAAAATTATCGGTTTGACGAGCTTAAGCAGTGAAGTAAGGTCGGTCACGAGCGATTCAATATGGTTGTAGAAGAATTGCTCACCCTCCCGTATGAAGTCGGGGTTGACCGTGTCCTTGCTTTTAACAAGAAAACTCAGATAAGACGACACTACTGCCGATCGGGTTTTTATCTGGTGTTCCGGTTTGGCCGCCATACGGTCGATTCTTATGCGGTCAAGGTAGCTCAGCCGGGTTTTTTTTGTCTTTTTGCTTATATAGTGTCCGGTATAAACAGGCGCAGTTATCTGCTGAGCCTTGCCGGCCGGGCCGCTGCGGCTTTTTTCCGCCGTGTAAACGCTCCCGCCAGTGTTCGGGCCGGATGTACGGCTGCCGCCCGGTCTTCCGGAGGTACTGCTCTTCGAGGATGTTTTTTTTATCTGTGCGTATTTTTCCTGTAATGCATTATCAGTCCGTTCAATTCCGATCTCTCCGCCGAGGATGTCTTTCATTCTGTCGGCTTCTTCTTTCGAAAGCTGGCCCAGATTGCTCCTCGTACGGTCGAGATCTCCCGGATTGTATTTTTCAGGAAGGCGTTTTGCCATCGACTGCTACTCCCCGTATCATTATCGGCAGAAACAGTTCTTTACTTTAATCCTTTTTTTAAAGCGGGTTAACAGTAATGAATTTTTCCGCTTCAAGAGCTGCCATACAGCCTGAACCTGCCGATGTTATTGCCTGCCGGTATTTTTTATCCTGAACGTCTCCTGCAGCAAAAACCCCGGCAACGGAAGTTTTTGTTGTACCCGGCTCAGTAATTATATACCCGTCTTCATCCGTTTCAAGCTGGTTTCCGAGAAAAGCCGTGTTGGGGGTATGCCCGATTGCGTAGAAAAGGCCCTTCGCCTCGTGATCATATTCCCTGCCTGTTTTGACGTCCTTCAGGACAACATGTGTAAGGGCTTTGTCTCCCTTAACATCAATAAGTGTTGTGCTCCACAGAACCTCAATTTTGGGATTCGCGAGTACGCGGTCCTGCATTGCCTTGCTTGCCCTGAGCTCGTCCCGGCGGTGCACGATGTATACCTTGCTGCCGAACTTTGACAGGTGCATGGCTTCTTCCATTGCCGAATCGCCGCCGCCAATAACAACAAGAGGCTGGTTTCTGAAAACGGGAAGGGCTCCGTCGCATACTGCACATGCCGATATTCCCCTCTGCCAGAAGTCGTCCTCATGCGGCACCCGCATCCTTTTTGCTATTGCACCTGTAGCGATAATTACCGTTTCGGCTTGAACTTCAGAATCGGATGTCATTACCGTAAAAGGCCGCTTCGAAAAATCAACCGATTCAACTGTTTCAGTAAGTACCTCAACCCCGGTATTTACTGACTGGGCCCTCATCATCATTGTCAGCTCAGTTCCGCCGACGCCTTCCGGAAAGCCCGGAAAATTTTCGACGGTCCCGGTTGTCGTAAGCTGTCCTCCCGGAGCGATTCCGCCGGCCATCCAGCCTTCATATAAAAGCGGTTCCAGTCCGGCACGGGCTGTATATATACCTGCAGTATGTCCGGCGGGGCCGGATCCGATGATTACTACCTTCTTCATTCTGGTTCTCCTGTATTTACTATGAATTAATTTACCACAAAACATTTTAAATAAGAAGAAAAAATCCCTTATTTAATATAGAATGTCAGAGGTTAAGTTTTAATTTAATATACTAATAAAATTGCTATATAGCAAAAATATTTTTTGTTACCTTTTTACCCCGGCCCCGTAGTATTTACAGATGAACATGAAAAAGGAAGAGACAATCATGGCAGAAACATCCGAAAGGCTTGCTGCAGCAGCCGCGGAAGGGGAATCGCAGGCCTTCGCAGAACTCTATGAACTTTACTTCGACCGGATTTACAGGTACCTGTATTACCGGACGCTGCACCGCGAAAAAGCGGAGGATCTCTGTTCGCAGACCTTCCTGAAAGCTCTGGACAAATTGTCGACTTTCAGGCCGGATAAGGGGTCTTTCGGGAGCTGGATCTACAGGATTGCTTCAAACTGCCTTGTAGATCACTACAGGCAGGCTTCAAAAATCGAGTATCATTCCGGAATCTGGGACCTTCCGTCTGAAGAAGATCATGTGATGGATGTGCATAACAAGCTCTACTGGGAGCAGCTGAAACCGGTGCTTGACGGTCTGCCCGCGGACAAGAGAGACCTGGTTATCATGCGTGTCTGGGATGATCTGAGTTTCCGTGAAATAGCCGAACTGACCGGAAAGTCCGAAGCCTCATGCAAGATGGCTTTCGGAAGGACCCTGCAGCTGCTGCGGGATTCTGTCCCGATGTCGATTCTGATTCTGTTTATCGCCTTTAAAACAACATTAATCTGAAGGGGATGCGGATGAATATCAATGAAATTCTTGAAGAACTGTACATGCTCGATCCTGCGCTGAGATCGGAGGAGGCTGAGTTGAAGAAAATAGTGGATAAACTCATAGAAAAAAAGCCCGACGCTGAAGCGGACGCCGAGTTCCGTGAAAAGCTTAAAGCCGAGCTGCTTACGAGGTTTGAGCAGAAGAAGAAAAGAGCCGGCTTCTTTATAGTTCACAGGACCGCGGTTGTAAGGGCGGCAGGTCTTGCCGCAGCACTGATAATAGCGCTCACATTTGCGCTTCGTCCGGAGCTGCTGTCCGGGGTCATGAAGGGCGGGAAGATGACTTCCTCTGAACAGGCGCTTGAATCACATGCAGTGCAGGAGCTCAGCCTGCTGCCGGGTGCCGGTACTGCCGATGAAGCAGCTTCCAAATCCAATACCGGTATTGTCCCGGCAGAACCCGCTGTAAGAGCGGCTTCACGACCGGAATCTGCGGCTGCCGATGAAACTGCTAAATCGGATTATGAAGCTGCGTCTGCAGAGATGGAAAGAGAAGCCGCGGCCCCGGAAACGATGAGCATGGCATTAACTGATGCAGCCGCCCCGAAGATGCTTAAAAGATCCGCCGACTCTGCACTTTCGGCTCCCGCAGCCGAACAATATTCAGGCATAAACGCCGCACCGGCACCGGCGTCCGGTATTTTGGTACTTGAACCGCAGGAATTTGGCGCAGGATATGATGACAATGCCGGCAGCGGCGCGGCTGACATCATCGGAGGTTCTGCCGAGGAATACAATGAAATTGCCGAGAACAAATTCAAAAAGACGGTTTCAGAACCCCTGTCGACTTTTTCGATTGATGTAGATACCGCCTCGTACTCTAATGTAAGAAGATTCATCACTGCCGGCCGGCTGCCCGACCCGGATGCGGTAAGAATTGAAGAACTGATAAATTATTTTACATATGACTACCCTCAGCCTGAACCCGGACAGCCGTTCAGCTTTACTGCTGAATTGTCCGAATGCCCATGGAACAGCAGCAGCCGGCTTCTTCTGGTAGGTCTTCAGGGCTATGAGGTTGAAAAAGAAGATCTTCCGCCGTCCAATATTGTCTTTCTGCTTGATTCGTCCGGATCGATGCAGGATCAGAACAAGCTTCCGCTTCTGAAGGAGTCACTTTCACTGCTGATCGATAATTTGAGACAGGAAGACCGGATTTCAATAGTTGCCTATGCAGGATCAGCCGGACTCGTTCTTCCGCCGACTCCCGGCAGCAGGAAGAGCCGGATCCTCGGCGCGATAGACAAGCTCGAGGCAGGCGGTTCGACTGCCGGCGGAGCGGGACTCGACCTTGCGTACAAAACAGCGGCGGAAAATTACATTCAGGGCGGTAATAACAGGGTTATTCTCGCGACTGACGGTGATTTCAATGTCGGACAGAGTTCGGAAGAACAGCTGAAAGCGATGATTGAAGAACGGCGCGACCAGGGTATTTATCTTACGGTTCTCGGGCTTGGTATGGGCAATTACAAAGATGCCCGTATGGAGACCCTTGCCGATAACGGAAACGGCAATTATGCCTATATCGATACTCTGAATGAAGCGTACAAGGTCCTCGTGACAGGGCTGAGCAGCACGCTTCTGACCATAGCCAAGGATGTAAAGATCCAGATAGATTTTAACCCGGAGGCTGTTGATTCATACCGTCTTGTCGGGTACGAAAACAGGGTGATGGCGGCGGAAGACTTTGATAACGACCGCAAGGATGCCGGAGAGATAGGTGCCGGACACTCTGTGACTGCGCTTTACGAGATTATACCGGCTGCGGGGGCGGGAAATGCCGACAGGCTGGCTGAAATCAGGTTCAGATACAAAAAACCCGATCAGGATCAGAGTATTCTGATTGAAAAAGGGATTGCAAACAGGTTTGTCACGTTGTCTGCCGCTTCTGATAATTTCCGGTTTGCTTCGGCTGTGGCCGAATGGGGGCTTCTGCTGCGGGAATCTGATTATGCAGCCGCGGCTGATATCCAAAAAGTGATTGAACAGGCAGAGAATTCGCTCGGCCTGGACCGATACGGCTACCGCAAAGAGTTTGTCGGACTTGCACGGATATCTGCGAAGCTGATGAATCAGTAGGACCGGGTGGGGCATCATTTGATGCTCCACTTTTTTTTTTAAATTTTGACTTTAAGTATATAATCTATAATAATTAAAGTATGAAAAAGGATCTAACAAACAGTCTGACGATTGAAAATGCTGTTGCGACGGCAAAAGAGCTTTCCGAGTATATAAAAAGCGCCGATGAGCCGGTAATCGATCTATCTTCGGTCGAGAAGCTCGATCTTGCGGGAATCCAGCTTCTGATCTCCGCGCAGGAAACAGTTCAGAAG
>QKCC01000084.1 GCA_003245835.1 Spirochaetales bacterium | reverse complement strand
AAAGATTCGCTGCGGCAAAAATTACGGTATCCGATTTTTTTGCCCGTCACACCGCCCCGCTTGCCGGACCCGCATGGGAATCGGCAGAGGTGTGCTATAGTTTTTCGAGTTTCTTTTTCAGGGCTGCCACTGTTTTCTGTTTGAGACTTAGACGGTCCTTCAGCTGGGTAATAAAATCATTTGAGTTCTCTTCGCCGCGCACAGCCGCAAAGTCCTTCTTTTTGTCCTCGGGAGTCCCGTCTATACCAAAGCCGACCATAGCCGTGGCATTGAATTCTTTCCGGGCGTCAGAACAGCGCATATCATCGAGTCTCTCGACGGCCATCAGCCATTTATCGAGCAGGTCCGAAATATCTGCGGATGTAAACTCGTTTACACTCTTGCCGACAACCGTTTCAAGACGTTTGTACATCCATGCTGTTTCGAACGCGCTGTAAGAAGTATGCATCTTTCGAAATTCGGTTTTTATCTGCTCCAGATTGTCGATCTGCCCTGCTTCAACCTTTTCAAACAGCTCTTTAACCGAAGCTTCGGGAACAATCAGCCCCGCAAGATCAAGCCATGGTCCGTTTCCCCGGTCATCACCTGAACGGAGCACGTCCCGGAGCTCCTCGATCGTACTGTAACCGTTCCGCTGAAGCAGCGACACAAGCACATTACCGGTAAACCTTGTAATCCCAAGTTCATAATACCTGATTCCCTTGTTAAGGGCTTCACGGGTAATTCTTACACCGTTATGATAGTATTTCTGCGCTGCGGAACCGGACTCATCGCGCAGTTTCTCGAGCAGGGTTTTTCCGCGAATCATCTTCTGAACAGTATAGGGAGTCAGAAGATAAAATGTAATCAAATCCAGTATATCGCTGCCCGTCCGCAGATCACGCCGCGGCCATTTCTTTGAATCGCGGACTGTTCCGACGCTTTTAATATTTACCCCCGGAACAAGAACACTCTCGTCATCATCCTCAAGCAGGTAGCTGAACGGAAAATCGGATGTATCCGCATTGGCCCCATGCCGTCCGATAACTAGGGTGAATGCACCTATTCTGGCCGGGAAAAGAATATAGGAATTCGATGTGGTCTTTGTTCCGCGCTCAAGCACCCCCTGGTGAACAGGTCCGAGCTTGTACATATGGTTGCTCTGGTTAGATCCGGAACCCGCATTCATGAACGAATAAAGACCGGCTATAAGCAGGGTTGATTTATGATGGGTCACTGTATAGGGACCGGCAAAGATAGAACAGGCCTCACCGTGAAACCCGCCGCAGTTCGCGAAGAAAACGGAATTTTCGGCTGAATACTGTTTGGACAGCTCGGTACCCTGACCGATGAAACACTTGTCAATCAGAACGGCATCGGTAACACTGCACCCGGAAGCCATGATAAAATCATCAGCTATTACCCCGGAGCCTACAGTGGTCGGCGCAGCCTTTGAACTGTTCACAGTACCGTTAATCATCCTTTTAATTCCGAAAATCTTCGCCGAAGGCCCGACCTTCACGTCAGACATATGCCCGCAGTTGGAAATGTGGGCAGCCCTGCCGACTAATCCCATGTCCGATCTTACTGAATCACAATAGCGATCTATCATATCGGTGAATTTTTTCAGAAGAACAGTTTTATGCCGGTACAAGGCAATTATATACGCTTCATGAGCTGTGAGCCTGTCGTAAATCGGAACTTCCCTTCCGCCGCCTTCATTAATAACTGCAACGAGGGTGCCGTTTCCGAATGTTGTCGGCCCGGTAACTTCCAGAGTGTTTATACCGTCTATAACGGCATCTTCTTCTATTATATAATTGGAAATATAGTTTGTTACATTCCGGATGTAGACATTGTTGCCGATGGTGCAGTTATGAAGCGCACAGTTGTATACACCGCACTTCCTGCTGATACCGCCGGCTGAATCAATCCGCTTCTCCATGATACCGAGTTTGATGTCTCCGTAAAACGAGACATTCTTGAACCGGTCGGGAATAAAATCATCAACAACCGACACCATACTCCAGTCTTCGCAGACGCAGCCGCGGCTGAGCATCACGTCAATTTCTTCACTTTTCAGCTTTCTGTATTTTACATTACTGTTCTGATCACCCATCCGGCCGGTTCGTCTCCGTTAAAAAAAAATTAAAGAATATTGATAACATTAAAATATCGACAATTCAAGCCGTAAGTATCAGCAAATAAAATCCGGCGAAATCTCCTGCAGTATTCTATATAAATTCATCCCCGAATTTCTCTTTAACAGCATTATAAAGGTCCTTGATGTCCTGATCGCGGTCTTTGGGGCAGATCAACGTTGCCTTCGGGGTGTGAATGACAATGAAATTATCGAGCCCGATTCCGGCAACAAGGTGGTCATGATCATCAGATGCTACAAGGGTATTTCTGCTGTCAACCAGCAGACTGTTGTCTATACTGAAGCTGTTGCCGTCGGAATCATTCCCGCAGGTACCGGAAAAAGCGGTCCATGAACCAATATCAAGCCAGGTGAGCGGCATCGGAACAGCCGCTACCCTGAACTCAGGATCCGCAGATGCGGGTTCCATTACCGCAAAGTCGATGCTGATTTTTTTAAGACCGGGGTATACATCTTCAAGCACTCCGTTGAAATTACTGCTGCCCCAGGCATCCGCAATTTTCATAATCGCGGAATAATTTTCAGGCTCATACTTCTTCACGCATTCGAGCAGCGTTGAAACCTTCCAGACGAACATACCGCTGTTCCACAGGTATTTTTCGGGACCGGCTGCAAAGTATTCTTCGGCAGCCGGCAGCGCAGGCTTCTCTTTGAACCGCCGAAGCAGCCTGGAACCGCCGTCGAATTCGCCGCCGAGTTCGAGATAACCGAAGCCGGTAGCGGCATGGTCCGGGCTTATTCCGAAAGTCACAAGCACGTTTTCGTTGTTTTCAGCTATCCTGTAACCCTGCTCTACTATCTTCAGGAATTCGTCTACAGGTTCAATAATGTGATCAGCGGTAAAAACCGCCATGACAGCATCGGGGTCAAGCCGGTCCAGAACAGCAGCGCTGTATGCAAGCGCGTTCAGCGTATCACGCCCGACGGGTTCGCCTATAAACTGGTCCGGACCGAAGCCCTTCAGCCGCCCGAGCATAATATCGCGGTGCTGATTCCCCGCGCAGATAAACCTTCTTTCAGAATCGACAAGCCCCTCAAGGCGTTCAAAAGCAATCTGCAGAAGACTTCTTCCGTTTACAAAAGGGATCAGCTGTTTAGGCTGTTCCGATGTACTCATCGGCCACAGTCTGGTTCCGCTGCCCCCGGCCATAATCAGTGAATATCTCATAAATTACAACCAGTATATATGATGCTTGCTCATTATTACAATGGAAAATTATCCTGTAAATGTATCGAAAAATTTCCTTGATGTTAGGCAGTCTTTGACTGTAAACTTTACAGTACCGCCTGCTTGCTGCAGGGAATTTATCAAAGGAGTAAACAATGCTTAAAGGAATACCTACAATACTGTCGCCCGAGCTGCTTAAGGTCCTGGCCGAAATGGGCCATGGAGACACTATAGTCCTCGGTGATTCTAATTTTCCGGCGAATTCCAACGCCCAGAGAATAATAAGGGCCGACGGCCATAAAATGCCGGAGCTGCTTGACGCGATACTGACCCTGTTCCCGCTTGATACCTATGCCGAATACCAGGCAGGGTTTCTTAATGTTGTTCCCGGCGACCCGACCGTACCGGTAATATGGGATACCTTCAAGGAAATTATCGCAAAACATGAAGATTTCGATGTTAAATACGAATATGTAGAGCGCTTTGAATTCTACGAACGGACAAAACAGGCCTATGCCGTCATCTCAACCGGCGAGACAGCCCTCTACGCCGATCTGTACCTCAAAAAAGGCGTTATCAAGCCCGAGTAATTTAGCTGTCGAGCAGTATTCAGATTAGCCGCCGCGGCCGGAAGCCCCGGGCGGCGGCTATTTTTCATTTTTTATATTCCGACAGGAAGCCGCCGAAAAGCGGGTAGATCCTGCAGTACCGCTCATAATTTTCCAGGTAAAAATCGGGGGCGGCTGTGGGATCAAAAACCCTGCCGGCCCTTACCATTCCGGAAACAGCCTCGCTTATATCCTTATACCTGCCGGCACCGCAGGCTGCAATTGCCGCGGCCCCCAGAGAACCGGCTTCCGCCTCAAGCGTTCTTTCACACGGCCGCTGCAGAATGTCCGCAGTAAGCTGCATCCACCGGTCCGATTTACTGCCGCCGCCTACAACGGTAAAACGGTCGATGGCCATTTCCCGCGGCAGGTTGTCGAGGTTCTGCTTCAGGTAGAAGGCAATACCTTCAAGAACGCCCTTGCATATGTCGCCCCTGCGGGTATCTACCGTCAGGCCCGATATTATACCGCTTGTTTTTTCTATAAAAGCGGGAGTCCCGGTCGTCATCAAATGCGGCAGTACCGATACAGGGCTCGGTCCTTCAGGCATTTCATCAAGCAGCCGTCCGAACAGCCCGGACTCCCCGGATGCCGCTGCATCTGCTGCAAAAGTATCCCGGAACCACTTCAGCAGGATCCCGCCCTGGTTGTAGATAAACGTTACCCATCGGCCGGGAACCGCGTGATGCTCGGTGTTGAGACCGCGGGCGAGCATTTCAGCCGCGCCCGACCGCTCGGTAAAAGGCGATACTATACAATGAAATGTTCCCATTCCGTACATCGCCTTGCCCCTGTCGAGGGCCCCGCTGCCAATTGCATTTGCGCACTGGTCATGTGTACCGACAACCAGCAGCGGCGGTCTGCGGAACCCCAGTTCATCAGCAAGCCCGGCAGGCATCCGTCCGCAGACTGTACCGGGTTCCGCCAATTCAGGCAGCTTGTCTTCATCAAGCCCGAGCGCCCTTATAAGACTGCTGTTCCAGCAGCCCTTTTCAATATCGAGCAGCAGGGTCCTGTTCGCCAGTGAATAATCAGTTACCGCGTCTCCGCCGAGCATATACAGAATATAACCGCCCCACAGCAGAAACTTATCAGTCTTCTCGTATATTTCATTATTCTGTTTCAGGTACCACAGCAGGCGGGTCGCGGAATAGTTCGGTCCGGCGGCATTGCCGTTCACCCGGTAAAGCTCTTCATCCGAGATGACGGCGCGGACCGCGTCGACGTATTCTCCGCCCCTGCTGTCATAGTTAAGAAGCGAATTGCCCAGCGGCCTGCGGTCTTTTCCCATCGGCACAAGCGCTTCGCCGAGCGAGCTTACCGAAAGTGCTTCAACTTCAGCTTCGCCGCTGCCGGCCAGGCATTCCGTAATTATTGCCCTGACATGCTGCCATATTCTGAGCGGATCGAGTTCGGCGTGCCCCGGGGCGTCCGAGACAACGCTGTATTCACGGTAGGCCGAGGCAATTGACACACCTTCCGCATCAAAAAGGACCGCCTTGCAGCCGGTAGTTCCAAGATCAAGACCAAGATAGGCCATTTATTCCTCCTGTTACTGTTTCCGCCGTGAAAAGCAATCAGGCGTTCAGGGTTTTTGCCGAACCTGCAACTTTCAGGTCCCCGGTAAAGATTCTGCAGCAGCGATCGTACAGCGCTTCACGGGCATCTTCGATACTTCCGTTTTTCCTGAATTCATTCTCATACACCTGTCTCAGTTCAGTCCCGATATTCATCTTCGTAATTCCGAGCCCGGCAGCCTTCCTGACATAGTCAAGGTTGATTCCGCTTCCTCCATGAAGCACCAGCGGGATATTCAGGGCCCTGTTCAGCCGATCAAGATGGTCCAGGTTGATTCTTGCTTCAGGTTTTTTCTGGTCCATCGCGGCGCCCGATATCGCTCCGTGGATGTTTCCGACAGCTACCGACAGCCAGTCACAGCCGGACTCACTGATGAACCTTACAGCTTCATCGACATCGGTAAATCCCTTGCCGCTGGCGAACAGTTCCTCGTACGGAGGAATCGGCCCTTTGTCGTGTCCAAGCACAGCCCCGAGCTCCGCCTCGACGGCAATTCCGGCAGGGTGAGCTGCGGCAGCGGCTTCGGCTGCGGTCGAGATATTTTCTTCAAGCGAAAGCCGAGAACCGTCTATCATGACTGAATCATATCCGAGCGCAACAGCCTCCCTGATGAAACCCATATAATCTAGGCGTTCGCCGTTCTCGTCAATAACAGGTATGTGATCAAGATGCAGCCTGGTAAAGGCCTGGTTTTTAAACTTTTCATACTCGCTGAAAACGGCTTTCAGACTGCCGGCGCCGAAATTGTTCCAGTCAACCCTCGACACCTCTATAAGTGCAAAGGTATCTGTATCGGCAGCCGCCTCAATCATAGGTTTAGCCATAGGAAGGTGCGCTACATTAAGCGCCGGAATAAGAAGCCCGGAAGCCCTGGCCGCTTTCATTATTTCTTTTATAGTTTTCATCTCTATGCAATCCTCTAAATTGGTTAAAAAAATGGCCCGGTCCCCCGCAGGGGACGGACCGTTCACAACTTTTTTGTCTTATAAAACCCGGAGGCCGGAGGGTTTAAAGTTTGCTGAAATCAGGGATTTTGACTTCTTCACCGTTTTTCATCGCCGACTCATGCGCGCAGAGTCCGGCAGAAGTAATATTCGCGGCCTTTACTGCATCAACCGCGGAATCCCGGCCTTCAAGTATGGCTTTAACGAATTCATACGCAAGATGCGGATGAGAACCGCCGTGACCTGAACCCTGAATAAAAGAAACATGGGCCTGATCATCAATCTGCTCACGCTTTGTATACTTCTTTATCTCTGCAGGCAGGAGGGGGTCTGTGTCCGGTACATGAATTCTGCGGGCGGTTTCGCCGCCCTCAAACAGTACATGCCCTTCATCGGCAATCTGTTCCCATTCGAAAGCCAGCTTGTCTCCGTAACAGTCGAAGCTTTCACGGTACTGCCGTACGGTGTTGTACAGCGACCTTGTAGCTTCAGCGCGAACATCTGTGCCCTTCAGCTTGAAGGTAGCGGTTTCGATAGCGAAGGGTGAATTGTACTTAGGAATCATCTTTTCACCGATCCGTCCCGAACCGTGACAGACTACCGATTCGACCAGCGAATTGTTTATGTCGACCAGCGGACTGATCGCGTGCGTACCGTAGTACATCGGCGGAAAACCAAGCCAGTAGTCAGGCCAGCCTTCAAGGCCCATATCCTGCTGGTGAGAACCGCGCACAAACTGGATTTTTCCGAGTTTACCGCTGGTTACAAGGTCCTTCACGTAAAGATATTCACGGCTGTACAGCACAGTTTCCATCATCATGTAAACCTTGTCCGCAGCCTTCTTCGCTTTCACTACAGCCTTGCAGTCATCAACACTCAGCGCCATCGGAACAGTACACGCAGTATGTTTTCCGGCATTGAGCGACGCTATGCTCTGCTCGGCATGCGACATGAACGGAGTTACTACATGAATCGCGTTAATATCATCCCGCTTCAGAACTTCATTGAAATCGGTAAACCTCATATCGGCCGGAATACCGTAATGGTCGCCGACCTCCTTTACCTTCGAAGCGGTCCTGGCGCAAATTCCTACGCTTTCGACGCCTTTCATGTCCTTGTAGATCGGTACGAATTCAGCACCGAAACCCAAACCTACTATAACAACTTTTACCTTTGATTCAGCCTTCATCGATCTCCCCTTAATCCAGTTTAACCTGAATCTTCATGGGATTATCATTCTTTGACCGGAGCAGACCGATTGCCTTCGCAGTGTCCTCAAGCGGAACAGTGTGTGAAACAAGGCTCTTAAGATCAAGAAGTCCCTCATTAAGCATTCTAAGTGTCTGGGGCCATACGCCGGGTGCGAGCCATGCGGAGCGAATCTGCTTGTCCATCGTATGAAAGCTCAATGCAGGTATACAGAACTTTGCATCGCCGTCAGGCAGACCGAAATGAACGATTATACTGCAGTTGCCGCAAATCTCTACAGCTTCTTCAAAAGCCGCGTTTGATCCGGTCGGGCATATTGCACGGTCGGACAGCTTGCCGCCGGTAAGTTCGGAAACAGCCGCTTTCAGATCAGCCTTGTAATACGGAGATTTTTTATCTTTGACATTAATCAGGTAATCGGCACCGACGTCCTTTCCGGTTTCAAGCAGGTAGTCGCGTGTTCCGACAAGAAGGATTTTTCCGGCACCGTTTGCCTTTGCTATCTGAACCATCATCAGACCGATCGCTCCCGGGCCGAATATCGTTACAAACTGGCCGGGCTGAATCTCGAGCTTGTTCATCCCGTTCACTGCGCAGGCCAGCGGCTCTATGAACGCGCCCTGGCTGTAGTCGACGTCGTCGGGCAGCTTGAATAGCCCGGTATACAGCGAAGCAGTATACTCTGCAAAGGCGCCGTTCTTGCTGACGCCGTTGACCGACATATTAGTACAGCAGTGTGTGTTTCCGTCTGCGCAGGCATAGCAGGCGTTGCAGTTCTGAACCGGGTTTACGACAACCCTGTCGCCGGGTTTGAACAACCCAAGGGCTTTGGGCACAGCCCCTACCTCAACAACTTCTCCTGTGAACTCATGGCCCAGAATAAGGGGGCCTTTGCCGTTCGGGGTATCGAGCGGACTCAGACCGTAGTAGTAGGACACATCCGAACCGCAGATTCCGACAAACTTGTTTTTAACCAGAACCTCGACATCGCTGATCTGCGGAATATCGACATCTTCCAGTTTCATATTTTCGGCATCATAAAATACCTGTGCTTTCATCTTGCCTTTCATTTTAATCCTCCGTTCAACCGTGCTTTACAATCAGTTTGTCGAGCTCAACCTTACAGTCGGCTGTTACATCAAGCGCCTTCGGCCAGAAGCATAGGTCTATAGGCCACCATTCATCGTCGTAGCCGGCTTCTTTAATAGCAGGCATTATTGAGTCAAAATCCAGGATCCCTGTTCCCAGCGGCGCATGGGTCGATGTATCACCGTCATGCAGGCTGCGGTCTGAATCGATAAGATGAATGTGTCCGATCTTGCCGGTCAGCATATGCGCAAACTGAACAACCCCGCCGGGCAGGACTTCTTTTTCACCAAGCTGACGTGAGGCCTCAACCGCGCACATATGGGCATGACAGCTGTCGAATAATATTGAAAAATTAGGATGATCTACCTTGTATGTCATCCGGACGACTTCGGAAGGCTTATTGAAAAGAAAGCCGGGCTCAAATTCCCAGATAAGCTGCTTTCCGGCCTTATCGCAAAGCTCGGCAGCCGCGTTCCATACTTCCGCTACCTTTGCAAAGCATGTCTCATAATCCATTCCCCCGGGAATACCGGTCGGAGGATCAACTGCATCGACACGCAGCTTCGGAATATCGATATCATCACATATTTCCAGGTTTGCTTTTACCGCATCAAGATATTCATTCCTGCTGCTTGTGGCGGGAGAAGGAAACGGCGCTGCAAGCCCGGAGCGCGCAAGTCCGTAATCGTCATAAAGCTTTTTCATTGCAAGGCGGTTTTCTTTGGTATTACTCTCAAGGTAAGGAGGAAAAGCCGCTACTTCTATTCCGTCAAAACCGAGTTTCGACAGAGTCTTTACCACTTCTACATGATCCACCGGGTCTTCACTGTAACCTCCCCATATGAAAGCCCATGCACCTATTGATGTTTTTTTCTTTCCCATAAACAACTCCCTGTATTAACTGTTCTAATTTTTAAAGCACCAACTCAATCCCGGAGAGTCCCTCCGGCTATTGAGATAATTTCGTTATCTGATTGCTTCCCCGGTTTCACGGTCAAACAGATGACTCCTGCTGACTTCAACCTTCAGTACAACCTTGTCCCCGTCGCGGATTCCGAGCTGCGGCGATACAATTGCCTTCAGCGTTGCAGTGCCTACTGTCAGGTTAAGAATGTCTTCCGCCCCCATACTCTGTTTGAATTTCACAGTTCCGCTGCAGCAGTTATCTTCCTGCTCCTTCACTATACTGATCTCTTCAGGCCTCACCCCGTAAAGCAGGTTTTTAATCCCTTTTTCAGCAATTGCTTTCTTCTGGGAAGCCGTCAGTTTCATACGGTACCCGGCCGAGGTTATATTTACCTCATCACCGTCTACCTCCGCGTTCAGAAGATTAATCTGCGGACTGCCTACAAACGTGGCCACAAAGGTATTGGCCGGCTCGTTGTAGATCTGGTCCGGAGTACCTATCTGCAGGATCTTTCCTTCATTCAGAACACCTATCCTGTCCGCCATAGTCATGGCTTCAACCTGGTCATGCGTTACATAGACAAAGGTCTCACCCATATCTATATGCAGCCTCGCCAGTTCTGACCGCATGCTTTCACGCAGCTTCGCGTCGAGGTTCGAGAGCGGCTCATCCATCAGGAAGATCTTCGGGTTCCTGACTATCGCCCGGCCTATACCGACCCGCTGCATCTCTCCGCCCGACAGCTCGGTAGACTTTCTGTTCAGCTTCGATTCAATATTCAGCGTTCTGGCAGCCTTCAGAACCCTTGCCTCAATCTCGTCATCGGGAAGGTTTCTGCTCTTGGCCTTCAGCGGAAACGCCATATTCTCTTTGACTGTCATATGCGGGTAAAGGGTGTAATACTGGAATACCATAGCTACATCGCGTTCAGCAGGACTCAGTTCATTTATTACATCATCACCAAGCACAACCTCTCCGCTGTCGGCTTTTTCAAGACCCGCAACCAGCCTGAGGGTTGTCGTCTTACCGGCCCCTGTAGGCCCGAGCAGCACGAAGAACTCGCCGTTTTTGATCTCCAGATCAAGATTATCTACAGCTGTAACATCCTTAAAAACCTTTGTTACGCCTTTCAATTTCAATTCAGCCATCATTTACTCCTGGAACATTATGGAATCGCCGCTTTCCGTATTAAAAAGGCGTACCATCTTCATGTCGAATGTGATGCTTACATTGTCACCGATATTGAGCTCGGTTTTCGGCAGTTCACGCACCCTGACCATAGTTCCGTCCTGCAGTTTCACATCTATAATTTTATGGTTACCCATATTCTCAACAATAAAGACATTTCCCCTGACAGAATTCGCTGTTCCCTCAGAAACGATCGAGACGTCTTCGGGCCTAATTCCCCAGGTAACCCCGGTCAGCTCTTTGTGATTGTTCAGCTTGTCAGCCAGAAAATCAGGAAGTTCAATCTTCGTACCGTCTCCCTTGTATTTAAGAGAAAGTTTTCCGCCGCTGTTCTCGGCTTCGGTCTCGAGAAAATTCATTCCCGGGCTGCCGATGAATTTTGCGACAAAAAGGTTTTTCGGATTTGAATACACCTCGTGCGGCTCTCCGACCTGCTGCAGAACCGAATGGTTCATAACGGCTATACGGTCGCCCATGTCCATTGCCTCGACCTGATCGTGCGTTACGTAGACTGTGGTCGAACCGGAATCAATATGCAGCCCTTTCAGCTCGGTGCGCATCTCTTCCCTGAATTTGGCGTCGAGGGTTCCGATCGGTTCGTCCAGAAGCATCGCCTTGGGTTTACGAACCAGGCCCCTTCCGAGCGCAACACGCTGAAGGTCTCCGCCGGCAAGCTGCTTCGGCTTTTTGTTAAGAATGTGATCTATCTGCAGAAGCTTCGCGATCTTTTTGACTTCCTGATCAATTTTACTCTTCTCGACACCCTGGGTTTTCAGCGGAAACGCTATGTTGTTGTAAACCGTGAGGTGCGGATACAGGGCAAAAAGCTGAAAAACGAAAGCAATGTCCCTGCGGGATGCTCTTTTAAAAGTGACATCCTCATTGTCCAGCAGAATCTTGCCTTCGCTCGGCAGCTCAAGTCCCGAGATCATCCTAAGGGTTGTTGTCTTTCCGCAGCCCGAAGGTCCGAGCAGGACCAGGAACTCCTTGTCCCTGATTTCAAGGTTCAAATCCTTTACCGCGGTAAAATCATCGAACCGTTTGTAGATATTTTTTAAGACTATATCAGCCATGATGCCCAACCTCTATAATTTTGTTTTTATTCACCAAAAAGACCTTTTACAAACTTAAGCCCCTTCTCGGCCAGCGCCCATCCGTCTTTTTCGGTCTGGCGCCATATCGAGGCGGCCTTGGCAATGATTTCCACCTCGGGGGTGAAAGACTCAATAACCACCCAGCGGTCATAGCCGGTGTCCTTTACAGCCTGCGCGACCTCTTTCCAGTGCACCTGACCGGTACCGGGAGCTCCCCTGTCGTTTTCGCTTGTGTGCAGCATATACATAAGGTCGCCGGCGGCCCTTATTGCGTCGGCAGAGCTTTTCTCTTCAATATGCATATGGAAGGTATCAAGGTGGATCTTAAGGATGTCGCTTCCTATTTCATCAATCATTTTCATAGCATCTGAACAGATATTTATAAAATCCGTTTCAAACCTGTTCAGGGGCTCGAGGGCAAGGTAAATACCCTTGTCTTCCGCATAAGAGCAGACTTCCTTCAGTCCGCTTTTAACCGTTTCCCATTCCTTTTTGCGCTGGGCGGGCTCAACCATATTTGCCCGGCCTACCGCGGAATACAGCGGACCTACGATTACTTCCGCCCCGAGTTCGACCGCAACATCGACAAGGTCGCGAATGTAGTCTTTACCGGCCTGGATCACAGCCTTGTCGGGACCGCGAAGGTCGGTGCCTTCGCCGACAAGCGCGCAGAGACTTCCGCAGACAAGCCCGTTCTCGGACAGTTTGTCTTTTATAAAAGAGGTATTGATATCGCCCCTTTCCTGCAGCGCAATCTCGACGCCGTCAAACCCGATTTTGCTGTACTTCGGGAACTTCTCAGCTGATTTATCTGTAAACCTTGCTTCAAAAAGAAGCGTATTCATTCCGTATTTCATTTACCCCACTCCTATTCAGTAACCTTGTCCGGTTTGGAATTATTCGCAATATTCCACCAGAGCAGACCGTATCCGAGAACACCTATCCCGTAGTGGAACAGCCAGGCAGAAACAGGCTGACAGAGAAAGACTATTCCGGCGATCATCGACCACATTGCCATAGTCTGAAGATTCTTTACCTTTATCTTCAGTATGTATTTCAGCAGAACCACCGAAACCACGTAGATTCCTATACCTATATAGAACTGATACGACATTACTTCCCCCTATTTCCTGATGGCGCCGAACGAGATACCGCGTACAAGGTGCTTTCGAAGCAGGATTGTAAGTATCATCGCTGGAATCAGGAACATAACCGAACCGGCAGCCGCGGCGCCCCAGTCGTAACCGAGTACACCCATCTGGTACGGAAGCCATGCAGGAACAGTCTGCGCCGTATTTCTTGTAAGCAGAAAAGCGAACGCATATTCGTTCCAGGAAAAGATGAATACAAATACTGCTGTCGCGGCAATACCGGTAACAGACTGCGGAAGAACGACCTTGCGGAAGGTTTCCCATCTTGTGTAGCCGTCAACCATTGCGGCTTCTTCATACTCTCGCGGAATTTCATCAATAAAACCCTTAAGAACCCAGACTGCGAACGACACATTGAAGGCCGTATACAGCAGAATAAGACCAAGGTGCGAATCTGTAAGTCCGACCGTCCGGTACATCAGGAATACCGGTATTACTACGATTACCGGCGGTAGCATACGCGTGCTCAATATGAAAAACAGCAGGTTTCCCTCGCCCTTCACCTTGAACCTTGAAAAGCCGTATGCCGCAAGTGTCCCTAGTGTTACCGTTATCAATGTTGTAAGAATCGAAATTATAAGGCTGTTCATGTAGCGTTTCGGAAAGTCTCCGCGCCGTACTATTTCTTCGTTTGTATCGTGGTAAACTATCCGTTCATACCACTTCATCGCGTCAACTTCTTCCTGGCTCAGTACGGTCCCCGGAGGATAAACAGCCCGAGCTGTGAAAACACGGATATAACTTCCTATACTCGGCTGATAGATCAGCTTTGGCGGGTATTCCTTGATTTCTGCCCACGGCCTGAACGAAGTGTTTACTATATAAAAGAGGGGAATCATCATAATTACCGTAATCAGTATTAATGCGAGGATTACAAGATAATGTTTTAGTCCCTTGTCCTGTCTGATTTCCGCCATATCAACCCTCCTGCTTTGCCTTGTTGAGATACTTGACGAATATCGATGTGATTGCGATAACAATCAGCAGTACGATATACCCGAGGGCTGAGCCGTAACCGGTCTTCCATGTGAGGAAGGTGTCTTTGTAAAGCTTCATCGCAATAAGCGGTGGAGCAGCCGACCCGGTACCTGATATACCCATAGGAACATCGAACACCTTGAAGGCTTCCATAACCCTGAAGATCAGAGCGATCATCAGCAGCGGAGAAACCATCGGCAGGGTAATTCTTGTGAATTTAAACCACCATGAAGCCCTGTCGACTTCGGCAGCTTCGTAAAGCGATTTCGGAACAGCTGAGAGCCCTGCAATCGACAACAGCATAACGAACGGAGTCCACATCCAGATATCCGCAATTACTATCGCGTAAATGTTAATATTCGGATCCTGTGCCCAGTCAATTCTGCCGAGTCCGAGGAGGTAATTGAACATTCCCCAGTTCGGGTCCATGAACAGTTTCCACATAAGGCCTACGATAACCGGTGACATCGTCATTGGAAGCACAAGGAGGGTCTGAAGTACGCCTCTTCCCCTGAACTTCTCCTGAAGGAGTAACGCGATACCGAAACCGATAATCATCTCGCCTGCGACTGACATTATCACGTATTTTGCAGTAGTGATAAAACGTACCCAGACGGTAGGATCGGTCAGAAGGTCCCGGTAATTGGCGTTTCCAATAAATTCCGGAGCAAAGGCCTTTCTCGCCGAATATTCTGAAAAACTGAGAATCAGAGAATAAAACAGCGGGAAAATATTCACGACAATCAACAGAATGATTACCGGAAGAATACATATTCTCACAAAGGCTGTCTGGCTCATCTGCCGGCTCAGCGGATTTGATAATCTATTGTTTGCTTTCTTCATAAAATCATACCTAAGCTAAAATTTAGTATCAATATTCAACCGGCTGCGCAGACGCACAGCCGGTAAAGTTGAAATCGGCATTTTTAAATTGAATGCTTTATTTGTTGATAACCGCGTCCCATTCTGTGGCACATGCCTGAAGGGCCTGTTCTGCGGTTCCCTGGTTGCGGATAATGTAGTTGCCGAGAGTTCTCGAAGCAATTTCCATCAGTTCGCCGTAGTCCGGGTGACTCCAGAAGTCTTTCATTATATTGAGGGACTGTGCGAATGCCGGGTTGTAAGGAGTGGCATTCAGGAAGTCTTTTGTATCAAGAACTGATTTAAGACATGAATATCCGCCCATTTTTGCCCATTCCATCTGAACGTCTTCTCTGATGAACCATTCAAGCCATTTCATGGCAAGGTCTTTCTTCTTTGAGTAGGTTACAATACTTGCACCCTGGCCTCCGAGAGCTGAGAACTGGCGGGTTTTTCCGTCGCGTCCAACCTGCGGAGGACATGCAAAGTAAGCGGTTCCATCGGCATATGGGTTGGTTGCTGTGTTGGCAAGCGCGGGAAGGAATGCAAAATAGTTACAAGTCATCGGAACGATACCTGCTGTGAACGCATCATTTGCCTTAACAAAGAAAGCGTCGTTGAAAGCAGGCGGTACGTACTGGAAGAGTTCCTTGTACATTTTGAGTCCGTCGGCAGATGCAGGGGTGTTCAGAATTCCGAGAACCTGTCCGGTAGCGTAGTTACCAAGGTCTCCGCCGTAGGTCCAGATCAGCTGTTCGGCAAACATTACAAGCGAATCATAACCGTTGTCGCCGTAAATACTTATACCGTAGAAGCCGTTGTCGGGATCATGGAAGAATTCGGCTATATCAAGCATTTCGTCCCAGTTTTTGGGAACATCGAGCTTGTATCCGTATTTGTCCATGAAAGCCTTCTGGTTTTCAGGTAAATCAAACAGGTCTTTTCTGTATGCCCAACCGAGACAGTCGCCTTCGGCAGGGATTCCCCAGTACTTGCCCGAATTGGCAGGGTACTCGGCATAGGCTGCAATTGAACCGGCTGTGAACTTGTTGGCAAGACCGTTTTTCTTGAAGAAATCAGTCAGGTCAACATAATGTCCGCTGTCGGCCATGTTTCCAAGGTCCTGGCTGTCGCCGACGATGATGTCCCATGCGTCTGAGCGGGCGATCATTTCAACATTGTATTTCTGTACGAATGTTTCCCACGGGGTCTGTTCTACAATAACCTTGATTCCGGTTTCTTTTGTGAAACCTTCACTCAGTTTCTGCAGATAGTCGGCCGGAGCCCACTGGGCCCAGTGAATAGTGATGAATTGTTCCCCACCACTTGATGCAGCTTCCTGTCCGCCTGAAGCGAACACGAACGAAGCGCTGAGTATCAGCGCCAGTGTCAGTAACAACACCTTTTTCTTCATAAATACCTCCAAAAAAATTTACGATTTTTCATTCTTCGGGAACCTCTCCCTTGGAACGCCTAAACACACACAGGCACCCGCCATGGCAGGCTTCTAAAAACTGTTTAATTTGCCAGCGTTGATGAAAAACATGAAGTTTTGCAGAATCCGATTTATGTAGAAAAGCAACGAAGTACAGCAGATACGCTGAGTCGGTTTGAACCTCCTGATATTATATTTGATATATTATTTACACCATTCCTGTTCAGCTAAAATCAATTATCAGGCCGGTTTCCGGATTTATTAATACTTAAAATTGACTATTACTTATATAAAATTATCATTTAACACGATTTTACAGGGCTCTTTAAAAGGATTCAGGATAATTTTTTGTAATTATATGAGCATTTAAAAACTACACTTTCAAAAAATATACTTTATAATATGCAAAAAGAAGGCAGTTTTATGGAAATAAATGACTTTAACTACATCAATTTTTCTAATAATAACGAAAAATCTCAGTATTTTAATAATCTAATCATCCAGAAAACCGGAGAATACCGCCTTCACTACTTCAGCGACATGGAGGGCTTTTTCAGGATAGACAAAATCAAGTTCCCTATTGTATCAGGCGCATTTTTTATAACTCATCCAGGAGATCACTTTACCATTAACCCCGTAAGGACCAAAAGCTCGCTTGGATATTTCACCATCAAGCTCACTCAAAAGGGAAATTCGACTGAATTAGCAGCTTTCATCGACAAGGACCTGAGCCAGAAATCATTTCAGCTGAACCAGAACCAGCGCATTCTTCTTGAGGAAGTTGTCGGAAAACTTAATTCTGAAAGCGAGCATCAAAGGGAATCCGCTAAATACCTGCTTATCTCGCTGCTGTACGACCTTCCCGATTTTGAGAACAAAAACTATATAAGCCAGGACCACCACAAATATATTGAAAAAGCGGTAAAATACATGCAGGAAAAGGTTTACGAAGAAATGTCGCTTAACGAACTCTGCGACCACCTCTGCATATCAGAACCGCACTGCATAAGGCTTTTCAAGTCCAGAATGGGCACGACCCCGATGAAGTACTTCACAAGCATAAAGATTGAAGAGGCTATCTCACTGCTGCTCTCGACCGACAAATCGCTTGCCCTTATAGCGGAAGAACTGAATTTCAGCAGTCCCGCCCATTTCAGCAAGACATTCAAACAGTTTATGTCGATCAGTCCAACCCAGTACAGAAACAACTACATAAACACACTCGAATACCGTCAGCAGGTCATCTCAAAAGAGAAGGAACACGCGCTTACCCTGCTTGAAACTGTTATTGATGCCTCGCCCGACCTGATCTTTCTTAAAGACACAAACGGAATCCTTCTGCGCGGAAACAAGGCAATCTGCAGCGTACTCGGCTACACAAAAGAAGAGATCGCCGGTAAATCGGATTATGAGATATTCCCGAAGGAAGAAGCCGACTTTTTCAAAATAAGAGATGCCGTAATCTTTAAAAACAACCGGCCTTACAAGAATGAAGAGGAAATGACCTACCCCGACGGCCGGAAAAGGGCCTTCGAATGCTACAAGGCCCCCTTTCACGATGACAAGGGCAATATTCTCGGGCTTGTCGGCATCAGCCGCGACATCACCGACCGGCTTCAGGAAAGAAAACAGCTTGAAGAGGCAAGAAAGCAGCAGAAGCATATTTCCGAATACCAGGCGGACGCTATGATTGTAATCTCGAAACAGCTTAGCAGCCTGCTGTCCGGTACCGACTTTTCAAAAGGCCCCGCCGAAACCGATGCGACGCATACAACCAGGATCCAGCTGCTTCTCGAGGGCCTCAACTCTTTTATACAGGGGCTGTTCAAGAGCGCGACACCCGACAACAGCGGGCTCGACCCTGAACACCTTTTTGTCAGGCTCGAACAGCTGATAAGACATGCGCTGTCAAAACAGAAGATCACGCTTTCGTTTTCGGTTGCTGAAGACCTTCCAGAGATTGCTTTCTCGGACGAAGCCAGGCTTATCAGAACATTCTATTTTCTAATCAAAACCCTGACCTTCGACCTGCCCACCGGTGATCTGCAGGTTAACAGCCGCTGCAGGGACAAGATGCTGCTGACGGTAATCAGGATATCTTCATCCGCTCTGCCGCCCAAAAAGATCGATATGATAAGCAGGCTGATTCGACGTGAGGAAGGAATTCCATTCCTGCAGGAAGAAGACGACCCCATAGAACTGACAATGGTAAATATTGAACTCGAGACGCTTTCATCAAGCATAAAGGTAATAACCAACAAACCCGACGTAATCGAGCTAAGGGTAAAAACCCCGTTCCCGTACGGAATCGAGTACCTTCACCAGTACTACGACCCGAAGAAATCGAATTAGAGACCAGTCCACTCGCAGACCGTATATTGATTAAACAAAAGTGAGCCAAAGATGATTCAGCTCAACATAAGTGTTTTTTCGATTAATTCAAACCTCTTTCGGGTATAATTTGCTAATCAGCAGTAACTATTACCAAAACAGATGAAGAATCATTTGCTACATAAACCTTAAAAATAATCCTCTTTGCAATGTTTGTATTTACTTCCAAACACCGCTTTTCAGTCGATATTGATGCCTGTGAGTATGTTCTTATTTAAGATAAAGCCATAATTAATATTACTGATTATAAAAAAAGTTTGCTTGTCAATTCCCCGCGGCGGGGTTATCATGATCAAACACACAGGTCGCCCTCCATGCAGACTTATTGCGGGAGAGTGATAAATGAATAAAGAAAAAATCCGGGAAACCGTTCTCAATGAAATAAAAAAAAATAACGGTATGCTCTTTATGCGCCCATCGTGGGTATCGAGGGATTTTATGCCCCCGGGAAAACGGCTCGGTCTTACAGAAAAAGAGTATGATGTCGGAGAACGGGGTTTCATATGCGAGCGCTGGCTTGTCTCGGAAACCCAGGTCGACAACCGGGTAAAATTTAAAAATGAGGGCCTTTCATATCTTAAACTGGATAACGGCGACATCCTTCTTACGGAAGCGGTTGATGCTTGCAGAGAAGAAATTCTCGGAAAGGAATACTCAAAAAACCACAGCTGCCTCGGAAGGCTGCTTAAGATCTACGATTTCGGCTGCAGGATTTTCTACCATCTGCACCAGACCGATGATGATGCTGCCAAAGTCGGAATGAACTCCAAGGAAGAGGCTTACCACTTCCTGGACAAACCTCTCGGTCCCCACCCTGAAACATTCTTCGGTGTGCATCCGTACATTGTAAAAGAAAACCTTCAGAACGGTATCTTTATGGAATACCTAAAAAACTGGGAGGGCGAAAGCATTCTCAAACATTCAAGGGCCTACCTGAATGTAGCAGGCGAAGGCTTTCACCTGCCGTCCGGGCTGCTTCACGCACCGGGCACCGCGCTTACGCTCGAACTTCAGGAATCGTCCGATGTAATGGCGGTATTCCAGGCTGAAATCGAAGGCCTCGATATCGGAAAAGACCTGCTGCACCACCATATACCGGAAGAAACGTGGAACAGCAAAAAGGAAGAGTCCGCGCTTGACCTGGTGGACTGGGAAGCGAATGCGGACCCCTATTTCTATGAAAACCATCACCTTGCCCCTCTTCCGATCGAAGAGACAAGGCAGGACGGCGCTGTCGAGGAATGGATCTGGTACAACACCGTGAAATTCAGCGGCACAAGGATAACTGTAGAACCGGGAAAGGAGTTTTTCAGTAAATCGAACGGCGTGCACGGCCTGTTTGTCTGGAGGGGCAAGGGCACTGTCGACGGATTCGAAATGGAAGGACAGAATGTAAGCCTGGAAGAAAGCAGCGACGAAGCGCTGGTAACAGCGGCAAAGGCTGCCGAAGGCTGCCTGATTAAAAACACAGGCAAAGAAAACCTCGTTGTGTTCAAGTTTTTCGGGCCCGATATCAATGTTGATAATGTTCCTTATCTGAAAAAATACAAGTAGCAGAAAGTTTCAAGGAGAGAAGATGAAAAAAATGAAATTCGCCCTGTTCTTTGGAAACCGCGGGTTCTTCCCCGGTGAACTGATAGCCGGGGCCAGGGAAGAGGTCAAACGTGCTGTGGAAGCCTGCGGCTACGAAACCCTGATAATGGATGAACGCATAACACGCTACGGCGCGGTAGAAACAGTCGAGGAAGGCAGAAAATACGCCGCCTTTCTTGCCGAACACAGCGGAGAAT
>QKCC01000170.1 GCA_003245835.1 Spirochaetales bacterium | reverse complement strand
AAAGAAAATTGAAGAACTGGAATCTGCGCCTCTGCCTGAAATTATCGAAAGAGACAGTTCGCTCACAGGCAGTTTCCGACACTTGTATTCTACTATAAACGATGAGCTTATAAAAAGAATATTTAACAATGAAGATTTTGACCCGTCTGAAGTAATCGAAATTATTAATTCCGAGCATAAAGAACTTCAGGGAAATATAAAAGACTATGAAATACGAATCGATCACAGTCTCAGTTCCGTATTATCACGCAACAATTTTTTCAGGCTTGTTTTTATTATTATCTTTTCGGTAAGCCTGCTGCTGCTCACAGTCATAACAGTCGTTACCGTCATCTTCATGAGAAAATCTGTCATCAGACCAGTTAAAAAAACTGCTTCTGAAATACTCAAACTTACTGAGGGTACCGGCAGCCTTGATTTCAGGTTTGCTGATGAAAGCAATGATGAAATAGGCGAGCTCTGCTCCAGTTTTAATCATTTTGTCGAGAAGATTTCATCACTTGTAGGTAGAATAGGCGATGCCGGTCGGCTCTCAAAAGAGCTGGGTCTTCGGCTTGAGGATGATATCCGTGTCAACTCCGCACTATCCGGAACTCTCAAGAAATCGATATCCGATTTTGATTCATACTTTCAGGATCTTTCCAATGTTATATCGGAGATTGAACGGATTACAGACCAGATATTTTTCAAATCAAACAACTCCAAAAAGATTATAACAAACCAGAAAACAGTACTTGAGACGGCTTCATTATCGATAGACAAGACTGTTGTTGAAATTGGGAGACTGCGTGACAGCGGCAAAGATACTCTCGATGCAACAAACGACCTGAAATCTTCCGCTTCAACCGGAATGAGTATAATAAAAGATCTTGATCGTCAGATTGAAGAAATTCTTTCAGCCGCGGGAAACCTGCTGTCAATCAACCAGGTCATAAGCGATATTTCAGACAGGACCCGGGTACTGGGGGTCAACGCCGCTATCGAGGTGGCACGCGCCGGAGCGTCAGGCAGGGGATTCAAGATAGTATCAGGCGAAATTGCTGCACTCGGCAGCGAGGTCAGAGAAAATGCAGCCAGGACGGAGCATACACTGAAAACAGTCCTCCAGTCGGTTGAGCAGCTAAAACAGAAAAGTGAATCTGGTATGGATAAATTCACGATGATCGGATCAAACGCTGAACACGTATCTGATTCTGTTTCTAACATTATCAGGAATCTTGTGAACCATGAAAACCATGAAAAGGAGCTGATTCGTAACATACGGGAACTGAACAGCAGCAGTATTGATGTTGCCGCATTCATCCGCGACCTCGATTCCGGCATTTCGGATATCTTCAGCTCTGTAAAACGACTTGATGAAAACCTTATTACCGTCAAAGACGGCATCAAACTGGCATCTGAAAGTGCAGATGAACTTCACGGAATGACCGGCAGGCTGGAACGAACGGGTGAGGAAAACCAGTCTGTAACAGGGACGCTGAATAATTATATCGAACATTTTTCATCCCCCGATATATAAACTGCCGGATTAATAATATATACTCCTGACTGGACAGTGGTTTCCGGGACATATGAATAAAACCCGGCGGCTGATTGAAGAACAGATAAACAGGATTGACATTACGGTAGAAATCCTTGATGCCCGTATTCCGCAGGCAAGCAGAAATCCGCTGCTCGAAGAGATAACCTCCGGAAAACCCGTACTGCTTATACTCAACAAATCAGATCTGGCAGACAAAAACCTGACGGCAGCCTGGATAAAGAAATTCGAATCAGAAGGTTTTCATGCCGAAGCCGTTACTTCTACCGAGCCCGGTACGGTAACCGGTATTCTGAACCGATGCCGGACAATCGCGGATGCAGGGCGATCACATCCGGGTGAGAAAATTAATATCCTGGTGGCCGGTATTCCGAATGTCGGTAAATCAACAATAATAAACGCACTTCGTAAAGAAAAGAAGGCGTCGGTTCAGAATAAACCGGGGCATACCAGGGAATTCCAGCGCATAATCGTCTCAAACACAATGACTCTGATCGACACCCCGGGTATTCTATGGCATAAGTTTGAACCCGAAGTCGGCTACAGACTCGCTGCAATGGGCTCAATCAAAGATTCAATCCTCGATATGTTCATGATAGCCTCGGCATCTCTGATTATGCTGAAGAGCGCTTACCCTGACAAACTGATCGAACGCTTCGGTCTTGAAGACGAGTTTCCCGAGCATGAGGAGGAGCTGATTGAGCTGATCGGCCGTGCGCGGGGTATGCTTAGAAAGGGCGGAATAGTCGATTTTGAACGGGCCTGCAACGTCATTGTCCGCGAACTTCGTGACGGAAGATTCGGGCCCATGACCTTTGAATCCCCGGACCCGGACGACCGGAGGTTTTCACCCGACATCTTTTCGAAAATACTCAGCAATTGAGATACTTCCGTGAAAAGCTATGATCTGGCCGTCATCGGCGCCGGGCCTGCAGGTCTTTTTGCCGCGGTAAAAGCTTCTAATGCCGGTTTATCAGTCTGCATCGCAGAGGCAAATTCGCGCCCCGGGCTGAAGCTCCTTGTAACCGGTCAGGGCAAATGCAATATAACAAACTCTGTCGGACTTCCTGATATGCTCAAAAAATACGGGCAGAGGGAAAAATTCGTCCGAAAATGCCTTTATGCATTCTCCGCCGATGACCTGACAGAGTTTTTCAACGGCTGCGGGCTCCGGTTAACCGAACGGGACGACGGAAAGATCTTTCCTGAAACCGAATCCGCCCGAGATGTGCTCAACTGTCTTCTTAACATGTGCACTAAATCAGACATAGATATCATGTACAACCGCAGAATCTCGGGTGTCTCAGCTGAAAACGGGCGTTTCGGGCTGTGCACTGGTAACGGGAACGAGCCGTTTGCATCAGCCTCAAGCCTGCTGATAGCGACCGGTGGAATGAGTTACCCGTCTACCGGCTCGAGAGGCGACGGGTACCTTCTGGCGGAACAATTCGGGCACACAATAATAGTACCGAAACCGGCACTTTCATCACTGAAAATATTGCCGGATGCGCTGCATTTTTTCAGAGGCTGCGCGGGTATTACCGTAAGCTGCAGCTTGAGCCTCTTTCGTGACGGCAAAAAACTGCACAGCTATGGAACACGTGAACACGGAATACTGCTTTATACCCATACCGGTCTTTCCGGTCCAGTAATTATAGACAACAGCAGGGACTTTCGCAGCGGCGATGAGCTTGCAGTCAATTTGATTCCGCATCTGAACCCCGAGGAGGCAGGCACACGGCTGCTTGCGTTCTGTAATTCAAACGGAAAATCGGGAATAAAAAGATTCTTTACTGAAGAGGGAGTTCCCGGAAGGCTGGCTTCGGCAGTCATCGATTATGCACTTTCTGCTGCGGAGTCCGCGGACTCCGGCGCCGGGCTCAGCAAATCTTCCGGCGATATCAGATGTGCCGAACTTTCAGCGCAGAACAGGCGGAAGATTCTTGAAGCCTTCACTGCATTAAGATTCAGTGTTGCCGGCGTCGACGGTTTTAAGAAAGCCATGTGCACCGCAGGCGGAGTGGACACCGCTGAAATCAACCCTTCGACTATGGAATCAAGGCTGCAGCCTGGTCTCTTTTTCGCAGGAGAGGTTATCGATGTTGACGGAGACAGCGGAGGCTACAACCTGCAGTTCGCTTTCTCATCCGCTGCAGCGGCGGCAAAGGGTGCAGCCGGCAGAAACAGCTAAATTTCCGGACAGCTGATCTCTACAGATGAATTGAATTTGTATATAACATCCTTTCTTTCAACCCTGATCTTAACTTTTTCAGAAAGAACGGGATCGTTCTTCAGACTCATTAACAGCTCGCGCGTCGGGTTGATTGCGACCGGGTTGCCTGTCATTCGGAACATTGATATATCACCGTTGGTATCGCCGTATGAAAAACTTGCTCCCAAATCTATTTCATACTGAGCGGCGAAACAATTTATTGCCTTTGATTTACTTTCGGCGTCCCACATAGCCCCGATTTCACCGGTATACCTGCCGTCGCCATCGACGTAGTACCTTGTGCCGATGCTGTCGGTTATTCCATACAGATCAGCCATTTTACTGACCAGATAATCAGGACTTCCTGAAACGAAGAAAACAAGATGGCCTTCATTCTTGTGAAATGCTATCCGGCTTCTAGTGTACATATAGACATTGTCGCCCTTAAGCTTAATCACCTGGTTGGCAATAAAATCCATCTCAGACTTTCCGAGTCCGGTGAGCGATTCAAGGTAGATCTTCGACAGTTCATAGAGGTAGTCATCATAATTACCTCTTCTTTTTACCCAGTTCTCGTATTTCTGCTTGATATTGCTGTGCCAGAGCGCTTCATCGAGGACCTCGTATTTGAGAAGCTTCTTGAAATGCTCAATCATCAGCGAGTCCCGGTAAAGAGTACCGTCGATATCAAAGAAAGCTGCAGTATTTTTTTTCTTCATCCGAATCAGGATTACATGTTATTTTTCAGCTGTCAATGGCCGGTACAGATTGCCCCTATGCCGAATGACATTTTTTCAGGCCGTAATGTAAAATTTATTAAAACAATTCTGATAAACGATAAAAAAGACTTTAATTTTCCCGATTTTCTTATTATCATTTTAACAGTGAACAACGATGCCGTAATTAAACGACCGTCGGCCGTCAGGCTGCTGGATACCATTTTTGATTACCTTACCAGGATTGCCCGTGAGAGGAGCATAGACAAGATCCTCCGTCTGATAGCGGATTTCGGCAGGGACGTAGTATCGGCAGACAGATGCACCGTCTGGCTTCTCGATGAAAAAAAGAATATCCTTTGGACAAGGGTTGCTCACGGTGTCGATCGGATCGAAATTCCCCGGGACAAGGGTATTGCCGGCTTTGTAGCAAAAAGCGGAGACCCTCTTATTATAAACGATCCGTATTCTGACCCCAGGTTCGACAAGGATGTGGACAAGCAGACCGGTTATCGTACCTACGGTATTATAGCACTTCCCATAAGGAACAGCTCCGGAAAACTCATCGGGGTAGTTCAGGTTCTGAACAGCAGAACCCCTCTTAAAAAATTCACGGTTAAGGATCAGGAGCATCTGGTACTGGCGGCAAGCTACGCAGGCAACCAGCTTGAAGCGGTGCTGCTGCAGGAAGAGCTTGATCTCACCCAGAAAGAAATAATCTTCACGCTTGCTGAAACAGGTGAAATGCGTTCTAAAGAAACAGGTCACCATGTCAAAAGGGTTGCCGAATACTCAAAGCTTCTCGGCAGCCTTTATGGTTTGAACGAAACTGACTCACTGCTGCTTAAAACGGCTTCGCCGCTGCACGACATAGGCAAGATAGCCATTCCGGACGCAATCCTGCTTAAAAACGGACCGCTTACTGCTGAAGAACGAAGTCACATGGAAGAACACACTGTTCTGGGTTATGAGATGCTTAAGCATTCGGACAGAATCGTATTCAAAGCCGCAGCCGATATTGCGCTTCATCATCATGAAAAATGGGACGGAACAGGGTACCCCGTCGGACTCAAGGGCACCGATATCAGTCTCTACGGCCGTATTACTGCCATTGCTGATGTTTTTGACGCGCTTGCAAGTCCCAGGGTCTATAAGCAACCCTGGGACAAGGAAAGGATTATCGAAACCTTCAGGAAAGACAGCGGAACACATTTTGATCCGGATCTGACTGAACTTTTTCTTGATAACTTCGAAGACTTCTGGAAGATCTGCATGCAGCTGAAGGACTGATATTCAGTCCGGAACACTTGTATTCGATCAGTTATCAGCTGAAGCTGCCCCCAGCAGAGTAAAATAATTTTTATAAAAATCTATTGATTCCCTGTATTCGTTAATCATATGGGTACTCAGGTTCATTTTTTCTGTCAGCAGGTCTGTTTCGTTTCCTGAACCGGCTTCAAGCTGGGTCTGTTTAAGCTGTATCTGCTGTTCATCATTCTCCTGAAGAAGCCTGTAGTAGTCGATGTTCTGCCTGTTAAGCTCAAGTTTCAGCAGTGATTCGGAAATTACATTTCTTAGCGAATCGGTACCAAGCTCATATTCATAGAATGTTTTTTCAAGTTCTTCCAGATCCTTTTTAACCTGAAGCTGCTGCTTTCCGCCTTCATACACTGTGGTCTGGAGGGCGAGCGTCGTGGTCAGTGAAAGACTGTCCTGTCCGAACCAGTCCGTTTCAATGAAGGGGAACCGCGGACCGGAATACCCAAGCTCGATATGAAGCCCGATGTCAGGCTTGTACGGAGCCGTGCCCTTGCTTATTTCAACCCTTAGCTCATTAATATCTTTAAGTTTTTCAAGCATCCTTATTTCAGGACTGTTTTTAAGAGCGGACTCGTAATATGCATCTTTTGAAAGCAGTTCAATGTCGTTCACATCCTTCATTACACTGAAGTCCAGCATCTGCCAGGTCAGTTCTTTGATTCCCGTAAGTTTGGACAGAGCCAGCAGGGCCTGTTCCTTCTGCTCATTAAGTTCGGCACCGGCTATTGCAAGCTGTTTAGCATTGATCCGCGCGGCAAGCAGTTCTGTGTACAGAATGAACCCGCTTTTATAGGATTCGTCGGCAATATGAATAAGCCGTTCGGCATCTGAAGACTGCTGCTGCAGGCTGCTTTCGATTCGGCTGATGTAATAAAGCGAATAAAAGTAAATGCTGATCGTGGTTCTGATCTCTTTCCTTTTGCTTTCGATGTTCAGTTCCGAGGTTTCAGATGCCCTGGTATAGAGATTAATGGCATTTGTTATTTTACCCCAGGTGTAAACCGGCTGATCGAAAATAAACTTGAAATCATAATTGGTGTCTTCCATACCCTTGTAGATAGTCATATCCTCGGACGGCAGAAGTATGGAGGTTCCGCCAATATCATAAGAACCAAGCTCACCTGCGGTAAGCGTTATAGGTTCAATCATCGGCTTGGACATCCAGGTAAGAGCAGTCTGAAAATCAACCTTCGGCAGCCTGGCAGCCTCGGCATTCTTCAGATCAATGGAAGCCTTCCTGTTTTCAATATTCAGTTTCTGCAGATCGTAGTTGTTATCAAGCGCTGCCTTGTAAAGCGAATCGGCATTTAATGACGCCGCAGATGAATCTGTCCCGGAAAAAACCGGTACGGAAGCCAGGCACAGCAGAAGCATAACAGCCAACAGCAGGAAAAGTTTATCTCTCATAAAGGCCTCACTGACTAAGACTGATATAATTCGAGCCGCCGGAATACAGGTAATGCATATTATTCGTCAG
>QKCC01000224.1 GCA_003245835.1 Spirochaetales bacterium | reverse complement strand
ATGCCATAATCTCTTTTTCTTCCAGTGCTTTCGTCAGGTAGCGCTTCATTGCAAGTTCGTTCTGTACTTTCTCTTTCAGAGCATCGTGGTACTCACAGAGTTCAAGGGTGTTCAGGTCTTTTGATTCTTTCATTGCCATGCTGACTGTTTCATAGAGCTCAGCGAAGTTAGCTCCGTGATCAGGATAAACTGACATAGCCATATGCATATCAATAATCTGGCCGAAACCGTTCTCGCTTACGAAATCCTTTACTGCTTTCCTGGTTTCATATACCGTTTGAACTATTTCTTCGTGACTGTAGTTTTCCGACCACATTGTAAACTCATTGTTCGCGGTATGTGCCAGAAAGGAATCAGGGTCCTCTATTGTAGAGAGGAAATGTCCAATTAGATTCAGCAGCTTGTCGCCCTGTTTGAAGCCGAGGGTCGAGTTTATGATTTTAAGCCCTCTTATATCTGCCTGGATCATAAATCCGTGTGTACAGCCTGTTCTTATTCGTTCTTCAACATACTGTTCAATACCGTGCCGATTTGACATTCCGCTGATTTCATTGTGAAAGGCAAGGTAGCTTATAAAGTTGTCCTTTTCTTCTATGTTTCGTTCAGCATCCCTTAGAGAATGAATCATATGGTTATAGCCGTCGATCAGAATGCCCAACTCATCCCTGAAATTGCCTTTTTCAACAGCGGTGTACTCATGAACTATCACTTTTTTCATACCGTTTGTCATTGCGATGATCGGCTGTATGAGTTTATTCACATAATGTATAACAAGGACTGATACCAGCAGAATAAAAAAGACAATTGAAATAACAAGCACATAAAGAATCACATTTGCACTTTGGTTGAAATCGACTAAATAAGCCGTGCTGACTACTATCCAGTCCCATGGTTCGTAGTAACTGCCGTATGAAATTTTTTCGGATATCCGTTCTGATCCGGGCAGTACCCATGAATAGTAGGTGAACCCGCCACCGTCTTTTGCTGCCTTTATCTGTTCCCTGACCAACAGCCGCTCTTCGTCGTCCATGCTTGTGACGTCAATTACATTCTGCCCTTCGAGCGAAGGGTGCATTATCTCGTTTCCGTCGGAATCATAGATGATGAAGTATCCGTGTTGACCGAGATTTATCCGGGACGTAAGCTCGCGTGTTCCGAGCAGAGAATTTTTCGGGCCGATCAGAGTCTCTTTTATATACTCTTTGACTACATCCTCGTTCTCGGCTCCTGATTGGACTTTGTCATATTCACACTTAATCAGGTCTATGGCCTGTATGACTGCGTTTTGCAGGATTTGTTCACCCTTGAAGCTGAGCTGATTTCTTGCCACAAGATAACCTGTCAGCCCGATTACGAGGTTGGCGATACCTGACAGCAGCAGAAAAAAAAGAATTAGTTTAGTCGAGAAGGACATTCCGTGATAACTTTTTTTGTTCATTTCAACTGTAAGTTTATTACATATCGTTTGTAAAAAAAAGATATTATTTCAGTCAGAAATTTTAAATAAATTATGTTATAACTGAATTACGGTGAACTATTGATCACTGTTGATAAAGGAAAACTGCAGATGACAGATGATTATGTTGCGCAGGCGCTGGGCCTGCAGGAAAGGTTCAAAGACAAACCTGTTGATATGTTTGAAGAGAATGCGGAAGAGACGGCTGAGTTGTTTAAACCGGCCTTCATGAACGAATACGGAAAAGAGCTGACAAACCGGGTCTTCGATAATAATCCTGATTTTCTGAGGTTCGAAATCGAAGCTGACAGGGTAATAATCAGCCGGAACTGCATAAAGAGCATTACCCAGACCAATTTTACCCAGGCGTTGGAAATGGCGCTTGAAGCGCATGAGGATGATATTGCTGACAGCAGCATTACAGTGCTGATTTTAAAAGACCCGGCCGACAAGGACCTGCCGTTTATTGAAATAATTGCCGAATAGGACTCCCGGATGGAATTAAAAAAATGTGGCGTCGCAGATTTAGAAGACCTGGTAAGCATTGGGCGGAAGACTTATTACGATACCTTTCATTCAATGAACACCGAAGAAACAATGACAGCCTACCTCGATGAGGCCTTTGACGTCGGCAGGATTACCGAAGAGCTTAATAATCCGAAGTCTGAATTCTATTTTCTTTACGACGATGGTGTCCGGGCCGGTTATTTTAAAGTGAACTTCTACCCGGCGCAGTCTGATATAAACGATCCCGACTCGCTTGAACTGGAACGGATCTATGTTGATGCAGCGAATAAGGGCAGAGGTTACGGAAGGTTTATGATCGACAGCGCTGTTTCAATTGCGAAAGCGGGCGGGTGCGGAAGAATCTGGCTCGGTGTGTGGGAACATAATCATAACGCAATTTCTTTCTATAAAAAAATGGGGTTCGAGATTGTAGATACCCATTCCTTCCGAATGGGTGATGAGCTTCAGAATGATTATATTCTGAGTAAACCGGTTTAATTTTTGGCAGCATATTTTTCAGGCTATTTGTACATGCTGCATTTTTAATTCCTGCGTTATACCATGAATTACTGACTTTTTTTAAAAAAGAAGTGTATTAATCCGCCCGCGGATGTGTTAAAGAAGAACCGGAAAAAACTGAGGCGTGCGTGGAGGTAATATGAAATTGCGGGTAATCCCGGCAGCAGTGATATTGATCTTTTGTTTCGAAAGCTGCAGTACTTGGGATGATAAAAATATGATTTATTCCGATGATGCAATTATAGCCAGGGACGGAGACAGCTGGAGCTACTTTAAGCTTATAGTTGACCCATCATCAGAAGAATCTGAACAGGCTATTAAATACAGCGGGTTTTCAGGCGTTCAAAGTCTATGGACGGTAACTTCTCCTGAATCCGGTTATGCAGTTGTTGCTTATTCTTCCATAGTCTCCCGCGGTGATTTTAAAATGGTGCTAGTAGATCCTGACGGATATGTTCAGACTATCTTTGAAGGAAATGCTGATGCAGAAAAAACAATTCCGCTATTTCCGGGTACAAACCGGATTAAAATTGTCGGCAGACAGGCAAACGGCAGCGTCACTGTTAAAATAGCTGCAGACAGCGGAACTGAAATCCGGAAAATATTTTAGGTTGAGAGCTGAGAATAGGATGATTAAGGAAAAACTATGTCTTTTCTGATGCTCTCGCTGCGTTTACTTCTGTTTGCGGGTGTTCAGGGAACAGCATTTCTGGTTCTTCGCAGGACCGGTGCCGATGAAGCATGGAATGAAAGCAGCCGGTACTGGGTAATTTACGGTCTGATAGTAAATTTCATGATTGCTGCGCCTGTGGTTCGTATTCTCCGAAAAAGGTATTTCGGTCCCGGAACCCTTCAGATGTTTCAGAAGAGTGCACTGAGCAGTACTCTGTTCCGTCTTCCTTTGCTCTTAATTCTTGCTATGGCACCGAATATTTTACTGTCGATACTGCTCTTCGGCTCCCCGGATGGCGGAAGCTTTTTTCTATTTAGGCCCTACACCGGAGTTTTGGCAATTGGTATACTTTGGGCATTGACGCAGGGATTGTTTGAGCTTCCTTTCTATATTCTAATCTGCCTTCCGAGGCTGGAGTCCCGTATTGGAAATTCATCAGCAGCCCCGATCATCACAGGTTTTTTTCTGGCTTTGCAGCATATAGCGCTGCCGCTGTTGTTTGAACCTGCTTATCTTTTATGGCGGTTTGGAATGTTCCTGCCGTTCTCGTTAGTTATTGTACTGCTTTGCCGCAGGAAACCTGAGATTCTTCCGTGGATGATGGCTGTACATATGCTGATGGATATCTCGGCTGTAGTGATGTACCTGGTATGAATTTTCATTCAAACTTGATGAAGCCGGTGTATTGCTTCCGATAGATTAGATACTGCAAATAAGTTAAAATCTGCAGAATTACGAATTAACTTTAAGGAGCACTTCATTGCAGTACCGTATTGACCCGAAATCAAAAAATAAATTATCTATTCTCGGCTTCGGCTGTATGCGGTTTCCGCGGAACCTTGCCGCCAGGATCGATATGGCTAAAACCGAACAGCTGGTTCTTGAAGCGGTAGAGAAGGGCATAAATTATTTCGATACCGCTTACCTGTATTTCGGGAGCGAAGAGGCCCTGGGTGAAGTTCTGAATAAGCACAAGCTCAGGGAATCTGTTTATATTGCTACAAAGCTTCCGATTAAAAAATGCAGAACCTATGATGATTTTGACCGGCTGTTCAACGAGCAGCTTAAGCATCTTCAGACCGGGTATATCGATTATTTTCTGATGCACGCCCTGTCGGACATGACTGAATGGAAGCGCCTCTGCGGACTCGGTGTTGAGAAATGGATCGCTGAAAAAAAATCGTCCGGACAGATCCGGCAGATCGGTTTTTCATACCACGGCAGCCATGATGAATTCGGTATGCTGCTCGATGCCTATGACTGGGATTTTACCCAGATACAGTACAATTATGTAAACACACATTACCAGGCTGGAACTGCGGGGCTGCTCCGGGCGGCGGAGAAGGGGCTTGCCGTAATCATAATGGAGCCGCTGCTCGGCGGCAAACTTGCATCGGGACTGCCGGCCGGGGCGGTTGAAATCCTGAAGAAGCTGAATCCCAGGCTTACGCCTGCCGCATGGTCATTGCGCTGGCTCTGGGACCAGCCGGAGGTAACTGTTGTATTATCCGGTATGAATGAGGCTGAACAGCTGCAGGAGAATATTGCCGCTGCCGCCGATGCTGTGCCGGGGCTGCTAACTGCCGCCGAACATGAAGGCATAAAGTCGGTTGTTGAAGTTTTCAGGGAATCGTATAAAATCCCCTGCACAGGCTGCAACTACTGTATGCCATGTCCTCAGGGTATAAATATACCGGCATGTTTTTCATCCTACAATATGTCTTATGCAGTAAGCTGGTTTTCGGGGCTGCAGCAGTACATCACAAGCGTAGGGGCGGCGGACCCGCACAAGGAAGCGGGTGCTTCAGCCTGTATAAAGTGCAGAAAATGCGAGCCGCTCTGTCCGCAGCACATTCCGATTATAAATTCGATGGAGGCTGTGCGGCAGCGAATGGAACCCTTCTGGTACAAGCCTGTCATTAAAATCGTAAGAAAATTTATGAGTTAGCAGGACGCTGTATCAATCAGTTTTAGTTTTGTTTTTTTCTCCCAAATATACCCCGGTTATGATCAGCACTATACCGGCAACTGCCGTAACCGGGTTTTTGAATATATGCCGTAAAAAATCAATCAAGGTAGCAATACAGATTTGTCCGGCCAGCATCAGCACTGTCGCCTTTGAAGCACCTATTTTGGGTATCAGAAAATTCGAGAAGGTAACATATACCGCCCCGATTATTCCGCCTGTAAAAGCGTAAAAGGGAACTTCCCGCAGATTCAGGTCGCTGCCACCCATAAAAATAAATACCGCAAGCATCACAATGGTTCCTGTAAGGTGGTTCCACACTGATGCGCCTGCCGAACCGATTTCCCTGCCCAGCCGGGCATTCAGCATCCGGCTTACCATCACTAACACCCCGTTCGCCAGGGCTGCGAATATCATCATTACTATCATCATCAGGCCCCCGCGTTTATCAATAATAGTGAACCGGCTAAAATACATCCGACTCTCAGCCCGTCTGTGACTGTCAGCTTTCGTCTGGCTGTTCCGAAAAATCCGAAATGATCAATTACAATTGCCGTAATTGTCTGTCCGAGTATGAAGCAGCTGAGGCTGCCTGCAAGTCCGAGCGGTGAGTTTACAGCGATGTTT
>QKCC01000183.1 GCA_003245835.1 Spirochaetales bacterium | reverse complement strand
GCGGTGCTTAAGTATGAAAAAAGCTGCTGCTGCCGCTGTTAATTCAGATTTATATTGTCCTTTACAATAAAAAAAAGTATTTTCCTATATATGAGCGATTTAATGAGAATTGAAAACCTGAAAAAATCCTTCGGAAGCGTAAATGCCGTAAACGGGATCAGTTTTTCCATAAAAGAGGGCATCTGCTTCGGGCTTCTGGGGCCGAACGGAGCCGGTAAAACCACTACTATTGAAATGATGGAAGGCATACTCAGTCCTACCTCGGGAAAGGTTTATTTCCGTGACCGGGAGATAGACAATAATTTCAAGAAGAAGGTAGGAATTCAGTTTCAGAATACAGCCCTGCCCGAGTTTATTACAGTAAGAGAAACACTTAAACTTTTCCAGGCTCTTTACCCCAATCCGAGGCATATAGACGAGATAATCGAAATATGCTCGCTGTCTGATATTATTGACCGCGACAACCAGAAGCTTTCGGGCGGTCAGCGGCAGAGGATGCTTCTTGGGCTGGCTATAATTCCCAGACCCGAAATGCTGTTTCTTGACGAGCCTACAACCGGGCTGGATCCGCAGTCGAGACGTAATTTCTGGGAACTGATCCGCCGGATCAAGGCTGAGAAAACGACGATCCTGCTTACAACGCATTACATGGATGAGGCCGAGGTGCTCTGCGATCAGATAGGAATTATTGATCAGGGTCAGCTTCTTGAAATAGATACTCCTGAAACCCTGCTTTCAAATCACTTCAACGGGGCAATGGTCAAGGTTCCTGTAGGCAAAGACGACTATTCGATTCTTCCCGACGGCACCGAGATAAAAAACGGTTTTATTGAAATATCAACGAACAACCTCGATATTACGATGAAAAGCCTGCTCGATACAGGCATCAACCTTGAAGGCCTCAGTATAAAGAAACCGAATCTTGAGGATCTGTTTCTAAAGCTTACCGGCAGCTCATTACGTACTTAAGGAGAATTTTGATGAATCAGTTTGCAGCCCTCGTAAAAGCCCGCACCATGGAATTTGTACGCGACAGGGGTACTTTTTTCTGGAACCTGCTTTTCCCGATCCTGCTTGTAGTCGGTTTCAGCTTTGCCTTCGGAAGCGGCAGCGATACTCTTTTCAAGATTGGAACAATAGGTGAGAATACAGGCACATCATCCGAACTTTTGACATCTGACTCAATAGATATTATTGATTACCAAAACGGTATCGATGAGCCTGTCGAAAAGCTGCGCCGCCATCAGATCGATATGCTGATCGATTTTAACACCAAAGAATACTATCTTAACACTGAATCCTCCGCGTCAGAACTGCTGCGGATACTAGTTTCGGACGAACTTACCGGTTTTACAGAAAAGAGTATCGAAGGGACTGCCGTCAGGTACGTCGACTGGGTTGTTCCCGGAATTATCGGTATGAATATGCTGTTCAGCTGCATGTTCGGTGTAGGTTTTGTCCTTGTCCGGTACAGGAAAAACGGGGTGCTTAAACGGATGAAGGCGACCCCGGTGAGTCCTCTGACATTTATTTCAGCCCAGATGGCAAGCAGATTTATGATAGTCCTCGCAACATCAGTATTTGTGTTCGGAGGAACAAACATATTTTTTCACTTCATGATGAACGGATCCTACCTGCTGCTTCTGCTCCTGACGGCTTTATCAATCCTCTGCATGATCTCGTTCGGTCTTATCTTTGCCGCCCGGCTTAAAAGCGAGGAACTTACCAACGGGCTTATGAATATAATGACCTTTCCGATGATTATTTTTTCAGGGGTTTTCTTTTCTCTCGAAGGCGCCCCGGCCTTTATGCAGAAGATTTCAAAGTTTCTGCCGTTGACCCATTTTATTGAGGGATCCAGGGCAATCATGATTGACGGCTCAGGTTTTTCCGGCATTGCACCGCATTTAGCGGTACTCTCAGTCATGACGGTGCTGTTTCTTACGACTGCTTCAATTTTGTTCAGGTGGGAATAGGTTTTTATGAAACTGTTCAGCCGGAGAAGACTTCAACCCGGTTCCGGCCGTTCTCTTTTGCCCTGTACAGGGCCTTGTCCGCGTTCTGCAGCACAATCTGACCATCAGTACGGTTTTTACCCGATGCAGCCACTCCCGCGCTGACGGTCAGATTTACTCTTTTTACATTTTTAGCAGCCGTTTTTCTTCCTGATTTTTTCCGCCCGATCTGGCTCCGTCTTATAGAAAAGCCGCGGACGGCGATTTCTTCCCGTGCATCATTCATCATTTCGGCAGCTGCCGCAGGCTCGGTTTTCCTGAATACAACACAAAACTCCTCACCGCCATAGCGGTAGACGGATGATCTGAAATGATTTTTGAGAATGCCGGAAACAAGTCTCAGAACATTATCTCCTTCATTATGGCCGTATGTATCATTGAAATTCTTAAAATGATCAACATCCGCCATCGCGAGCGAATATCTCTTTCCAAGCCTCCGCATACGGTCTTCAAGAGCCCTTCTGTTATACAGCCCGGTCAGCTCATCAATGTACGAGTTTTCCCAGTATCTTCGATAAATCGAATGAAGAATAATCATCCCGGCTGTCAAATAGGCGCCGTCTTTGAAAAAATTATCTAATGACAGCATCCATGGAAGCATAAAAAGCAGCAGGGTCACTGTCAGCGCTGGTGAGAAAGCAGCAGCCTGCCTGTTCCTGCATATAAAAATCGAAACCAGCGGAAAGAAAGCGGCAGCTGCTCCGGGCCAGGGAACACTGTAGGCATCAAAAAGAAAATCTCTTAACAGCAATTCTTCAAAAAGGGCCGGTGCAGAGAAGAATGAAAGCGGCGCTACGGCGAGAATTATTTTAAAGATGGTCAGCACCGAACCTGACTGCCGGTGAGGAAGCAGAAACATTGCGCTGAGCGCAAATGAGTTCATAAACGGAAGGATTCTGAAAAACCGCAGGGTTAAATCCGCAGAAAAATTTCCCGAAGAAGAAATCAATCGAAGAACGGAATCAGACAATGAAACGGCAAGGAACGACAATGAAATCAGTACAATTTCGGTTTCAGATATCCTGTAGGCAAGAAATGCGGCTGCGGCGAACAGTAAGGGTACGGCGAAGAAAATGCGCTGTAAAAGCGATGCGAAACTGCTGTTCTCGATACCCCCGGGAAACAGCAGTGCAAGGACTGCAACCACAAGAACTGCCGAAGTATAAAATGATGCATGCTTTAGATTAATTCTGTTCAAGTAAAACTCCCGCAGGCTTTTCGGTATCTGCTGAAAAAAGGGTTAACCCCGCTGAGGGTCTTATTTATTCCCCCAGATTCCCAACGGCTCACTCTTCCCTTTTAACTCTACCTTACCGATATAATTAAACCTGCCTTTGTTGTCCGTATTCAGATGCTCATACATTCCGGCAGAGATGATGATATCATTATCCACATTTCGTGTTGCGGACTCAAGCCTCGATGCAATATTCACTGTATCACCAACGACAGTAAAATTCTTTCTTTCGCTGCTTCCGATATCTCCGATAATCAACTCACCGTAGTGGCAGCCTATTCCAAATCCCGAAGGTACCGGCAGGCTTTTTTGAGCCAGTTCTCTCTGCAGGGTTTTAAAGCCGGCTTGCGCTTCGAATGCACAGCCGGCTGCCGAATCACATGCGTCTGCATGATTTTCAAGACCGAAAATAACCATAATCGCGTCGCCTATGTATTTATCAACGGTACCATGGTTTTTCCTGACTATAGTATTCCAGTATTCAAAATAGAGATTAAGCATATTGCCGATACTGCCCGCATCGTGCAATTCACACATGTTGGTGAAGCTTTTGATGTCTGAAAAAAGAATACACAGATTTTTCCTGCGTGCTGAATATTCCCCTTTCTGAATTATCATGTCACGGATATTTTCATCGACATATTTTCCGAATAAACCATTGATTCTGTCTTTGAGCCGGGTAATATCATTACGATCATACGCAATTGTCGATGCCAAAAATATTCCGCCTATTATTACGAACCAGTGTGTGGGATCGTCAAGAAATGGTTTGAGATGGGTAAATATTCTTGAAATTACAAGTTCTCCCGGATCGCGGATCTCTTTCCAGGTATCAAAATAAAAATACAGAAACAGGAAGATAAGGACATTCATAAATACAAGCGTTATTTCGGCAAATCTCTTCAATGCAATTTTATTCCTCAGCCTCAGTACCATCAATAAAGAAGAACAGGCTGCATACAGCCAGAAGCCGAGATGCGCCGTATTGAGAAAATCAGAAATTCCTTCGGCATATTCAAAAATGCTGTATACAACGGGAACAAGGAAGGCCAGCAGGATCCGGTATCCCGGTCTGCCTCCGAAGCGCCCCAGCAGAACTGCCTGAACAATCAATACGGTCAGAAGGACAACGTGCCCTGTATCATGGAAAAAATCCCTCCGCTCAATAATAAACTGCATTACAATATAAAACAGGCCGAATTGACCGGAATACAGCAGCAGTTCTTCAGCAATACTCTTCCGAAGGTTCAGTTTATAATTTCTTTCAATATTCACTCAGTCCATCCCTATACTAAAAGCGGTATTACATCTTCCGGTATTTTACCATTCTTCAAAGACAAAATAAATTTTTATTAGATAAAACCGTAACTGTCCGGCATCCGGCTGTTTTCGGGTATATTCCTTGCAGGTATGATGTTTTTATAGTACCATTCGTCCAAGCAGAAAATTGTCCGCAAATCGGCCGGCCCGATAACCCGGGGGTTTTGGAGGTGAGAAACTGTAAAATTAACTCGACTGTTCATATCGGAAGAATATCCGTTATGCGCGGAGTTGTTTCAGCGTATCACTGCTAATACCGCAATACTCAAACCTCTCCGCAAAAATCAAGAACCCCAATTTTTAAGGAAGGAATATGAAATGTATTATGATTCTGGGTACCGGCGCCCAGGGAAGTGCCGCCGCAAGACTTCTGGACAAAGAACCTGCGGTTTCGGAAATTATCTGCGCAGACTGCGATTTGGATGCGGCTGAAAAACTCGCGTCAGGACTGAAAAAAGCTCATGCTGTCAGGGTTGATGCCGGCAATATTGACGATATTGTTAAATCAGCAAAAGGGGCAGATTTAATCTTCAACGGACTGCCGATAAGATTCAATTTGAATGTAATGGAGGCCGCCGTAATTACAGGAGCACATTACCAGGACCTATGTATGACAGAGATTGCCGGAATGGATCCCATAGAATCGACAAGGTATATGTTCAGCGAAATGAACAGCCGGTTCAGAAAGGCCGGAGTGCTGGCGCTCACCAACACAGGGTCTGCGCCGGGGCTGGCAAATGTAGCGGTCCGTGAGGCCGCAGAAAAATTCGACAGCGTTGATACCGTCGAAATAAATGTATACGAGGGAGTCTGGTCAAGGGAGTTCGTCCCGTTCTGGTGGTCGCCGGAGGTAGCGTTTGCCGATATGGCCGAGGTGCCGATCCGCTTTGAAAACGGCGCACACGTTTATACCTCGCAGTTTGCCAATCCCGTTATGATGGAATTTCCCGGGGTTGGCAGGGCTGTCCGGATGGTAGACCATTCGCACGAAGAACCGGTCACCATGGGTCTGAACGCCGAAAGATTTCTTAAGGGGGCCAGAAACATAATATTCCGGTACGGAGGCCCGCACATCGAGTTGTCCGAGTCGCTTTTCAGGATGGGATTCCTCTCGCATGAAAAACGAAAATATATGGACATGGAATACGTTCCTTTCGACCTTGTAATCAATCATGCCCCGCCGGCACCGAAGGACATTGCGGATATCCATAGAATTATT
>QKCC01000046.1 GCA_003245835.1 Spirochaetales bacterium | reverse complement strand
TCCAAACGATACGGAAAACCCGATACCCGCTGCAGTTGATTTTACTGCAACGCTGAATGAGGATAATCCGTCGAACCGGATTGTGCAGCTTGCATGGGCTGACGGTGACGGCGGTGACGGCAGTCTGGAGGGCTATGTTCTGGTCAGGAAGGCCGGTTCAGCTCCGGTTTCGGTATGGGACGGTGACGTCGTAACCCTGGCACAGGGCAGCGTTTCTTCTGATGACGGCAGTGTCGACGCAGATGGTTACCCGAGAGGCTACCGTGTCTATTATTCGATTTTTTCATACGGCCCGAAGTGGACGGATCTAAGTTCAGATGAGCAGCTGTACTATGAAGCAACAGACGGGGCGCTTTATAACTCGGAGAATTATTACTTTGTGGGACCGGTAAGTACTTCCTTGATTGTAACTGATACAGTCACCCTGTCCGCATCTGAATCAGGAAGTATTTTCAATCCTTCCGGTACTCAGTCAGATCCTATCGTAGTATCTGAAGATATGGCCAGCATTCTTCAGGCTATAGGTTTTATAACATTTAATCTGAATGATATCAGTTCATCTGATTTTAAAGTAACATCTGCATCATTAACATTGACGACTACAGATACAGTTGACGCTACAATGGGTCATATGGAAATACAAATGATGATTTATGCGTGGAGCGGTGAAACATGGGACAATGTCAGTGCCGCCGGAGCTATTAATTCGAACTACAGTATTGTGACATACCCGCCGTCATCTACCCAGACAGAGTTCGTTCAGGATGTTACACAAATTGTCAGCTTATGGGCTAGCGGTGCTTATGGAAATTATGGTTTAAGGTTGTATCCATTCAATGATTCTGCAGCTACGTTTGATTACTTATTGGATTTTTATGGCGGAACTGCGCCAAATCTTACGGTAACTTACTACAAGGATTAATAAAATCAGAAAAGCCTGCGGAAGCAGGCTTTTTTATAGACCGCCTATCTGAACCTGCATTCAACGATTCAGCGGCTCCTAAACCAGCGATACCGCCGCCAGTATTGAGTAGTACTTAATCATATCCGTATCGCTGCGTGAAGTCAGGATTATAGGTACGGAAGCGCCGGCTATCAGGCCTGCCATCGGGTAGTCGGTCAGGTAGGCAAGCGATTTATAGAATACATTTGCCGCTTCGATATCCGGGAACAGGATGATGTCGGCATCGCCTCCGACTTCGGATTCGATCCCCTTAATTTCACAACTTTTTTGAGAAATTGCATTGTCAAGAGCGAATGGACCGTCAATTATGCAGTTTTTAATCTGGTGCCTGTCCGACATTTTTGACAGGATTGCCGCATCGAGGGTCGCAGGCATTGCCGTGTTTACTTTTTCGACAGCCCCGACTACTGCAACCTTAGGAGTTTCAATACCTAATTTTCTGGCAACCGTAAGAGCATTCTCGATTATTGCAATCTTGTCTTTGAGTTCGGGCGCGATGTTAAGCGCCGAGTCGGTTGTAATTAAAAGTTTGTGATAGGTGGGAGGATTAATGACTGCAATGTGCGATAGAACTCCGGAACCTCTTAGGCCTGTCTCTTTATCAAGAACGGCTTTCATAATGGTGGATGTAGCTGTCTTTCCTTTCATCAGGCAGTCTCCGCTGCCGTCCCTGATAAGGGCAACCGCCTTTGCGGCACATTCATATTCACCTTCAGCCGGTACAAGTTCGAAATCAGTGATGTCGACACCGATTTCATCTGCAGTCCTTTTTATTGCATCAATATTCCCAACAAGCACCGGGTTTATAATACCTGCCGCTGATGCCTTTGCAACAGCATCAAGTGCGTCAGCTTCTTCTGCCATAGCCAGTACTACCTTTTTGGATACATTCGTAACCGCCAGTTTTTCAAGTTCCTTGAAATCGCTAATCATATAAAAACTCCTGTAAAATTCTCCGAATCACAATTACTGATAGTATTGTAATACAATCATATTATAATTTGTACTTTTTATTGACTTTAGTTATCCTTCATTTTACAATCATATCCAATTATTAAATGAAGGAAAACAGATAATCCAAAGGATATAGAATGCTTTCAATAAAAGGTGTCAGTAAACATTTCGGCGGACTAAAAGCGCTGAAGAATGTCAGCTTCGACATAGCCGACGGCCGGGTTCATGGAATAATAGGACCAAACGGTTCCGGCAAGACAACTATGTTCAACTGTATTACAGGACTGCTCGAGGTAACTTCGGGTAATATTTACCTGGATGACGTTGAAATAACCGGGAAAAAAGCTCATGAGATATCAAATCTCGGAATCCGCAGGACTTTTCAGCAAGGGAAGCTTGTGCCTTCACTTACTGTTGTAGAGAACGTTATGAGCGGAATTTTTGATTATGGACGTAATGATATAGCGGATACATTTTTCAGAGTTCCGCTGAAAGAATCAAAAAAAGAGTCCGTTCTTAAGGATAAAGCTATGGAGATCCTCGAGCTTCTTGACCTCGAGAAATCAGCCGACAGGTGGGCGTACGATCTTGTATGGGCTGAGCGGCAGTTCGTTCAGATTGCAAGGGCGGTCGTTTCTAAACCCAAGATGCTTCTGCTTGATGAGCCTGCGTCAGGAATGGGACCTATTGAGACGGATCAGGTAGGTGAGCTGATCAAGAAGATTAAAAGTATGGGTATTTCTCCGGTCGTGGTAAGTCATGATATGAAAATGCTTATGAATGTAGCCGAGATGGTAACGGTGCTGAATTTCGGCGATAATATTTTTGAAGGTACGCCTGCAGAAGTTCAGAAGGATCCGAGAGTACTGGAGGCATACCTTGGAACGGAATAATATACTGAGTATTAAAGATCTGAAAGTAAATTACGGTCACGTAAATGCTTTGAAGGGTGTTAGTCTTGATGTCGGGCAGGGTGAAATAGTTGTTCTGGTCGGAGCCAACGGAGCCGGAAAGACAACCATAATGGAAACTGTTCTCGGGGCTAATGTTCCGTCCGGAGGTGAAATCCGGTTCAAGGACAAGCTGACATCAGGAAATCCTGTTGACAGGAATGTTCGCAACGGCATGTACCTCGTTCCTGAGGGGCGAGGAGTATTTTCGTCGATGACGGTAATGGACAACCTGCTTCTCGGTGCTCATCACAATCTTAAAGATTCAGCGAGCAAGCTGGAGCTTGTATTCGACTCTTTCCCTGTCCTCGGAGAACGAAGGACGCAGATTGCCGGAACACTGAGCGGCGGCGAGCGGCAGATGCTTGCAATCGCAAGGGCGCTTATGTCTGCACCGGATATGATTATGGTCGATGAACCGTCAATTGGTCTTGCGCCAATTATTGTTAACGATATTTTTGAAATATTGGTTAACCTTAATAAAGAAGGATATTCGATTCTGCTTTCAGAGCAGAATGTATATAAGGCTCTCAAAATTGCCCACCGGGGGTATGTCCTTGAGACCGGCAAAATTATTAAAAGCGGAACTTCAGATGAACTTCTGAACGATGAATCTGTCCGCGAAGCATACCTGGGAGCATAGCTGATGGAAGTATTAATTGCTCAGATTTTTAACGGATTATCAATCGGAAGTATTTATGTTCTTCTTGTGACTGGATTCAATCTTCTTCTTCTTGTCGCAATGATTATTCATTTTTCTTTTCCGGTTGTAGTTGTATTTTCAATGTATATTTCATGGTTTGTTATGAAGCTTACCGGAAGCGTGGCTTTGGGCATCGCGGCAGGAATCCTGTCGGCTATAGCTGTCAATGCGATTACCGCACCGATGTTCCAGCATATTATGAAAAAACGGGGATCGGTCGACATAAATGCGACCATGGTAATTTCGATGGGAATGGGAATGATCATCACTGATATTCTGTCCCATACATTCAACCAGGGTTTTCCCATTGCCTTTCCCGACGCTCTTACAGGGAATGACAAGGGCGCGATTGTGAGTATCGGACTAGTAAGTATTTCGAGAGGGCAGGTGCTCACTCTTGTAATAGGCGTAATATTCGTTCTCGGACTTTTCTGGCTGCTTTACAAAACCAGGTCAGGCCGTGCATTCCGCGCTATTGCAGAAGATCCGAACGGAGCAAAGCTCGTTGGTATTCCGCTTCTGCGAACCGGCTTTCAGAGTTACGCTCTGACAGGGTTTATCGGCGGAGTGACTGCAGTACTGATGGCCATACTTCTGGGCTCAGCATCTGCGGGCCTTGGTGACCAGCTTGGACATAAGGTGCTTGCCGTATCGATTATTGCGGGTCTCGGAAACCTGACAGGCGGTCTTATAATCGGTCTTCTGCTTGGTATCCTTGAGGCGATAATTCAGGGCTATATGGCCGGATCGTGGTCGAATGCTATTGCCTTCATTGTAATGCTGGTAGTAATTCTGGCGAAACCCAAAGGGGTTTTCGGTTCAAAGCTATAGGCCGGGAGGAAAGTGTGTCTTTAACTTTATTTTATTTTCTTGCTATAACAGCGATCTATATTCTCATGAGCTGGTCTATCTACATTCCGTACCGAATCGGACAGCTCCATTTTATGACAATTGCTAATATGGCGATTTCAGCGTATTTTGCGGCGCTTATGGCAATTACTTTTGCATGGCCGTTCTGGCTTGTGCTTATTGCGGGGACCCTGCTCGGCGCGCTGATAGGATTTCTTGTTTCCTTTGCGATAGGGGACGCTCCTTGTTTTGCAGTTGTTATTGTAGGTTTTACATTTATTTACCTCACAAAAACAATAATAGAGAATGTCGATGCTTTCGGCGGACCGCTTGGAATTTTCAGCATTCCCAAGGTTCTCAGTTCTTCAGCATCAAACAGAACGCTGCTGCTGATAGTAGTATACGCGCTTGTTCTTATTACGGGTTTTCTTATTTCGAGATTTGATCATTCCCGCCTCGGACGCGCTTCTTCAGCGATTTTTATTGATAAGGACCTTGCTGTTTCGTTCGGCGTCGATGTTAAGAAAATGGGAATGTTTCTGCAGACCTGGGCGAGCGGTATCGGCGGAATGGCCGGTGTTATGTATGCGTTTATTATGCGCAGCATTTCTCCTAATCACTTCACTTTTCATATTGTAGGTGTATGTATGACTATGCTTTTTGTGGGCGGATATTCCACCTTATGGGGAGCACTGCTTGCCGCACCGATTTTATGGGGGTTTCCGCTGATCCTGCCGGACGCCGTGGAATCATGGAACATTGTTATCTATGGTGTTCTTCTGATTATTGTTCTTGTTATTAAACCGGAGGGCATAATTACCAGACCGATGGTTAAAAAACTAGAAAGTTTGCTGTCACTAAATAAAAAAAAGGTATAAAATATTACGATCTAAAACGGTACTTTAAGTACTGAAAATTATTTGGAGGAAAACATGAAAAAAATTCTATCCATCCTGCTGTTGCTGCTTGTATCAGCTTCATTCATTTTTGCGGGCGGAACTCAGGAAGCATCTGATAAACCTGCGATGGAAAAAGCCGAAGAAAGCGCAAAAGTAATGGTAGACGAATGGGAAATCCCGTTCCTTAACTGTCTTACCGGCCCGATTGCAAGTATCGGTGAATACCTTGAATGGGGTGCAGAATTCGCTGCAGAGCAGATCAATGCTGCCGGCGGTATTGCAGGAAAACCCGTAAAGGTTATCGGCGTTGACACCGGAATGAGTCCTGAAAAGGGTACTGTCGAGATGTCCAAGCTTGTTGAGGATGCACTTGTTGTTATGGGTCCGGTTCCGGAGCCTGTAATCATGGCCGCAGTACCTATCGCAGCAGACGAGGGTGTTTACAGTTTCACTGCTACAACATCATATGAATATGCCGCAAAATATTTTCCGTGGGCAATTTCATGGTTCTCCCCGACAGACGAAAAGCTTCCGCCGATTGTAACTGCATGGGCGAAAAAAACCGGTACCAAGAAGGTTGTACAGTTTGTTGAAAATTACGGCGCATGGCCCGGAATGGCTGCTGCACATGTAATCGGACTTGAAAAAGCCGGTGTAACAGTACTTGATGATGTTGAAGTACCCCAGGACGCAGTTGCTTTCGGTCCGCTTATTGTTAAAGCCCTTGCACAGAATCCTGACGGAATCATCTTTGCATGTAATGCCGAGAAAGTAGCCAAAATTGTTATTGAGCTCAAAAACCGCGGATGGGCGGACATGAACAAGATTCTTGTTTTCTCCAGCGCTGATGATGCTGCTCTTTACACAACAGGCGGCGACAAGATCAACGGTATTATGATCTACAACTACAATGATCCTGCTCTTGACACTCCGCGCTGGAATGCTTTCCGCCAGGGATTCAAGGATGATCATGACGGTATGGAGCCTTTCTCACTTTCACCGAACTACTATGATGCAGTTTACATGATCAAAAGAGCTATCGAAGAAACCGGAGTTACCGGTGACCCGAAGAAGCTTGCTGAAGAAAGAACCAAGATCAGAGACTACTGTAACGACATAAAGAACTTTGAAGGTCTCCAGTACAGCTGGACCAACAAGGGCGGATATCCTGCCGACAAACCTCTTTTCCTCTTTGAAATTGAAGGCGGAAAGAAGGTTCTTGTTGCCAAGATCGTTCCGGAATAGGGAACAAAAGCCGGACACTATCATAGTCCGGCTTATAAAAAACGCCGACGGGAAACCCTGTCGGCGTTTTTTATTTAATTTTATATTTTTATATAAGCAGGAAAATTATCTCGTTAAATCTATCGTCTTAATGATGCGAGCAACCGTTCTGTTGACCGGGGTATCAACCCCAATCTTTTCAGCAGCCCTGACAATGGCGTTGTTGATAAAATCGATTTCAGTGACGCTTCCGCGGTCAAAATCCTGAAGCATTGATGAACGGTTCGGACCGGTTTTCTCTGCTACCGAATAAACAGCTTCAAGCGGATTATCATATGTAAGTTTAATACCGGACTTATTACAGACATTAACCGCTTCATCAACAAGGTCCTTCATCAGTGCCTTAGTTTCATTAAAATCAAGCAGCTGTCCGTTTTTAAGGCCGGTAAGTGCTGTAAGAGCATTAATTCCGACATTGATTACAAGTTTGCTCCATACGAGGCTTTCAATGTTGTTTTCAGCGTCAGCTTCAAAACCTGCTTCATTAAGCGCTTTTATAAAGGGCGCAAGTTTATCGTTGTTTTTGTCGGACATACAGATGTGGGTGGGTCCGTTGCCGGCGTGTTTGATATGCCCGGGACCTGCAAAGGTCGCCCCCTGCGAAGTCACCCCGGCAGCAGTGAAAGCCGCGCCGAAATGATTTTTCAGTATCTCTTCGTTGCCGTAGCCGTTCTGAAGGGTAACTACGATGGTATTGTCACCGGCAACCTGTTTGAAGTTTTTGGCCACAATTTCTGTAGCTGTCGACTTTACGAAAACAATCATAATATCCGAACCGCCGACATCTGCCGCGTCTGAAGAAGCCTTAACTTTTACTGTCTGAATATCACCCGTGGCGAGTGTTTCGATTTTGAGTCCGTTGCTGTTCACCGCATCAACATGTGCCTTGTTGATATCGTAAAGTACCACTTCATTTCCTGAAGCAGCAAGTTTGCCGCCGAAAAGCGACCCCATTGCGCCTGCACCGATAATTGAAATTTTCATTTATCACTCCTGTTCATGTCTGCGTATCCCTGAACTCCATAAGCACTTACTGCTGCTTTTACGCCGGCGAGTATTGCGCTGCTCATTACTTCAGCTGCAAGTGCTCCTATGGAAGACACATCCGCCTGAAGATCTCCTGTAGACAGTGTGAATATAGTATCACCGTCGTGCAGAGTGTGAATCGGGTTGATTGCCCTTGCATACCCGTCGTGCGCCATCATTGAAACCTTGGTCGCCTCAGATTTGTTCAATTTGGCATTGGTGGCAATAACACCGATTGTAGTATTGCCGCCAAGCGGGTTAATACCTTTTTCAAGAACCTTTTTTATATAATAGGTCGAACCGAGAAAATCCGTACCTTCCTCCGGCAGTACCCCTGCGACTATCCTGCCGGTTGATGGATCGATAATATCTCCAAAGCAATTTACTGCAACAATTGCACCGATTACTATTTCACCTATTTTAAGGCTTGCAGTTCCAAGCCCGCCTTTCATCATGCCTCCGAAACCGCGTGCTTTGCCGATCGTCGCACCGGTGCCCGCACCAATATTTCCCATCCTGTTTTCGGCATTGTTGGCGCTGCAGCAGGCCTCATATCCCATGGCTGAATCCGGGCGGGCCTTGTAATCAGCGATAGGAAGATCAAAAAGGACTGCGCCCGGAACAATCGGAACAATGCCGACACCGACATTAAATCCTTTTCCGTTCTCCTCGCACCATTTCATGACACCGTCAGCTCCCGCAAGGCCGTAGGCGCTTCCGCCTCCGAGGTAAACCGCATTTACCGCGTGGACAAGATTGACCGGGTTAAGAGCGTCAGTTTCCCTTGTTCCTGGTCCTCCGCCCGCTACATCAACGCCGCAGACTGCGGTATTCTCCGCTATAATTACCGTACAGCCTGTACCGCCTTCAGTGTTTTGCGCGTGACCGACAAGAATACCCGGTACATCACAAATCGAGTTAAGCATTTTCATCACCTCAGTTGTTGTTAAGTGTTTCAACGGCTTCAATAGCCATCATCATTTCTTCATTTGTCGGAATAACGAGAATCTTGACAGCTGAATCAGAAGATGATATTACCGCTTCATTTCTGCAGCCGCTGTTTAGTTCTTCATCTATTTTTATTCCTGATATCTCGAGTCCTTTACATATCATCGAACGCACAGTATCAGAATTTTCACCGATTCCCGCAGTAAATATCAGGGCATCCATACGCCCGTCAAGGCTGGTGCTGAGTGCACCGATAAATCTTCGGATAGACCTGGTGAAAATATTTAAAGCCAGTTCTGCTCGTGCATTACCGTCTTCAATTGCCTGCAGTATATCACGAATGTCGCTTGATATACCGCTTATACCTAATAATCCGGATTTTTTATAAATCATTTCCTTGACTTCTTCGGCGGTGTAGCCGTCGCGTGAAATCAACTGAAGAATAACTTCGGGGTCAACGTCTCCGGACCTTGTGCCCATCGGTGCCCCGCAGACGGTTCCGTACCCAAGTGATGTGTCGACGCCTTCGCCGTCGATCGATGCCGCAACAGTCACGCCGCCGCCGATATGGCAGCTGATTGTTCTGAAGTCTGTTTTATCTGCACCAAGAAATTCTGCGGCCCGCAAATTAACGTAACGGTGAGATGCCCCGTGATAACCGAACTTGCGGTACCCTAGTTTCTCATAACAGTCATAATCAAGCGCAAAGGTGTAAGCCTCTTCAGTCATACCGCTGTAGTAGGCTGTGTCAAATGAAGCAACATGAGGGATGCCCGGAAGAAGGACTTGTGCTGCACTGACACCCAGCAGGCAGGCTGGATTGTGAAGAGGGGCGAGGGGGGTGTATTTTTCAAACTCTTTAAGAAGTTCGGGTGTGATAATAACAGGCCCGGTCATTGCAGCTCCGCCCTGCACGATACGGTGCGCTGCGGCATGGATCTCAGAAAGATTATTGATAATACCTGATGATTTATCTGTAATACTTTCAAGGGCATAATCAAGCCCGGTTTTGTGGTCGGGTATATCAAGCTTCCTGACGCAGCGTTCTCCGCCTTCAGGCTGAAAGTTTAGAATCCCGTCAATGCCGATACGTTCAATCAGGCCCTTGCCCAGAGTACAGCGTTTATCCATATCTATTAACTGAAATTTTATAGAAGAACTTCCGCTGTTGATTACAAGTACATTCATTCAAGACCTCCGAAGTTAAAGAATATTACCATATTTGCGCAAACATTTAAATAAAACTTTTCAAAACAATGCTGTCAAGAAATTTAAATTTAGGTTATATTATTAGCATTCAAATGCACTAATAAGGAGATATATATGAGTTCACATCCAGAAGCAACTAAAAAATTGTTATCTGCCGATCTTCAGAAAATGAAGGATGACGGCGAAAAAATTTCCATGATTACGGCATATTCATACCCGCAGGGTTTGATTGTAGACCAGGCAGGTATCGATATTATTCTTGTCGGTGATTCCCTCGGAATGGTTGAGTTGGGGTATGACGATACCGTTCCTGTTACAATGGATGAAATGGTAATGCATACCAAATCCGTAATGCGTGCTGTAAAGCGTGCGCATGTTGTAGGCGACCTCCCGTTCATGTCATATAATATTTCAACCGAGCAGGCCGTTGCCAATGCCGGAATAATTTATAAAGACGGCGGTGCCGACTCAGTTAAAGCTGAAGGCGGACAGGATTACGCAAAGGTTGCAGCCGCAATTACAAGGGCCGGAATACCGTTTTTCGCTCATATCGGTCTTACCCCGCAGACTGCTGCAATGCTCGGCGGTTTCAAAGTGCAGGGAAAGTCAATAGACGCTGCGAAGGCTGTTCTCGATGACGCGCTTGCAATGCAGGATGCCGGAGCTTTCGCTATTATTCTTGAAGCGATACCCCAGCAGCTTGCAGCCATTATCACTGAAAAACTTACTATCCCGACTGTAGGTATCGGAGCAGGTCCGAGCTGTGCAGGTCAGGTTCTTGTTCTTCATGACATGGTCGGCCTGTTTAAAAGATTTACTCCGAAGTTTGTAAAGGTTTACGCGGATATGTACACGGCACAGCTTGATGCTGTTTCATCCTTCATAAATGAAGTAAAAGAGGTTAAATTCCCCGGTGAAGAACACTGCTTCAATATGAAACAGGATCAGGTTGAGGAACTTAAAAAAGCGCTTGGTGTTTAGATGACTGCAAGACTTATAAAAGGTACTGAAATCCGCGAGGAAATACTCGCGGAACTCAGGGCCGAAACTGAAGAACTTAAAGCTAAATACGGCAGAGTCCCCGGGCTTGTTACAATTCTAATCGGTGAAAATCCGGCATCGGTGTCCTATGTGACGCTGAAGATAAAAACAGCCCAAAGCCTGGGCTACAAAGAGATCCAGGATAACAGGGACCCGGACATATCGGAAGCTGAACTGCTTGACCTGATTGACCGCTACAATAAAGATGACAGCATAAACGGAATTCTTGTCCAGCTGCCGCTTCCGAAGCATATCGATGAGGCCAAGGTAATCAATGCTATCGATCCGGACAAAGATGTAGACGGGTTTCATCCCGTGAACATAGGCAGGCTGATGCTCGGAGGTGATGAAGTAAAATTCCCTCCCTGCACTCCGGCCGCTATCCAGGAGATGATTATCCGCTCCGGTGTAGAAACCTCCGGAGCCGAGGTTGTAGTTGTCGGCCGTTCGAACATCGTAGGCAAACCGATAGCGAATATGCTGCTGCAGAAAGGCGCCGGTGCCAACGCGACGGTTACAATTGTTCATACCGGAACAAAAGACCTTGCTTCCCACTGCCTGCGCGCTGATATACTCATTGTCGCGGCAGGTGTTCCCGGGCTTGTGAAGCCGGAATGGATCAAACCTGGTGCATGTGTTATTGATGTAGGTGTAAACCGTATCGGTGAAAAAGTAAGCAGTAAAACCGGAAAAACCATAGCTGTTCTTTCCGGTGATGTCGATTTCGAACCGGCATGCGAACGGGCAGGGTGGATTACCCCTGTTCCCGGCGGGGTCGGACCTATGACCATTACTATGCTTATGAAAAATACAATGAAGTCGTTTAAATCCAGTCTTGGAATAAAATGATTTTCTGATAGATCTGCGGCCGTATGGTTTAAAAGGATTTCACAATCCTGATAATCGCAGCCGCAGATCTGTATATTAATTCTGCTTTATTGCTGTACCAGCAGCCGTTTAAGATTGTCGATCGATTTAAGATTTTCGCGGAAAAGGTCTTCAATTCGGCTTATATTATCGTTTAGATTTAAGATCTGCTTTTCCTGGTTTGATATAAGATCGGAAAATCCAAGCAAGGTAGTACGGTAGTTTTCCAGAAACTGCTGAACTTCACTGTTAACAAGTCTGTTTTCTTCAGAGAGTCCCTTGATTGTAACTGTATCATCGATAAGACTGTGAACTGATGCGAGCAGCTCGCCGGTATCGGTTAACTGAAGTTCGACCTCGCTTCTTGTTTTCTTCATCATTTCAGAGCTGCGGACAGCTTCTTCTATGATGGAGTGAAGTCCGTCATAGACCTTGTTCGATAATTCAGTATTTCGGTTTATAGCAGTTTCCATCCCTTCGAGCTTGGTATTGCTCTCGGCAATCTGTTTTCGGGACTGTTCTGAAAGTTTACGCACTTCACCGGCTACGACAGCAAAGCCTTTACCTGCTTCACCGGCGTGCGCCGCTTCAATTGATGCGTTCATAGCAAGCAGATCAGTTCTGGATGAAATGTCGCCGATGCCGGCAAGAACATCATGGATTGTTTTTGAATGTGTATGGATCTCTTTGAGTGCTTTGGATGACTCTTCAATTACGGTACGGTTATTTTTGGCAATATTATTAAGCGTATCTGCGGCGGCTCCGGTCTCTTCAAGAACCGACTGTGAAGAATGCATTTTATTTATGATCCCCGATAGAGTTTCACTGATCTCGTCTGCATAAGCATTCTGGTTTGTGAGTGCTGAAAAAATTCGTTCAGCGGATTCACCGAGATTTTTTTTAATTACAGGAAGCGTCTTTTCGATTGAGTCGATCTGTTCACGTATTTTAATATTCATATTGGCGTTAGCCGAGGAATTCTCCTCTATGATTCGTGAAGATTCGGCTATTTTCAGATTCAGGTTGTGTCCGGATTCTTCGAGGAATTCCGACAAACTGGATATCCCGTCAATCATTTCCTTCTGTATACGGTTTTTTTCAGCAAGGACAATTGCCTGTTTGTTGTTCTGGGCGGAAACCCTGAGCTGCTCAAATGTAAGGATAATGAAAAGTGCAAATATTATAAGAAGAAACCCGTACGGAGTTATGTATGTGTAAGGAATTGAAGAAAAAAGAATATGGAATATATCGACGAGCGCGCAGACTATAGCTCCGATTAATGCCAGCAGAAGCACGAAGTTGTCGGGAGTCCGGTATTTAAGTGCAGCGTAAACTATTATCACAAGGTTCAGAAGTATGATTACAGGAAAAAAGTAGGTGAGCATAATCCCTAAGGTGGAATCTATTTCTGCATGTGAAGAGTCCAGGAGAAGCAGAACAATAAAAACTGCACCGGGAACAGTTACAGCCGCGCGGCCGGGAATCCGTATTTTCTTTAATTGCGTAAATTCAATAACGAATGTCGTCAGGAAAATTAATAAAAGCGTAAAACCAATTTTACTGAGTTTTTTTATCATGAGGTCATTAATGGCATCGGTAGCAAAACTGATTTCGAGGTATGAGATAAAGAAAGAAATACAAAGAATAGAAAAATATAAAAATCTTTTGTCCCGACGTCCGGAAGAGAAAAAGAGCAGAAGATAATAAGCAGCAAGAAAAACACCCATGAAGCTGGTTGCTCTTATAAGGTAAACACTGAAAAAGTTCCTCCAGAATGCCAGGCGGGCTGCCTCTCTCTGGTTTGTAAGCTTCATGTCGGGGAACGGTTCGCTGAAACCATTCGGAACAATCTCTATAGTAAGAATGTTTGATTCGGTTCCGAAATTCAGCGCCTTCTCTGGGAGCAGGAATACAGCCGATACGAAGGCCCCGGCGATCCAGGTTTTTCCGTACTGGCCGGATTTATATACGTTATAGCCATTAATAAATATTCTGCAGGGGTATGGGGACGGCCCGATGTAAATACCGAGAGGTGTTCCCCTGACTGATTTATCAAGGGTAAAATCGGTTTTAAGGGTTATCATCCTGCCGGGTTTAGCCTCGGAATCAGTGAAATCTGCACCGTTCCAGGTTTCCCAGCCTGAATACGCCTCATCAATAAGACTTCCGGGAGAATAGTCAGAGCTGTATATCTTGAATCCTTCGAGCAGCAGCAGTTCGGATGGTGAGCCAAGAATATTTTCTGAAAAAAGACCGGAAACTGAAATTGATAAAAACAGGACAAATATTAGCAGCTTTCTCATGCATAGCATTATGCGACACAATCGATAAAAAGTCTATTTAAGTTATGTTTAATCGGCATTGAGTGAAAAAATTATTCCAGGCTGATTGTTGAAAAAAAGCCCGACTCCCTTTATGGAAGTCAGGCAAATCTGGAATAATTAAAAAAGCCCTTTCACCTTTCCGGTTTCAGTGTCGACATCCACACGCCTGTAAGCAGGGTCCGACGCTGTTCCAGGCATCAGTTTAATATCACCGGCTACCGGGACTACAAATCCCGCCCCCTGGTACACAAGGATGTCTCTAATCGGCAGTGTCCATCCTGTAGGTCTTCCCTTAAGAGTCGGATCGTGAGAGAGGCTAAGATGCGTTTTTACCATGCATGTGCCCATTCCTGCGAATGAAGCGTCAGCTGAGATGGTATCAAGCTTTTTCCTGGCATCCGGTGTGTAACTGACGCCGTCGGCACCGTAAACCTCTTTTGCGATTAACGCTATCCTTTTTTCGAGCGGCATATCATCCGAGTAAAGGAATTTAAAGTCAGGTTTTTCATTACATGCTTCGACAACGGCTTCTGCCAGTTCTACCGCACCTTCTCCGCCTTTTTCCCAATGACGGGAAACTGCAACCCTGGCGCCTGCGTCTCTGCATGCCTTTTTAATAGTCTCGATTTCGTTGTCTGTATCTGTGTAAAAATGATTTATACATACAACCGCCGGGATGCCGCTTTTTCTGACTGTATCGATATGTTTAAGAAGGTTGTCGAGCCCCTTTTCAACAAGAGCGGTATTTTCTTCAGTGTATGCTTTGTCGAGCGGCTTGCCGGGTACAACCCTGGGCCCCCCTCCGTGCATTTTAAGGGCCCGTACAGTACAAACAATTACAGAACAGTTCGGTGTAAGCCCCGAAAACCTGCATTTAAGGTTCCAGAACTTTTCAAACCCGATATCGGCTCCGAAACCGCTCTCTGTGACATGGTAATCGGCAAGCTTAAGTCCGAGCCTGTCTGCAATGATGGATGACTGTCCTATTGCAATGTTCGCAAACGGGCCTGCATGTACGAGTACAGGCTGACCTTCGATTGTCTGCATAAGGTTCGGGTTAATAGCCTTCGCCATGATAGCAGTCATCGCTCCGTCAACCTCTAAATCAGCTGTTGTAACCGGTTCACCCTTCTTGTTGTAGGCTACAATCATCCTGCCGATGCGCTCACGCATATCTTTCAGGTCTTTGGCAACTGCAAGGATGGCCATGATTTCAGACGAAACAGTGATCTGAAAACCGCTTTTCATCATAAAACCGTCCATCTTGCCGCCGAGGCCGATAAGAATCTCTCTTAGCGCCTGTGCCGAAAAATCTATCGCCCAACCTACAGCAGGATTGCGCGGATCGATATCAAGACGTTTGAGGCCCCTTTTTGCAAGAGTTTCATCATCATAATTGAATTCATGCTGAATCCGGCTGGTAAGCGCAACCATCGCAAGGTTATGTGCATTTGTAATAGCATCATTATCGCCGGTAAGGCCGAGGCTGAACTCGGTAAGCGGTATGCACTGAGCAAGTCCGCCTCCGGCTGCCGAACCCTTAATGTTGAATGTCGGGCCGCCGGAAGGCTGCCTGATGGCTCCGGTAACCTTTTTACCGATCTTGCCGAGCCCCTGAACCAGTCCCATTGTAGTTGTGGTTTTACCTTCCCCAAGCGGGGTAGGATTTATTGCTGTTACTTCGATATACTTTCCGTCAGGTTTATCCTGCAGCCTGTCAAGAATCGACTTGTAATCAAGCTTGCCGATGTAGTGACCGTACGGCAGAACTTCCATCTCTGTAAGTCCGAGTTCCGCAGCAAGAACGGTGACTGTTTTCATGTTTTTTTCTGAGAGTTCTGCAATCTCCCAGTCCTTGAGTTTTGTGGGATCAATCATTCATAATGCTCCAAAATTTTAAGTTTCTCTATCAATTAATAGACAAGAAGGCTGTCTTTAAGATACTGATTATAATCTACCTCATAAATAAAAGGGGATAAAATGCTGCCGCCGTACGTTACTGCCCAAAGGCTTCCCGTAACAATCTTCAGCGTTGTATTGTCTGAGAACAGCAGGGACGCGGCAAATGCTGCTGTGGTCCCGATGCTGATATAGCCGTATTCATTAAACCCCTGCATGAAATTACCGCCTATTCCGAATGTAAACGCATTTACAATCATACATAAAACTGAATTGTCGAGCTTGCGGCTGTTGTAAATCTGCCGCCTGAGATCAATATCCGTCGCCTGCATTTCAGCGGTATTAACTTCAAGAACAGACAGTTCAAGAAGATGATAAATATTAATTTCGGCTATAAGCTGAGTCAGTGTTTCGGCATTGTAAAGCCTGTCGGAGCCGTTTTCAGTGAATCCTGCGCCTTCAGACATCTCGGCAGCGGCCTCCGAGGAAAGTACAAGAAGATCATCAATTTTAACCGCCGATTTTTTTACAGAATTTTCAATCTCGCCGGTTTCGACATTTATTTTATCTATAACCAGAATAAAATTACTGCCGAATTTGCTGAGGTTTCCAAGAAACAGATAATTAACGGACAGCAGTTTCCCGATTTCGGATGCTGACGCTTCATCTGTGATTCCTTTCATTTGTAATTGATGTTCCGAAAGAATAGACTGCATATTACCGCGCTCAAGTACTGTATAGGCTCCAACAACAACAAGATCAGACCGGAAAAGGTCGGAAACCGACATGGCGTCTGATTCAGGAACATCCTTCGCTTCAAAATCAAGAACCGCGACACGTTCCTTTGAGAATACAGGAGCCGCAATTATCATGAAGACGATAAAAGCAAAAATGAATCTTCTGATTACCATAGCATACTCCGGTTTCTTTTCGATCTGTTACTATATTAATAGTATTATCTCTCCGGCATTCTTGCAAGTTAATTATTGGTATCTGTCCGCAACTCTTTGTCTGTATTTTAAAAAACGGCAGCCTTTAACAATCCGGCTGCCGCTGTATTAAAGCAGTGAAGCGGTTATGCCTCGTTTGCTGTCTTCAGAATGCAATGCAAAAGGACATTGGCTCCGTGTTCACAGTCTTCATATGGTGTGTCTTCAACTTCAACATGTGAACGTCCGTTGATTGACGGAACGAATATCATTGCTCCGCGGGTTACCTGGTTTACTTCACTCATGTCATGTCCGGCGCCTGAGACCATTCTCTTGCAGCTGTAACCAAGTTCTTCCGATGTTTCAACAACCCTGTCCCAAAGCCCCTTATCAAAAGGAGCGTGGGCGACCTTCCAGGTTTCTTCAGTTCTGATAGGACAGCCGCGTCTTTCGGCTATAACCTCGAATTCCTTCTTCATCATCTCCCATGCTTTTACAGCATGAGCGTCATCCCAAGAGCGGATGTCGACAGTGAAGTGAACGGCGTCAGGAATGATATTTCTTGAATTCGGGTAATTCTGAATCTCGCCGACAGTTCCGACCATATTACCCATCTGGTGCGCTACCTTGTTGACGACAATATTCATCTCTGAGAAAGCGAGAAGCGCATCGTTACGGCCTATCATCGGTGTCGGACCTACCTGGTTGGCTGTACCTTCAAGCCAGATGTCATACCAATGGAGGCAGAGTATGCCCTTGGGTGCGCCAATCTGAATTTTTTCGTTGTACAGCTGCGGTCCCTGCTCGATATGAAGTTCGAATGCGGCATATATGTCCCATTCCTTGTGACTGCATGGGAAGCTGCCCTTGTATCCGATTCTTTCGAGTTCCTCACCGAATACAGTGACGCCGTCCCGGTCTTTTCTTGCGTATGCCCATTCCTTGGTATGATTGCCTACCCAGACTCCGGAACCCATGCAGGCCGGCGAGAACCAGCCGCCTTCTTCATTGGTCCAGTCGACAATAATCAGATCACGTTCAAGTTGGATGTTGTTTTCACTGATTACACGCATTACTTCCAGTGCACCAAGTACGCCGAGAATACCGTCGAATCTTCCGCCGGGACGCTGAGTATCAAAGTGAGATCCGGTCATGACTGCACCGAGTTTAGGGTTCTTCCCGGGGCGTTTTGCGAAAATATTGCCCATTTCATCAATGGTGATTTCGCAGCCGCATTCCCTGTACCATTTTACAAGAAGATCACGGCCTATCTTGTCTTCATCGGTTGCGGCACACCGAATCAAACCGTTATTTTCGGTTTTACCGATTCTTGCCGATTCTTCAATGGTGCTTTGAAGCCTGGCTCCGTCTACCCGTAATTCACTTAAATTCATACGTAACTCCTTTTTTTATTCAGCATCAGCCTTAAGCACTGCGTTCAGCAGAATAGTAGCTCCTTCGGTACAGTGTTCCGGTGTGGAATACTCGGGTTCGCAATGTGAAAGTCCGTCTTTGGACTGAACAAAAATCATTGTTGTAGGCAGCATGTAAGCAACAAACTGGGCATCATGACCTGCACCGGAATGCAGTACCTGGTGAGAGATTCCTGATTCTTCAGCTGCTTCCTGAACGTAGGAAAAGAGTTTTTTGTCCCAGTAAACAGTGTCCCTGTTCCACATTTTTTCAACTTCGCACCTGCATCCGGCCCATTCCCGGGCTGCGCAGCCTTTAACTATTCCAAGAACCTTCTCTCGTAATTCAGGGGATTCATGCCTGCAATCGAGGCTGAAATCGACATAGTCTGGAACACATGTGTGTACATTGGGATGGCATACGATTTCACCTGTTGTATAAACAAGTTCCGGATGTCCAAGCTTGTCGATTTCACTGTGCAGGTAGCATATAACCTGTGAGGCTGCAAAAAGGGCGTCCTGTCGTTTATTCATGGGAAATGTGCCCGCATGTACCGTCTGGCCGTAGAACCTGAATCTGTAGTTGAACATTCCGAGTACGCAGTCAACGATGCCGACATGATTGCCTGCGTCTTCAAGTATCGGTCCCTGTTCGATGTGGATTTCGAACATATTCTTGTATTTTTCCGGGCTGAGGCGATATTTCTTGTCGCCCTTATAACCGGAAGCGTCAAGGGCCGCACCAAAGGTTTCTGAAGAGTCAATCACGCTTTTGGATTTCATCATGTCTTCATATTTAAACTTGCCTTTTATGTTTTCGGGAAGGTAATCATAACAGACAATTCCTGAAACCATCATTGCAGGCGGGTAAAGTGAACCTTCTTCGTTAGTCCAGATCATCGCTGTGAGAGGATGTTTGTGCGGTATATTCTTCTCGGCTACTGTCTCAAGAACCTCCATGGCCGACATTACGCCGAGAATGCCGTCGTAATTACCGCCGTTTTTAACGGAATCAGAGTGGGAGGCCATAACAATTCTTTTAGCATCAGGATCACTGCCGGGAAGAGTTGCATAAACATTCGCTACATCATCGATTTCGATTAAAGCTCCGATTGCTTTCATTCTTTTTGTGAATTCTTCGCGTGCCTGTAAATCGGCAGGTGACAACGTATACCTTGTAATACCACCGTGTCCTGCATCGCCGAATTTGCTCATCGTTTTAATTTTATCAGTCATTCTTTCAAGACTGCATTCGTAAACTGACATAATATTAATCCCCCTGAAATTGAAATGTTTGCCTTAACATTTATTTAATATTAACAGATAAAAAAGCATATTGCAAATAAAAATATGGGTTCGATCGGTATAAATATGAAGCTTGACGAGTTCGTGCTTGCAGATTAACCTGTTAGTAAAACCAAGTTTTGTACTTACCGGGAGCTTAAATGAAGTTTAAAGAACTGCGCTACTATTATGAAAAATTCAAATATGGTGAAGATAATTTTCACAACCTTATGCAGTTTAGGGTTAAAGAGATTCTGCTTATATCGACATTCTACGATGCATATATATTCGAGCATGATGCGCTGCTGTCCGAACAGATTGTAGGGGAATACCACCAGCTGAATCTTACGACTGTTCCGAGGATTACTTCGGTTCCGACTGGTGAAGACGCGCTTGAACTGCTTGCAAACAGGCATTTCGATCTTGTAATTACAACGATGCGGACCGGTGAAGATAATACGTTTGAATTGTCGCGTAAAATCAAAGAGGTTAACAGCGAAATTCCAATCATCCTGATGCTGACTGTAAAATCTGATATTGCGATAATAAACAGAAACCGTGACAGGCTCGAATTTATTGAGAATATTTTCCTGTGGAACGGTGATTCAAAGCTTATTCTTGTAATAATCAAATATATAGAAGATAAAAAAAATGCTCCCTATGATACGGAAAACGGGCTTGTAAAGGTAATTCTGCTGGTTGAAGATTCTATAAACTTTATTTCGATTTATCTGCCGCTTCTATATACGGAAATTATGGAGCAAACCCAAAGGCTGATCTCTGAAGAACTTAACGACAACCAGAAATACAATCGAATGAGAACCAGACCCAAAGTTCTTGTTGCAAGCAGTTATGAAGAAGGCCTGGAGATATATAATAAGTACAGGGAGCACCTGCTGTGCGTTATGTCGGATATGGAATTTTATCATGAACAGCAGCTTGACGGTGAGGCAGGCGTAAAATTTCTTAAAATGATAAAAACTGAAGATCCTGACCTCGCATGTATTCTGCAGTCCTCACTTCTCAGTAACAGAAGAAAGGCCGAGGAGCTTGGCGTTACCTTTTTTCATAAACAGTCGCAATTTCTTCTGAAGGATTTACGGAATTTTATTATAGAGAATCTTGGTTTTGGAGACCTCGTATTCAGGGACGAAAGAGGGAATGAAATAGCAAGGGCAAAAACACTGTCGGATTTTGAGAACATAATTCCCACGCTGCCGATGGATGTAATACTTCGGCATACGAGACAGAAGGATTTTTCATCCTGGCTTATAGCTCACGGAGAGATGCAGCTTGCAAAAAAGGTCAGACCTGTTGAAGTGGAAGATTTTGATACCTATGAGGCCTATAAAGCTTACCTGATTGATCAGTTCCGTAATTTAAGGCGAATGAGGAACCGCGGCAAGATTGTAACGGTTAACCGAGAAACGATAACGCATGACGGGGTAATAACCAGGATTGGAAGCGGGTCTCTGGGCGGGAAAGGCCGCGGACTGGCCTTTTTCAATTCATTTCTGGTCACAACCGAGTTTGAATCGATGTTCCGTGATGTAAGGGTGAAAATCCCGCAGACAACGATAATTGGAACAACCTGTTTCAGTGAATTTGTCGACGACAACAACCTGTTTGAACTTAGAAACTGTGATGACGACGATGTGATAAAAAAAAGATTTATAGGCGGGGTCCTTTCTGAAAATGTGGTTGCCAAACTGCAGATCTATCTTGAAGAGGTCAAAGTTCCTGTTGCGGTCAGATCTTCCGGTCTGCTTGAAGATTCCCAGTCACAGCCGTTCGCCGGCGTTTACCAGACCTACATGCTTCCCAATAATGCTGATGATATAAAAGAACGTCTTGAGCAGCTCGTTACGGCAGTAAAACTTGTGTATTCATCAGTTTTCCTTAACGATACCCGGAGGTATATAGAAAATCTCAATTACATTATCGAAGAAGAGAGTATGGCAGTTGTAATTCAGGAGATTGTAGGTCAGCGTTATGAGGATTACTATTACCCCCATTTTTCAGGTGTTGCACAATCATATAATTACTACCCGATAGGAAATATGAAAAACCAGGACGGGGTGGCATCGATTGCGGTCGGACTGGGACAGTCAGTGGTGGAGGGGGAACGAAATTTCAGATTCTGCCCCGAATATCCGACAGTAAATTACCTGTCTGATGCGGATGTTATTAATTCAACCCAAACTGATTTTTATGCTGTAGATTTGAGCCGCAAAGACTTTGACATCCTGAAAGGAGAGTTTGAAACCCTTGTAAAACTCAGGATGTTTAAAGCTGAAAAGCATAAAAATTTGTACCACCTTGCATCGGTATGGGATCCTGACAACCACCGGATAATAGACGGTATAGGCAGTCCGGGACCGAGGATAATAAATTTCGCAAATATTCTTAAATACGAGTATTTTCCTCTATCATCAATCGTGAAGGAAATTCTTGCCATGGCCCAGATTGCCCTCGGTATCCCCGTGGAAATCGAATTTGCGGTGGACCTGACAAAGAATGAAAACGAAAATATCAGACCAACTTTCTATATGCTGCAGGTCAGGCCGATGACGGTAAATTTTGAAGAATCGTTAGTAGACATCAAGAGTCTTAGTGAAGAAGATATGCTGTTGTATACGGAAGAAGGTTTAGGGAACGGTACGATTGATGATATTTATGACATAATTTTTATTGATCCTGAGAAATTTGATAAAACGAGGACACAGGAAATGTGTTCTGAAATTGATAAGCTTAATACGATGATGAAAGAGCTGAATCGTGAATATATTCTTATTGGTCCGGGCCGGTGGGGTACCCGTGACAGGTTTCTCGGTATCCCGGTAATTTGGTCGCAGATAAGCAAGGCGAAAATCATAGTAGAAGTAGGTCTTGAAGATTATGAAATTGAACCTTCACAGGGCACTCATTTCTTTCATAATGTCGTTGCAATGAATATCGGCTATTTTAATGTGCCTTACAAAAAGAAAAAACAGTCATTTATTGATTGGAGTCACATTAAATGCAGAAATGGCGCAACAAACTATGATTACTTCACACATATTGTGAGTGAAGAGCCGTTTAAAGTTATTATGGATGGGAAGAACAGGAAGTCAGTGATATGTAAGTGAGGTGTTACCATAAGTTTATTGTGAAATTTGAAACTATTTCTTGACAACGGTATTTGCGTAAACTATATTTGACTTACAAATGTTTGCGCTAAAAGCGCAATGGAGGTATCAGATGAATGAATATGTTACAGGTGTGCTCGAAAATCTAAAGAAAAAATATTACTGGGAAAAAGAATTTCTTCAGGCAGCGGAGGAAGTACTTGAGTCTTTAACTCCAGTGGTAGAAAGAGAACCAAGATATAAAGCTGCAAATATTCTGGAAAGAATTGTTGAACCGGAAAGAGTTGTTTCATTTAAAGTTCCATGGCAGGACGACAAAGGCAACATTCATGTTAATTCCGGCTACAGAATTGAATTTAACTCAGCACTTGGACCTTATAAGGGAGGTATGAGATTTCATCCTTCCGTAAACCAGGGGATTCTGAAATTCCTCGGTTTTGAACAGATTTTTAAAAACAGTCTTACCGGACTCCCTATGGGCGGCGGAAAAGGCGGTTCAGATTTTGATCCCAAAGGAAAAAGCGATTCTGAAGTAATGAGGTTCTGCCAGAGCCTTATGACAGAATTATATAGACATATCGGAGCTGACACTGACGTACCTGCCGGTGACATAGGCGTCGGCGGACGCGAGATAGGATACATGTTCGGCCAGTACAAGCGGATTGTCAATAAATTCGAAGGCGTTCTTACCGGCAAAGGCCTTAACTGGGGCGGTTCGCTGATCAGACCCGAAGCTACCGGTTACGGTGCAGTTTATTTTGCGGAAGAAATGCTTAAGGCAAATAAAAGCAGCTTTGACGGCAAGAGAGTAATGCTTTCAGGATCCGGAAATGTCGCACAGTTTGCAGCCCAGAAGATAAATGAACTCGGAGGAAAGGTAATTTCCATGTCCGACAGCGCAGGAACCGTTATAGATGAAAACGGCATTTCCGGCGACCGCTGGGAGTTCATGATGGATCTGAAGAACAACAGGCGAGGAAGAATCAGGGAATATGCTGATGAATTCGGAGTACCATATTACGACGCTAAAAGGCCGTGGGGTCTTACCAAGGCTGACGTCGCCCTGCCGTGTGCAACACAGAATGAGATTTCAGGAGAGGAAGCACAGGATCTTGTTAAAAACGGATGTATCTGTGTCGCAGAAGGTGCAAACATGCCTTCAACACCTGAAGCCGTTGAAGTTTTTCTGGGAAATAAAATACCCTTCGGTCCCGGAAAGGCTGCTAACGCCGGCGGTGTTGCAACCTCCGGTCTTGAAATGTCCCAGAACAGCATGAGACTCAAATGGACACGCGAGGAAGTCGATGCCAAACTCCATACAATTATGATTAATATTCATCACGATTGTGCAACAGCTGCTGAAGAATTCGGTACTGCCGGAAACTATGTAAACGGTGCGAATATAGCCGCGTTCAAAAAGGTTGCAGACTCAATGCTGGACCAGGGACTGGTTTTCTAGCACAAGTGTAATGGTGCTGTATATCTGCAGGAAACGGCAGGTATTATTATAGGTATTTTCAGAAGCCGGAAGCGTTGCTTCCGGTTTCTTTTTTTATGAACAAAAATCAAAGCTTTTAAATCAGCAATTCGACTTCCTGAAAATCAATTATTCCCGCCGCATGGCCTTCATCAAAATCAACGTGCATTTCAAGTGCTTCATCGGGTCCGCACTTTATTCTGACCTCGTTAAAGACAAGCCCGCGTTCCCCTGGAATCTTTACGCTTACGATGTCTCCGGATTTAAGTCCGAGTTTTGCTGCGTCGGTTGAGTGCATATGTACATGTCTGGCAGCTACAATAATCCCTCTGTCAAGGTGAAGCGTACCCTTCGGACCGGTGACAATTACACCTGGTGTATTTTCAAGGTCGCCGGACATCCTTACAGGTGCTTTTATTCCCAATCTCAAACCATTGGTAACAGAGATTTCAACCTGGGTATACGGGCGTTCAGGCCCGACCACAACGACCCCGTCGATAGTTCCGTCGGGACCTGTAATACTGACGGTTTCGCTGCATGCAAACTGTCCCGGAATTGTCAGGTTGCGTATATTTGTGAGCTGATGATTTTTACCAAAAAGAGTATCAACATCAGCCCTGTTTAAATGAATATGAACATCGGATCTTGCAATAGGTACTTTGAACATCAGAAAATTTTCCTTTTAGGCGCACGTTTAATAATTGAGTTAAGACTTGAAGCAGGATCTTTAAGTTTTGCAAGCAGTATCATTGCAGCAATTATATATGGTTTATATCCGGCTTCCTCATAAGTCAGTTTACGGTAGCGGTCAAATACTGACGCTGCGACTTCTCCGTGACTGCAGCTTACATCGGTAATATCCGCCGGAAGACAGTGCATATAAAGCGCAGAGCCGTTCCTGGTTTTTTTCATCAGCTCTTCAGTACATTCCCAATTCATGTATTCAGCGTTCTGCCTGAGGCAGTCTTTCTCCAGCTGGACAAGCCCTGCGCTGTCGCCGTCTTTCAGCAGTTCTGTCCGCTTCTGCATTACGCTGAAGGGCGCCCAGCTCTTCGGGTAAACAATATCAGCGCCCTCGAAGGCCTGTTCCATGGACTCAGTCCTGGTGAAAACCGCACCCGACTGCCTGCAGAACATATCAGCCTTGTCGAGAACTTCCGGAACAAGGCTGTATCCGGGCGGATGCGCAAGAGTTACATCCATTCCGAATCTGCTCATAAGGCTTATTACACCCTGGGGAACGGAAAGCGGTTTTCCGTACGATGGTGAATAGGCCCAGCTCATAACTATTTTTTTACCCTTCAGGTTTTCAACCCCGCCGAAATGATTGATGAGATGCAGCATATCCGCCATAGACTGTGTCGGGTGATCGAGGTCGCATTGAAGGTTGACCATTGCGGGACGGGAAGGCAGCAGCCCTGCTTCAAAATCCTGATCGAGTGAATCCGCTACTTCCTTCATGTATCTATGGCCTTCACCTATGTACATGTCGTCCCTGATTCCAATGGCTTCAGTAAGAAACGAAATCATACATGAAGTTTCGCGAACTGTTTCACCGTGAGCAATCTGGGATTTTTTTTCATCGAGGTCCTGAACTGTAAGTCCCAGAAGATTTGCTGCACTCGCATAGGAAAATCTGGTGCGGGTGGAATTGTCGCGGAAAACAGAAACAGCAAGTCCGGAATCGAAAATGCGCGGTGATATATTTTCCCGACGCAATAATCTGAGGATTTCCGCAGTTTTGAAAACGGCAGAAACAGCATCATCGGACTGTTCCCATGTAAGGAGGAAATCCTTTCTGGTCATACCTGAAATATCCAGTGAGGATAATTCTTTTATAAGGTTGTTTATATTTTTATTAATCATAAATGCAGTATAAAACCTATATAAAACCAGCGCAACTTAAAAAGAAAACAGGAGAAAAAAGGCAAAACAGGTTAAAGGTTAATTCATTTAGCCGCTTTTTTTAGAAGACTGGCTGCAAACCTATCTACCTCCCAGACAATCTGGTCATGATCGAAACCGGTAAGATGGCCGTTTCTGACGGTTACCTTTCCGTTAACGATAGTATAGTCTGCTTCATGATTGTAGCCGCAGAACAGAAGAGCTGCCAGCGGATCTGTTATCGAGCCGGCGTATCCGGGATGGTCAAGATTGAATGCTGCAATATCAGCCGCCTTTCCTTCGGCTATTTCGCCGCATTCGGTAAAGCCGAGGATGTCAGCCCCGCCTTTTGTTGCCATGCCCATGACCTGCTCAACAGTAATTGCACCGGCACCTCCGAGCACTCTCTGAAGCAGAAGAGCATTCCGCGCTTCACCGAGCATGTCTGAACTGTCGTTTGAAGCCGAACCGTCTACAGCGAGCGATACTTTAATGCCCTGTTTAAGCATATCACTAACCCGGGCAATACCCGAACCCAACCGCATATTGGACGAAGGGCAGTGGCTAATGCCGCAGCCGCTGTCTTTGAGCAGGGCCAGCTCCTGATCATTGAAGTGAATCCCGTGGGCATAAAAAACATCCGGACCGATGAAGTCATATTTCTGCATAAGTTCAAGCGGGCGCATGCCGTATTTTTCAACGCAGAAATTGTTTTCATCTTTTGTTTCGGCAAGGTGGGTATGCAGTCTGACTCCGTTGGACCGCGCAAGCGAAGCACTTTCCTTCATCAGCCCGCCGGTTACCGAAAACGGGCTGCATGGAGCAAGAACAATTTTATTCATAGCCAGAGGGGAGGGGTCGTGAAAAGCCTTGATAACCCGCTCGCTGTCTTTAAGAATCTGATCTTCAGACTGGACTACTGAATCAGGCGGAAGTCCCCCGTCTTTCTTGCTTAAAGACATAGAGCCCCGTGTCGGAGAAAACCGTATGCCGAGCTTCTGCGCTGCATCAAACTGAATAGACATGATGTCTTTGCCGAAACCGGCCGGGTAAAGATAAAGATGATCAGAGGTGCATGTGCATCCGGTTTTCATAAGTTCCGCTATTGCTGCAAGACTGGAATAATAAACGGCTTCCGGAGAAAGGTTCTTCCATATTTCGTACAGGTAAACAAGCCAGTCGAACAGCTCAGCGTTCTGTACCTCCGGAAGATTTCTTGTCAGTATCTGGTAGAAATGATGATGTGTATTTACCATTCCGGGAATAACTATATGTGCGGAACAGTCGATAACCTCGTATGCGTATCCCGAATCCCTCCAGGATTTATCTGATGCATCTGTTATCCTGGTTATAATGTTGTTTTCGATTAGAATGTTTTTGTTATAAAGAATTTCAGTTCCGGTATAAATACTGTAACAGTTTTTTAAAACAAGCATATTATCTACCTCCGTTATGAAAAATATCTTCAATCAGACGTAATGCTGTGTTCCTCCTGTAGCGTGCTGTACTTCTTTGATCATCGATGGGTTTTATCAGTCCTTCGTATATTTTAAGTGCATTCAAATGAATTTTATCATCAACCGGTAATGCAGATCCTATAATCAGGTTTTCGGCATCGGAACTTCTGATAACCGTCGCCGCACAGGCCCCTATTGAGAGGCGAAAATCGGTAAAACGGCCGTCCTCAATTTTCCATAATGCAGCAATACTCAGTTTGGAAAGAGCGTTCGCCGCCCTGGTTCCGATTTTCCTGTAAAAAAAATCAGTTTCGGACGGATAATCAAAACTTATCGCGGTTACAAGCGCGGTTTCCGGCAGGACAGTTTTGCCCGGTCCCGTAACGAATTCTGAAACAGGTATATTCCGTACTGCTGGCGCTGATTCGCCTTCGACAGTTTCAGCAGTATGGATAACAGCATCGAGAATATAAAGCGCCGGAAGCGAATCTGCCGCCGGGCTTGCATTGCAGATATTGCCTGCAAGAGTTGCAGTATTGCGCAGCCCAGGCGATGCGATTGATAGCAGTGATTCTTTAAGTATCTGAGGGAGCTCTTTTATTTTTATAATTTCAGAAAGCGGCAGACTGCTGCCTATCGTTATGCGTCTGCCGGATACTGAATATGTATCAGTTCCTTTAATTTTCCGGGTGCTGAACAGCGAATTATCAGGATAAATACCGGACTTCTTCACCGCATGCCTTCTGACCATCAGGTCAGTGCCGCCGCCTACAGGTTTGAACCCGTTCTGCATCAGCTGCAGGGCTGCGGGTATTGTTTCAGGATTAAGAACCGATGCCTTTATTGGAAAATCAGGTATCATTGAGGCCTCCGTACTGCTGATCGAGCGGGCTCGATGCCGAATGAAAATTTTTCGAAGCAATTCGGACAGCATCAATTATCATGCTGTAACCTGTACAGCGGCAGAGGTTGCCGGAAAGTGCGGTTCTTATTTGATTGTCATCAGGGATCGGAATTTCGCGTAAAAGCGCGGCCGTCGCCATAATGAATCCCGGAGTGCAGAAGCCGCACTGAACGGCTCCGGCTTCGGCGTAGGCGTCTGAAATAATATCAAACTCAGGTGTTTTTGAAAAACCTTCGATTGTGACGATACTGCTGCCGTCGGCAGCAACCGCCGGGATGCAGCATGAATTAACGAGCTTCCCGTCCAGAAATATACTGCATGCTCCGCATTCGCCTTCGCCGCAGCCTTCCCGTACCCCGGTTATACCCGCGTCTTCACGGAGCAAATCAAGCAGCCTGCGATCGGTTTCGGTTTCGAAGGAACAGTCCCGGCCGTCTATGCTGACATTAAGCAGAATTCGGTCATTCATTAATCATTGCCTCCAGCATTTCAGGAGTGACAGGTATAGAGTTTATTCGAAGTCCTGTAGCCTGAGAAACCGCCGCGGCAAAAGCCCCGGCCGGACCCTCGTTGGGCAGTTCACCGGCAGCCTTTGCGCCGAACGGTCCGTATTTGTAGGGGTTGTCAACGAAAATACATTCGGTATCGGGAAAATCAAGCGTGGTGGGAATAGTGTAATCGGTAAAAGACGCCTGTGCAGGTTTTCCGTTTATCATTTCCATTTTTTCAATTGATGAATATGCAAGGCTTTGAACAGTTCCTCCCTGCATCTGGCCCTTGAGTATGATTGTATCAATCGGTGTACCCACATCGTACACCGCCCAGGATCCTGCTACCCTGATTTCGAATGTAACGGGATCGACTTCAACCTCAACCACATTAACCGACCAGGAATATCCGGGGTAGGCGTCCCCGGTGAAGGTGGATTCATCCCAGGACATTTCTTCGGGCTGTACGTAACGCTTTTCTGAATAGAGGATGTTGCCGGCTGACAATGATGCTGAAAAATCGGATGCCTTCATATCGTTCATCTTCTGTTTCAGATCTGCTGCCGCATCGTGAAGGAGTTTCCCAACAATCATAATTGTTCTGGAAGCGACCGTAGGTCCGGAATCCGGTACAAGATCTGTATCGGGGGTTGTGAAAAAAACTTTATTAAGGGGAAGTTCCATCGCTTCAGCCGCTATTTTTTGAAGGGTAACTGACGCTCCCTGGCCCATTTCAACGTTTGAGACAAGTATTCTGATTTCATAATCCTTATCGTTAAAACGGTTTTGCCCTGCTTCAACACGTACAAGGCTTTTTATCATGTCCTGCTCGCCGCTTCCGGTAAAAGCACCGCCGTGTGCTGCAAAAGAAATTCCTATACCGCGTCGGGGAGCATTAGCGATGTGTTTCCGGTTTGAATATTCAAGCCATTTTTGGCTGTAGCCTGAAGCATATTCAATTTTATCAAGCATCTCATCAAATTTGATTTCGTCGCGAAAAGTTCCGCTGGTAACCGATCTGTCCCCGCGGCGATAAAGATATTTCCTTTTCAATTCGAGTGGGGGCAGTCCAAGTTCGTGTGCAATATTATGCATGTTCATTTCTGCGGCGAACAGGGCCTGCGGCCCGCCGAAGCCCCTGAAGGCCCCCGAAGGAACATGATTTGTTTTCATAGTTCTGCCGCGGACCCGGACATTTGTTATATTATAGGCGCCTGTCGCTATAAATATGGCACGTTCAAGCACAACGCCGGAGAGTGTCTGGTATGCGCCGGCATCGAGTCTGCAGTCAATATCCATAGCTGTAATGTTTCCGGAACTGTCTACTGCGGTTTTAAATGTAATAAGTGACGGATGTCTTTTGGGAGTAACCTTCATGTCATTCCGCCGGTCAAGAATGATCTTTACAGGTCTTCCTGTCGCAATCGCTGCGGCAGCTGCCTGACCTGATAGTATCGAAGGATAGTCCTCCTTCCCTCCGAAAGCTCCGCCGGTTGCAGCCTGAATTATTCTGACTTTGTCGGGTTTTAAGTCGAAGGCATTCATCAGGGAATTTTTGATGTAATAGGGGCACTGAAGCGAACCCGTAATTGTCAGTTTACCGTTTACAAATTCGGCAATCATCCCCTGGGGCTCCATGTACGCCTGTTCCTGCATGCCGGTTTTAAAGGAAAATTCAAATATCTTATCTGCTGACGTAAAAGCCGATTTCGGATCACCTTTAATTATAGAAAAATCATTAAAATGTTCAGCTGCTTCTTCGATAACAGATACAGCCGGGAGTTCTTCATATTCAATGCTGAAACGGGAACAAAGTTTTTCACAGGTTTCCAAATCAGGTCCGGCTATTCCCAGCACCGGCTGACCGTAGTAAAGAACTTCATTTTCTGCAAAAAAAGGCCAGTCCCGCGCAACTATACTTGCACGGTTCATACCCGGAAAGTCTTTTGAAGTAATAACGGTATAACCGGAAGGTATTTCAGGATAGTTTATTCTTATTATCCTGCCGTGCTGAAAATCGGACGAGAGTACCGAAAGATAAAGCATTCCGGTTTTTTTTATATCAGCTGTATAAACAGCTGATCCTGATGCCTTCGGAGCCGAATCATTACGTTTAACCGGCTGGCTTATCTTATGCACTAAACTCTCCTCATATTTCCAAAGCCTTCATGGCGCCGTCGATATCTTTCAGCCCGCTTCCTGTAACAAGCATAACTGTAACAGCATTTTCACCGATTCCTTCACGAATTCTAAGAAGTCCGGCAAGAACTGAAGCGGAAGACGGTTCGGCAAAAAGTCCTGTGGAAGAAGAAAGCATTTTCTGCGCAGAGAGTATTTCTCCATCTGAAACTGTAATGCCTTTTCCGTTATATTTTTTTAACATACTTAAAGCGTAATACCCGTTTCTGGGAACGTCAACAGAAATTGAATCTGCAATTGTATTCGAAGGTACAGGGTCTGAAAAATCGCCATTATCAAGCGCCCTGTTGACAGCAGAAGAACCTTCCGCCTGAACTGAATAAATAACAGGAATTTTATCGGTAAAGCCTTTTTCGTAAAGATCGGCAAAGCCCCGGTACAGACCTCCGATAATAACACCGTCACCGACCGGCACAAGCACATGATCAGGAACACGCCCCAGGTTTGTGTAGATTTCAAGCGCTGCAGTTTTTTTACCCGCGATTGTAAGCGGGTTGTACGCGGTATTCCGGTTCAGCCCGCCGTTTTTAATTGTGTATTCGATAGACTTGTCGAATGCCAGGTCATAAGTACCGTCAACAAGGTTGACTTCCGCTCCGTATTGAAGCGCCTGAACTCTTTTGGCTTTAGGTGCCGAGGATGGAATAAAAATTTTTACATTCAGCCCGGCAGCTGCACCGATGCCTGCCATCGATGACGCGGCATTGCCGGTGGATGCTACTACAATGTCTTTTATTCCGTATTTTCTTGCAAAGGCCGCAACAAGGTATGATGCCCGGTCTTTAAGCGAGCCGGTAGGGTTGGCTGTATCGTCTTTAATATAAAGATTTTTAAGTCCAAGCAGGTTCCGCAGGTTTTCAGGCTGCCACAGGGGTGTGCCGCCGACAGGTACAGGCGGGAAAAACTCTTTTTCGACCGGCAGAAAATTGTGAATGAAATCAACAGGGTTGGTCTGCGGCGAGCTTTCCGGGCTGCCTTCACAGACAGTTTCAAGAACACCGCGCGGAGGTCTTCCCGGGGCTGCGGCATTCTTGCATGCCGGGCAGAGGTATACGCCCGGTTTTATATCGTATGTCAAACCGCATTCGAGGCATTTATAGTAGAATTTCATAACATATCCTCCAGGCTGTAAACCAGCGCCGCGTAGAATGCGCTGCATTTTACAAGATCATCTGTCCGGTTTACCTCATTCGGAGCATGCGCCTGGTTTTCGTCACCGGGACCGAAGCCTATCGTAGGAATCTGGTACCGGCCGCATACCGCAACAGCGTTCGTGGAGAAGGTCCATTTATCGACCTTTACATCAGCTTGATAAAGCTGCCTGTATCCTTCGACTCCGGAAGTGACGAGCGGATGATCATATTCAATCTTCCAGGTCGGGAAATACAATTCCTGGCCGTAAACGGTACCTTTCCAGCTGGTTTTGTCGTAGTAGGGAACAATTACATCTTCACATTCGGGAATTATTTTCTTTATCTGTTCAACTGCAATTTCCTGTGTCTCTCCCCAGGTGAGCCGCCGGTCAAGGTAGAGTTCCGCGGTATCGGGAACGGCACATTGTGACGGACCCTCCGCCGACATTTTAGAAACAACAACTGTACCCTTGCCGAGAAAATTTTCATCGTCAGGTTTAAGATCTTCGTTAAGCTTTTCAACGGCAAGAGCACCGCGCGCTGCCTTGTAAGCGGCACTGTCGCCGCGCTCCGGAGCTGAACCGTGACACGAGATTCCCCTGAATTTAACCTTCATCTCCATTCTGCCTCGATGCCCCCTGTAAAGATTGCATGAGGAAGGTTCGGTGCTGACAAAAAAATCGGGAACGAGCTTTTCTTCTTCGATAAGGTATTTCCAGCACATTCCGTCACAGTCTTCTTCCATAACCGTAAAAGTGAAGAAGACTGTAAATCGGCCGGTGTAATCAAGTTCTTTAAGAATTCGGCCGGCGGTTATCATAGCCGCGGCACCGCCTTTCTGATCGGTTGAACCCCGGCCAAGAACAAGCTCATCTGTAATTATGCCTGAAAAAGGATCAGTCTTCCATTGCCCCGGATCACCGACTGTCACGGTATCTATATGTGCATCGAACGCTATCTTTTTAGGTCCGCTTCCTATTCTGCCGACAAGGTTGCCTAGTCCGTCAACATATACCTCATCAAAACCTGCGCGGGTACAGAGTTGTTCAAGTTTTTTAATTACTGCCTCTTCCTGACCGCTGAAACTCGGAATTTTTACAATATCGGAAAGCAGTTCTGACGTATAATCTTTGTATTTTTCAGAAAGTTCCCGTATATTTTTATAAATACCTGTGTCTACTCCCATAATCAGCTCCGTTTTTTAATATTCTCTTTATACATGTTTCGGATTTCAGCTATGCTTGCGTATCCGTTTGAATCAAGCCATTCTGACAGCCCGGAGGCTATCTGTCCGTATGTAGCCGGTCCTCCGTGAATCGCCGCCGTACAAACCTGAACAAGCGAGGCACCTGCCATAAGAAATTTCACAGCATCTATGCCTGAAGATATGCCTCCGACTCCGATTATCGGCTTTGCTGCAATTTCTGAGAGGCGGTAAACAAGCCCAAGGGCAATCGGCATCAGCGGCGGACCGGAAAGCCAGCCCTGTCCCCATTCGGAACCGAGGGACGGCCTGCATTTGACCGGGTCGAAGTCGAGCGCCGGGCCGATAGAATTAACTGCAACAAAGCCGTCAACGATTGAATCAGCCTCGCGGACAAGTTCTTCGATAGCCGGAAAACCGGGTGAAAGTTTCATCAGTACAGGTACTTTAACGCTGCTTTTGAGCGAATCAGCTACCTTTAAAAGTGGATCTATGCTGCTTCCGGTGTAGTGGGTTGAAAATTCAATGGCATCAGGCTGAATTTCTTTCTCGAGCAGACTGCCGAGGAAAGCGACATCATCCGCGCTGTATCCGATCGAGACAATCAGCGGTTCAGAGGTTTCCTGCCGAACTTTTTTCAATTCGTAAAGGAAATTTTCATAGCTGTCCTCAAGCCATGTTTCACAGTTCAGAAGGCCCCCCGACACAGTTTTTTTCATGGTAGGCCTCGGATCTTCCGCCGGTTTGACAGAGAAGGTCTTGGATACAACCGCACCGGCGCCCTTTTCTGCGGCAGCAATCATAAGGCCAGAATTCTTTACATTCGGCCCGGCGGCAGGCATGACAGGGTTCCTGAATTTTATGCCGAATACTTCAGAACTTAAATCAGCCATAATACCTCCTGTGCAGATCCGCCGCCGCCGATTTAATACGGCTGCGCAGCGATGCTTCTGATGTAAATGTTAATTTCCCGTCAAGGTAGAGTATATTGCCTGCGGCTACGGTCATGTAGACCCTGCCGCCCCGCGCGCCGTAGATTAGATGTCCCATTATATTTTCCGCGCTGATAGGTGTTTCGGGAATGTAGTCAAGTACAGCGATGTCTGCATCAAATCCGTTTTCTATGAGTCCTGTCCCGGGGAAAAAATATTTTAACAACTGTCGGGGCTGATTGAAAAAACTTTCATAAAGACTGCCGAAATCTTCGGAAAGGCCTGTACCGAGAAGAAACTGCGAACGGAGGGATGAAATCATATCCATACTCATTCCGTCGGTCCCAATCAGATAGGAAGGAAATGCCGATCTATCGGGTTTTCCGACTCTGTTGTTTGCATTGGATTCAGGGTTGCTGACAATGAAGGGTGATAAATCACGAAGGATATCCAGATCACGAAAAGACAGGTGAATGCAATGCGCCAGAATTGAACCATTTGAAAGCAGCCCGTAGCTGTTAAGCCTGTCTACCGGGCCTGAAAACCCCTGTTCGATACAGAAATCAGTATCGGATTTATCTTCCCCGCAATGGATATGTACCGGATATTTTTCAGGGTTTCGTCCTGTCAGGTCGGCAGCTGTCTTCAGGGTTTTATCCGAAAGTGTCAGGTTGGCGTGCATCCCAAGCATTCCGCGCAGATTGCTGCTGTTCATATTTTCATCGATGAACCTCAGATTTTCTTCTATATGAGTTCCCGATTTTTCAACTCCGGATCTGTCAGAAGTCTCGAAACAGAGTATACCCTTTAATCCTGAGAGTCTGAAAGCGGAAGCGATGGTATCGAGGCTGCCTTTTACCCGGTTCATGGAGGCATGATGATCAACTATACATGTAACCCCGTGTTTTACGGCATCAAAGATTCCTGATACCGCGCTGCAGTAAATTGATTCTTCATCATGCGCAGAGTCAAGCGGCCACCATAGATTTGATAATACTTCGGTAAAGTTCCGGGTTTGCCCCTTAGGTGACAAGCCTGCCGATAATGCCGAATAGAGATGGGTGTGGGGATTAACGAGTCCCGGCATCAGGATTCGTCCGCCGAGATCGTAAACAGGTGTATCTTCAACGCCTTCAGCATCGGGCCCAGCGAAAACGCCGGTTATTTTACCGTGCTCAACAAGAACACTGCCGTTATCGATAAAAAGGTTTTCAGATATAACAGTACAGTTTGAAAGCAGAAACCGGCTATTCATGCAGCTTCTTCCAGACTTTATCGGGAGTGAACGGAGTATGCCTGAGCCGTATCCCAACTGCATCGAAGACAGCATTTGCAATTGCCGGAGCTGGGCCGTTCAGCCCGATTTCGCCGACGCTCTTGGCCCCGAAAGGACCTGTGTCTTCATAGGTATCGGCAAATATAGTGACGATTTCGGGTATATCCAGGGTTGAAAATATCTTGTACCGGCCGAAATCCGGGTTCGTCATCCTTCCCCTGCTGCTGAAAATATAATCCTCGGTCAGTGCGTAGGATATGCCGTTCACCACTGCGCCTTCGACCTGTCCCTCTGCAAGCAGAGGATTCAGCGGCAGACCGCAGTCGACGGCTGCAACAATTTTATTAAGAAATATTTCGCCAGTCTCGGTATCGACTTCGAGATCTGCAAATGTTGCTGAAAAGGGCGGAGGCGATTCATGTGCAACATACGATGCCGATGCCTGGATCTGGGTCTGTCCCCTGGTATAAAGCCTGTAAGAACAGATTTCGCCGTAGCCGATACTCTCGCCGTCCGGGGCGTAAACGCAGCCGTCTTCGGCTTTGAGGTTGGTTTTGTCGGCTGAAAGTATTTCCGCTGCTGCATCTAAAATTATGTCGAGTACCTTTTCCGCACATTCTCTTGCCGCGTTACCGGTGATGTATGTTGTAGAAGAGGCATAAGCCCCCGTGTCGAATGGTGTGTTGTCGGTATCAGAAGATAAAACTATCATTTTCGTATAATCGGTTTGGAGCGCTTCTGCTGCAATCTGGGCAAGGATGGTATCGCTTCCGGTGCCTATGTCGGTCGCGCCGGTGCTGAGGTTGAACGAGCCGTCTTCGTTCATTTTGATATGGCAGCTTGCCATGTCGATTTCAGGGATTCCGGAACCCTGCATACTGACTGCAGCCCCGACCCCGCGCACACGGGTACCGTTCCTGAGCTTTTTACCGCGCAGTTCGTTCCAGTTTATTGCTTCAGCTCCGCGGTCGATACATTCGGTCAGGCCGCAGGATTTTATATACTGGCTCACACCTTCTTTTCCTTCACCGAGGGCTTCGAATACGCGGGAAGTCTCTCCGCTTTTGATATGGCGTTCCTTTACGAAATCGCAGAAGTCAGCCCCGCAGAACCTTGCGGCTTCATCTATATGCTGGTTGAGTGCAAAATAACCCTGAGTCGCCCCATAGCCGCGGTATGCCCCGCCTACGGGCAGGTTGGTATAAACCGAACGCCCGGTAAACCTTAGGTTTTCGATTTTATTAAAAAGCGGAAGCACCTTGGCGCCGGCATTGGAAAGCACAGTCAACGCGTGCGGTCCGTAAGCACCGGCGTTAAGAAGGTCATCAACATCAAGCGCTGTAATTGTTCCGTCTTTATTGACGCCCATACGGATCCTGCTGCGCATGGCATGACGGGTCCGCGCGTTCATGAATACCTCTTTGCGTGACAGTACAATTTTAATTGAACGCTTCAGTCTCCATGCGGCAAGCGCTGCGACCTGCTCGAGAAATACCTCCTGTTTGCCGCCGAAGCCTCCGCCGACACGGGGTTTTATTACCCTGATGTTTTTAATTTCTATTCCGCACACCCTGCTTACAATACGCCTGAGGTGAAACGGTACCTGGGTCGCCGAAATTATAATCATCCTTCCCCGTGTATCAAAGTAAACAGAGACTGCATGAGGTTCGGTTGCGCAATGAGAGGCATACTGCATACTGTATGTCTCGTCAATAATCAGGTCAGATGAGGATAGAGCTTCTTCGACATCACCGAAGCCTGTAATAATCTCGGCCGCTATGTTCTGTTCCGGCTTATAGGTTACCGGAATAGCGGGGTATTCACCGTCATTGTGAAGAACCGGAGAATCGGGATCCATTGCTTTTTCAATATTAAAAAGGGACGGAAGTTCCTCAATATCGACTTTAATAAGAGCCGCGGCATCTTCAGCCTGTACCCTTGATTCAGCGACTACCGCGGCAATACGGTCACCGAAGTATCTGACTTTCCTGTCAAACATTCTGCAGTCATAGGGTGAAGGCTCAGGGAAACCCTGCCCGGCAGTTGTGTGAAGATTGTCGGGTGTATTGGCGAAGTAAAAAACTGCTTTTACGCCCTCAGCAGCTTCTGCGGCAGCGGTGTCAATGTTTTTTATAATTCCGTTTGCAACACTGGAATATCTGAATGCAATATAAAGCGGGTTTTCTGTTATAAAATCATCAGTAAATTTTTCACTGCCGCATGCAAGTGCAAGAGAATCAAACTTGGCATGGGAGATGCCGGCGGATTTAAATTCATTATTCATCGGATGCCTCCCTTATATATTCTGCAGCAAGTTCAACCGCTTCGATAATTTTTTTATAGCCGGTACACCTGCAGAGATTTCCGTCAAGCGCGTCTTTAATTTCAGTTTCAGAGGGATCAGGGGTTTCTGATAAAAGTGAATAAGTACTTAATACCTGTCCAGGGGTACAGAATCCGCACTGGACCGCACCGCTGTCTGCAAACGCTCGCTGAATGGGGTGTGGATTATGAACATCTCCGAGGGCTCTAACCGTCATCACGTTTCCGTTGCGGGCTGTCGCGGCAAGCACCATACAAGAATTCACGGTCTTCCCGTTTAAAATGACAACACAGGCCCCGCAGTCTCCGGTCTCACATCCGTTATGAACTTCGGTATAACCGTTTTCGCGCAGGACAGAAAGCAGAGTGGAGTCTGGATTGAAACTGATTTTCTTTTTTATGCTGTTAATTGTCAGCTCAATGGTGATCAAATCCTGCATAATGTTACTCCTCTGCCCGGATGATCCGTTTTAATTGAATCAATGCACGCATTTTAAGATATTTACCGCTGATGCCGCGCTCATCACTGAACGAGAGATTACTTTTTGCTTCTGACAGCATGGAGTCTCCTGAACCTGAGAAAATCTGTATGCCGCTGCGAGTTCCCGAGACTGCAATTCTGAACACCCCCCGGCCCCTGTCTGAAGCAGCAATCGTAAAAAACGGATAATCGAAACCGGTAAGAGTAAAACGGTAATAAGAACCGTTGAGATTCTGTTTCGGCAGTTTTATAGAAGATATCAAAATGCTTTTTTTAAGCTCACGGTCATCAATATATTCATAAATGCCGACCGGAGTATCATCGTCCGCAGGCACAATCAAACCCTCAGCGGCGGCAAGAGGTGCGGCGATATCGGACCATTTTGGAAGTGCGTAGATACTGCCTCCGACTGTAATTCTGTTTCTAAGCGGGGTCGATGCTGCAGAAAGCAGTGCTGCTGAAAAAAAGTTGCCGTCAGAAGCAGACTCGAGAAGGACTGCGGAATCATGGTAGCTGAGTGCAGACCCGATACTTAAATGGGTCCCATCATCTTCAAAATTCTTGAAATCGTTAACGAGCGAGAGGTCGAAGAGCCCCGGAACATTTAATGATGTTTTGATAAGGAAAGTTCCGCCGCCATGAGGCTTGAAGCCCTGCCGAAAGAGATGAACACTTTCATCAGCCGATTCAGGAAAAAACCACTTCATATTATTCATGGCATCTATTGTAAATGAAAAAAATATATATAGGCAAGCAAAATAACGTCGTTGACAAAGATGTATACGGAGTTTAGGATTGATCCGGTGAAAAGCCCCAATATACTTCATAAAATTATTAATGGTTACTCAAGAAAAACAAATAATTGGAAAATAAGTTTTGACGGACTGCTGAATTTTATCGACAACCTCGTAATAAATGATGAAGCAGGAAAGTACTCGGTATTTATTACAAACACATCTGATGTTGTTACAGCAATGTTGATGGAACTTGAAAAATCCGGCATTTGCGAGCTTGCTTACAACGGAAGTACAGTTTCTATTATAAAAAATTACGGATATGTAAACATTGTCGTACAGCAGGCATATGAAAAGATGGAGGCAAATTCTGAGTACCCGTTTCCGACACAGCAGTCCATCGGAATGGCCATTCCTGATGAGTGCCTGACCAATCTGCATCTTCCTGACGGGCTTACATCCATCCTTAACTCAGGTGCCGAAGATGAGGAAAAAATATACCGGCTTGTTCTGAACGGCGGACTCGACCCCGTAATTGTAAGCAGCAGTATAATCGGCTCACGTATGCTTGTACTCGCGGTGAGCAAGATTCGAAATTTCCTGACATATAAAAACAATGCCAATTTTATATACCAGAAGATGGTTCCCGCGTTCAGCAAGAATACACGCGCCTTGATCGATACAATAAAAACAGTACAGTCTAATCCCGGACGTGCAGCGACAGCTTTAAAAAAGCCGGATGAATTTATCTTTTCATTCTGGACCCAGATGTGCGGTTATTTAAGAAAGGACCTGAGCGGTAAAGAAAATAAAACAGATCATGACGAAGGGCTTCTGCAGTCAGCATTTCTTATTAATTCCTTCATTCTTTATTATAAAAATATTATCTTACGAGGTAAAAAAAGGGCGGAAGCTCTCAGGGCGGTTGGAGAACGGCTCAGAAAAGAACCTTATTTTTTTACAATCAGCGATATTTACGATTTCAGGGATAAAAACGGGCTTCTGATTGAAAATCAGTATGGAAAGGAAGATTTACACGATTTTTTAAATGAAAAGTTCAAATTAAAAGAGAATGAACTTCTTCCCGAACTGATTAAGGTAAAAACAGTAAACAACAAATTATACTATATCCATCGGTTATCATATCTGACCCTGGTAAGTAAAAAAATAAATGATGCCCATGACTATTACAGACGAAAGTATCTGGATGACTGGGTCGCTGAATTAAAAAACTATGAATCACCAAATTCGATGAACAGCGATGAGCTTTTTAATGCTGATCTCGAGCAGAATATCAAGAAAGAAGACCCGCTTCTATATGCTATCCTTGGCTTCGACCTTCTTTATCTGGCCATAAATGAAACAAAAAATGTAAAACTCAAGGCTGTAGCCCAGGGCTGGATTGATCCTAAAACAAGAGATACAAGGCCGCTGCCGGTTATCCTGAACCTGAGCCGCAGGCTCCTTGCTTCAGAGGTCAGATCACTGGTTCCGTTCTGGCTCACATTCGGTTTTTTCCGTAAACTGGCCGCGATGTTCGGCGGCGGCAAAAAAAGCAAGAATAAAAAGAAGACCAGTTTGAAAGCCCAGCTCGGAACTGCTTCCGTACCCAGGTCCACCGCAGCATCTGCAGGCCGTAATAATACATCAGCGGGGGGATCAGTCTCTTCCGGCAGTAAATCTGCAGGGAGATTGACCGAGTACAAACGCGGGGTCGAGAATCTTAAGCAGAGTCTTAATTATAACAGCTCAAATGCTCCTCAGAGGATTGAAGAGCTCTCAAATCAATGGAACCCGCTTCTTGATAATCAGGCAAGGAATAATCTTGTTAAAGATGTAAACAATATGGTTCGCGACTATATGAGGAAGATATTACGCGAAACTGCATTTGCCGTGCCCGACGCCGAAAGGGTCAATAATATCGCAGATATGTTGTCGGGTAACAGGGCATTCTCGGTTATCAAGAAAAAGGATAGTTTCAAGCAGTATATAGTGATGTATATAATTAAGATCCTCAGTGAGACGAGACCCTGATATTCACCTGATTTATGGTTGCCTGATTAGAAATTTGGGATTAAAATACTATTGTTAACGCTAACATAAAAATCAATTTGGAGGTTTAAAATGAAGACCCTTATCAAAAACGGTACCGTTGTAACTGCCAGCGATACCTATAAGGCTGATGTTTTAATTGAAGATGAAAAAATAACTATGATCGGATTGAATCTGCCGTCTGACGGGGCCGAAATTATAGACGCTGCAGGTTTGCTTCTGATGCCGGGCGGAATTGATCCGCATACACATCTTGATATGCCGTTCGGCGGAACAATTACCGCGGATGATTTTTTTACAGGACAGAGAGCTGCCGCTTTCGGCGGAACTACATGCCATATTGATTTTGCGCTTCAGCAGAAAGGCGCGACGCTTAAGGACGGCGTCGAGATGTGGCAGAAAAAGGCAGAAGGAAAAACCATAACCGATTACGGTTTTCATATTGCAATTACAGATCCCACCGAAGCTTCGATTAATGAAATAGCGACGCTCAAGGATATCGGCGTTGCATCGCTTAAGGTTTTTCAGGCATATAAAGGTGCTTTCATGGTTGATGATACAGCCCTTTACAAGGCAATGGAAGTTGCCCGTGATTCCGACATTATGCTTATGACTCATTCTGAAAACGGGGATGCAATTGCGCTTCTGACTGAAAAACTTGTTTCTGAAGGAAAGCTTGAGCCTAAATACCATCTTGATGCGCATCCCCGGGAGATTGAAGGTGAAGCGACAGCAAGGGCTATTGCACTTTCAGCGGTTACCGGCGCCAAACTCTACGTTGTACACATGTCATGCTCCGATTCAATCGAGCAGATGGCGCTCGGCCGTTCAAAGGGCTACAACGTTATGGGTGAAACATGTACGCAGTATATGTTTAAATTCGAGGACGATATGCGGGTCCCAGGCTATGAAGGAGCAAAATGGGCGTGCGGACCTCCGGTCAGAACGCCGAAGGATGCTGAATACATCTGGGAAGCTCTGCGGAATACAACACTTCAGTGTGTTGCGACCGACCATTGTTCGTTTCATTACGATGGCGGAGTTAACGGTAAGATAGCCGGAAAAGAACTCGGCAGGGAAGGCTGGCATAAAATTCCGAACGGTATACCCGGAATTGAAGACCGGATGCCTGTAATGTACCATAACGGCGTAAACTCCGGACGTATAAGCCTGAACCGGTTCGTAGCGATTACTTCCACAAATGTTGCTAAATCGATGGGTATGTATCCGCAAAAGGGAACTATCGCAGTCGGTTCTGACGCAGACATTGTATTGTGGGATCCGGAGAAGGAACACACAATTTCGGCAAAGACTCATCATATGGCTGTAGATTACAATGCCTACGAAGGAATGCAGATCAAAGGTCTTCCCGTAAGAACCATCATACGCGGAACTACAGTCGTAAACAACGGGGAGCTCTGCGTGGAAAAGGGCTTTGGAAAATATGTCCGCAGGGCAAATCCAGTAATTGTCTGATAACTTATACTAATCAAATAAAAAAGCAGCCGTGAAAACGGCTGCTTTTCTGTATCCCGCAGACTGGGTAACAGCAGACAAAAAAACTTTATAGAGATTTAACTGTTTTAAATCTCAAACTTTCAAAGATTAAAAACATTCTCTTAATGCTACTTTTAATCCTTTTACTTAAAAGTTGTATAATAATGTACCCGATAGATTGAATTGTAAATCAACCAAAAGGTTGAAATTTCAGAATTTATACTGAAATAATCAGAAAAAATCATATTCGATAGATTATTCAGGGTATATCTTGTCTTTTTCAGGCGATTTTTCAGTAATACGAGCGAGTATCCGTGAGGACAGGATTATCAATGGAAGGGAAACCGCAAAGCGAAGCAGTGTGAATTTTAAACCGAGAAATGTTGATTCGAAAATACACATCGGTATCCGAAAAACTGCGGAAGCAGTCAGGTAGGCGAAAATAACGGAAAGGGCAGCACCCTTGCGATAAAGAGCGGCAGAAACCGGTAATGAAACATAAATGCCGCCTACAGATGAACCGGCGAGCAGAAGTATCCAGAAATATGATACAGGTCCCGCTCCCGAACCAAGATGCTTCTCTATAGTTTCTTTTTTGACCCAGACATCAAAAAGTCCGATTAAGATAAAGGCCGCAGGAAGAACTTTAAGCATCGAGACCCCGAATGAAATAAAATTCTTTCCAATCGTTATACCGGGCGGGTAAGCCGTAAAAAGTGAAACAATAATAAATAACGCATAACCGCTGAATAATATTATATGCCGTTTCTTCACGAAAGGAATTCTCCGTAAAGCAGGCCGATCAGGAGTGCAATGATTATCGACATCAACAGTGCAATGCAATTCCTCAGCAGCGCAGTCTTTGTGCCAAGATAATGTTTTTCAACAGGGAAAGAAATTACGCCTACAAGCATAAGACTTGTTGAGAACGCTCCGATTACAGCCCATGAGACTCCGCTGTCACGAAGAAGCCCGCATAGGGGAAAAGCAATGAAGCCGGGAAGCATCGCCACAGAACCAAGAACGGCTGCGATTCCGATATTCCTGATGGAGCTGCCTGAGTCAAGCTGACGGGCAATAACGTCCTGGGGGAGAAAATACAGCACAGCGGAAACTATCACAAGCATTAAGCCGAAAGCCGGTAAGATATTCAGAATTTTCTTTAGGGCTATCCTGAGCGCTTTCAAGGTTTTTCGGCGATCAGCAATAAATGAGATTACCAATGCGGCTGCGCAGACAATATAGATTGCATACATTCAGCTAATCATTCCTTATTGATTTCATTGCCTCATCAGCAAGGTATGAACTTCTGACAAGCGGGGCACATGATGCATGAAGAAAACCGAGCTCCATTGCCTTGTCATGGAGGCGGGCAAACTGATCCGGATGCACCCATTCAACTACCGGATGGTGCTGTTTCGAAGGCGAAAGATACTGCCCTACAGTAAGAAAATCGCAGCCGGCTGAGCGAAGATCCTTAAAAACATTGATTACGTCGTATTCAGTTTCACCGAGTCCCAGCATGATGCCTGATTTTGTGTAAATCAAATTATTCAGGGTCTTTACCCTCTCAAGCAGCTGAAGCGACTGCCTGTAGTCTGCCTGCGGACGGACTTCGTGATACAGGGACGGGATTGTCTCGACGTTATGGTTGATTATATGCGGAGAAGCAGAAATCACAAGATTCAGGGCGTTTTCATCTCCCTGGAAATCAGGAATCAGGACTTCGATAATCACCTTATCATATTCTGATTTTACAGCCCGGATCACATCCGCAAAATGAGCTGCCCCCCCGTCAGGAAGATCATCCCTTGTTACGGATGTAATTACTACATGCTTAAGCTCCAGCTCTTTCACTGCCTGGGCGATATTAGCGGGTTCTTCCGAATCAACAACCTCGGGATTTCCGCCAGTGACATTGCAGAAGGTGCAGAAACGGGTACATACCCTACCTAGAATCATAAATGTGGCTGTTTTTCTGTTGAAGCATTCACCCTTGTTAGGGCAGGCTGCTTCTTCGCACACAGTGTTCAGATGCAGCCTGTCAAGAAGGTTTTCAACCCTGGTGAAATCATAGCCCGCCTTATATTTTACTTTAAGCCATTCAGGCCTGTTTGTAATCTTCATCAAGTACCTCGTACAGTTTTTTAGGGACTATCCCGGTGCTGAAAACTTTTGAGAAATATTCAGCAGTCTGCATTTTAACATTTTCAAAATCAGTTGTTCGGCCGGTTTCCTTTTCAAGCGAGGTGACACTCCTGTCTGCAAGTCCGCAGGGAATTATCCAGTCAAAATGCTTCAGGTTGGTACTGACGTTGAATGCAAAACCGTGATAACTAATCCATTTTCTTACCGCTATTCCGATAGCGGTTATCTTTCTGCTCTCGATGTAAACGCCGGTGTATTTGCCTTTTTCTTTTGCAGTTTCGATACCATAACAGTCAAGAAGCAGCCTGACAAAGACCTCTTCAATATCGGACACATATTTATGAAGGTCCTGTCCGAATTCGGAAAGTCTCAGAATCGGGTACCCCACAAGCTGTCCCGGACCGTGATATGTGACGTCCCCTCCGCGTTCGATATTGAACAGTTCGACCCCGGCTTCATGAAGGACTTCATCAGAGACGAGGATGTTCTTTCGCTCTGCGCGCCTTCCAAGGGTAAGGACAGGCGGATGTTCTACAAGAAAGAGTGTATTGTCTATTTCGTGATTTCGGACTCTTTCTACAGCTGCTTTCTGTACTGCAAGGGCTTCTGAGTACGGCATCCGGCCGAGATCGACAAGGTTTAAATTCATAATAAAAATATATCATTTTTTTACAGTCAAAAGCAATTTTTATTACTGTGGACGGAAGCTGGTTAATATACTAAAATCTGATTTGCGTTCAAAATAATGCGGAGTTATAATTAAAAAAAGAGGAGTAACGAATGGATAATGTATTATGCATCATATTGGGTGGCGGGAAGGGTACAAGACTGTATCCCCTGACTGCAGACAGAGCGAAACCGGCGGTACCTTTCGGCGGAAAATCAAGGCTTATTGATATTGCTATTTCAAACTGTATAAATTCAGGACTTAGACGAATTTTTATACTGACCCAGTTTGAATCAGCTTCTCTGAACTTTCATATAAACAGGTCCTACCAGTTTGACGGTTTTTCAAGGGGGTTTGTTGAAATTCTCGCGGCTACCCAGAAAAGCGCACAGAGCGGCTGGTACGAAGGAACTGCAGACGCAGTTCGGAAGAACTGGAAAAATTATGAAATGCATAATCCCGATTACTACATGATCCTTTCAGGCGACCAGCTTTACAATATGGATTTGACTGCATTTTTGCGACAGCATAAACAAAGCGGCGCCGATATCACGATTGCGGCTACTCCGGTGAGCAGAACGGATGCAAACCAGCTTGGAATCCTTAAAATCGACAGCGATAAGAAAATTGATTCGTTTCTTGAGAAACCGGGTCCCGACCTTGATATATCAGAGTTAAAAATACCCGAATCGGAAGGAATACAGAGCAGGCGCGAAGAGGACGGCAGGAAGGAATACCTTGCATCCATGGGTATCTATATTTTCAATGCTGACGCGATGGAAGAATGTCTTAAAAATGATTCGACTGATTTCGGCAAGGAAATAATCCCGGACGCAATCAGGAATAAAAAGGTCCTGGCCTATGTATACGACGGATACTGGGAAGACATCGGAACAATAAAGAGTTTTTACGAAGCCAACCTTAACCTTGCTTCTTCACATCCGAAATTCAATCTGTATGATGAAGAAAAACCTGTGTTTACCCACAGAAGGAACCTTCCTCCATCAAAGATAAATTCATGTGTATTCAAGCATTCGCTTGCGGCTGAGGGCTCAATAATCACAGACGCATACATAAATTATTCCATCGTCGGAGTAAGAACGATTATCAGTGAGGGCGCTTCGCTTGACGGTGTATACTGTATGGGTTCCGACTGGTATGAGACGCGCGAGGATCGTGATCACAACCGGGAAATGGGTATACCGGATATAGGTATCGGACGCGGATCGGTCATCAAGGGCGCAATCATCGATAAAAATGCCCGAATCGGATCGGCATGCAGAATCGGAATCGACGCTGATTCACGCCGGGACGGAGATTATGGAAACTACCATATTGTGGACGGGATAATTATTATTCACAAGGGCGCCGTAATTAAAGACGGAACAGTAATTTAGCGGGGAACAGTGAAAGTTCCCGAAATAATAAAGAAGGATCCCTGGTTAGAACCCTACAGCAGCCAGATTAAATCAAGGATACGGCATTTCAGTACGTTAAAAACCTCTCTCTATAAAAATGCAGGCTTCTCGTTTGCCCATCGTTATTATGGTGAGCATTACGAAGATGGAATGACTGTAATAAGGGAGTGGGCTCCAAATGCCGAATCAATCAGACTGCTTTGCGACAGTTCGGGATGGCAGCCTGATGACAGATTCAGTTTCAGCCGGCTCAATCATTACGGTGACTGGGAAATAAAGGTTCCGCTTGATGTTCTGTCTCACGGCAGCCATTACAGGCTGTATATTTCCTGGCCCGGCGGAAGCGGGGATCGGATTCCGGCCTATGCAAGACGGGTCGTTCAGGATCCTGTTACCTATATTTTCACGGCACAGGTATGGCAGCCGCCCGAGCAGTACAGCTGGCAGATTGAGAGTTACATACCTAAAAATCTTCCGCCGGTCATCTACGAGGCTCACATCGGAATGGCCCGTGAGCACGGCGGCATAGGCACATTCAGCGAATTCAGGGAGAACATCCTGCCCAGGATTGCAGCCGGCGGGTTCAACACAATCCAGCTTATGGCACTGATGGAACATCCGTATTATGCTTCGTTCGGATACCAGGTTTCCAGCTTTTTCGCGCTTTCTTCACGCTACGGAACCCCTGAAGAGTTTAAACAGCTTGTAGATGAATGCCATAAAAACGGGATCAGAGTGATAATGGACCTCGTACACAGCCACGCGGTAAAAAACGAGGTCGAAGGCATCGGATTTCAGGACGGAAGTAATTTTCTGTATTTTCACGGCAATCATAAAGGAACACATCCGGCCTGGGATTCACGATGCTTTGACTACGGAAAACACGAAGTCCGTAATTTTCTTCTTTCCAACTGCAGGTTCTGGATCGAGGAGTACAGGCTTGACGGCTTCCGTTTCGACGGAGTTACAAGCATGCTTTACAACGATCACGGACTCGGGGCGGCATTCGATCATTACGACAAATATTTCGGCAGCAATGTTGATGAGGATGCCTTTTTGTATCTCAGCCTTGCGAATGATCTGGTACACGGCATAAATACCGATGCGCTAACTATCGCCGAAGATATGAGCGGTATGCCCGGAATGGGGAAGCCGCCGGAGGACGGCGGTTGCGGATTCGACTACAGGCTTACAATGGGACTGCCGGATTACTGGATTAAAATCATAAAGGACAGGAAGGATGAGGACTGGCGGGTATCGGAATTCTGGGAAGTGCTCAGCAACAGGCGTTACGGTGAAAAGCATATTGCCTATTCTGAAAGCCATGATCAGGCACTTGTAGGCGACAAGACTATTCTGTTCAGACTTATGGATTCCGCGATGTACACGGACATGTCGGTTGACTGTGAATCACTTTCAGCAGACCGGGGCATTGCTTATTACAAGCTGATTAATCTTCTGACTTTTTCCGCCGGCGGCGACGGATATATGTGCTTCATGGGAAATGAGTTCGGACACCCCGAGTGGATCGACTTTCCTAGAGAAGGCAACAACTGGAGTTATCACTACGCGAGGCGGCAGTGGTCGCTTTCGGACAATCCCGGTCTAAGATACTACAGGCTCAATAAGTTCACTGCTGATATGATTCATAAATGCAGCAGCTCGCTGAACGATTCGTCTGCAGAGCTTAAACACTGCAACAATCACGACGGTGTGCTCGCATATATTAGGGGCGGCCTTATATACGTAATTAATATCAACCAATCTGTATCATTTACGCACTATGGTATTTGCGTTAAAAAAGGCAGATGGGGGCTTGTTTTTAATACTGATTCGGTTGATTATGACGGACAGGGAAGGGTTCCTGAACAGCTTGAGCTTGATACCGTCACGGATGGCGACGGAAAGACAAGGCTGAGGCTTTACCTCCCTGCACGAACCGGTTTAGTGTTTAAACGGATTGATTAGATGAATAGTTTAAATGGTAAATTTAAGGCACCTTTTTTTCCTGACACCCACGGAAGTATCGAATGGCTCGAGACTAACAATGCCGGAGCCTACGCTTCATCGAGTATAATTGAACTGAATAACAGAAAGTATCACGGACTGCTTGTAGCCCCTGTTGAAGGCTTCGAAGGCCGCTTTCATATACTTTCATCTGTAGATATCATACTTAACAGCCGGGAACCGATTCTGACGGGAATAACCAGATACCCCGGCGCTTTCTATCCGGAAGGATGGAGAGCGCTTGACGAAGCCGTACTTCTTCCGTTCCCGCATTGGGTATACAAAAACAGCAGCTGCAGCTTGAAAAAAGAGGTTTTCATGCGGAGGGAAGAATCCGCAGTATGGATAGTGTATACCCTCGAAGACGGTGATGCTGTTGTAAATGCAGATTTGAAATTTCTTTTTTCGTGCAGAAACAGCCATAACCTGACTTTTGAAAACAGCAGCATAAATAGAACAGCAGTACAGTCCGGTGATTCATTAACCATCGCTCCATATACAGGTTTCCCGTCGACAGAAATACGGTTTTCGGGAGAATGGGAGTATGAAGAGGGTTTTTACTGGGATAAAAATATATGCTACATCGACGAAAAGGACCGCGGACTCGAATGGATTGAAGATCGTTTTGTGCCCGGAACTGTGTCCATAGTGCTTAAAAAGGGAGTACCATTTGTCATAAAAGTCGGTATCGTCGGCGCGGGTAAGGCCTGCGGCGATCTCCTGGATTACTACCGCAAAGAAACTGCATCAAGGTATAAAGGCTATTCAGAACCCGAAAGCAGTATAGAACTATTAAGGCGCCAGTCTGCCCATTTTCTGCTTCGTAATCCCTCCGGAAAAAATTCCATAAATGCCGGTTACCCATGGTTCGGCGAATGGGGCAGAGATACGATGATAGCCCTTCCCGGGCTCACTTTTTACAGCGGAAAAACTGAGCAAGGTATCCGGATATTGAGTGATTATATTTCTATGATTAAAGACGGGCTTCTGCCGAATACCCTGGGAGATACACAGGGATTCACCTCTTATAACTCAATCGATGCCGGTCTGCTGTTCTGCTGGGCAATAAACAAGCTGATCGATTTCGGTTACGGCCGTAATAATGATGAAAAAGCAGTTCTTACCGGAAGGTTTCTTCCTGCTGTCAGAGCGGTTGCCGGAGCCTTTATCGAAAACAGGGTTGAGCATGCAGAGCTGGATTCCGACGGTCTTGTCTATTCCGGCAGTCCCGATACTCAGCTGACCTGGATGGATGCCACAGCATGGGGAAGGCCGGTAACGCCGCGCTACGGATACGCGGTTGAGCTTAACGCGCTCTGGTACGATGCTCTCAAACTTATAGAATCACTCGACAGGATGGCCGGCAATAAACCTGAAAAGAATATAGCTAATAGAATTGAGGCATTTCCGGAGAAGTTCACTGAAAAGTTCTGGCTTAACGATTACGGATATCTTTCGGATACAGTCAACGAATTTGGTCCTGATATGAAAATCAGGCCGAACATGCTTTTTGCTTCATCTGCCAGGAACGGTCTGCTTGATTTGGAAAAAAGAAAGGCGGTCGCAGCAGCGGCAGAAAAGTATCTCCTGACGGATATGGGGTTAAGAACCCTCGCTCCGGGCGACCCTGATTTTGCAGAATTTTATTCCGGCGGTCCTGATGAAAGGGACAGCAAATATCATCAGGGAACGGTCTGGCCGTGGCCGCTCGGAATAATGGTAGAAACATCGCTGCTTGTTTCGGAAAATCAGGAAAAAACACGAAACTTCTGGGGTAATTACATTAATAATTTTTTATCGGTTCATCTTTTCCGTGACGGCTGGGGTTCCGTATCCGAAATATTCGACGGATTGGCTCCGGGTACCGGGAAGGGATGTTTTGCACAGGCATGGAGCTGCGGAGAAATATTGAGAGCAGCTGAAATAATAAAGAGGGAACGAAATTGAAGAAAGAAATATTAAAAAAAGGAAACAGTAAAGAAGCTATACGCGACAGTTTTTATGAGCATCTGAAGTACAGCCTCGCTGTAACATTTGAAAACAGTCACCGTACCGACAAGTACATTGCACTTGCAATGACAATCAGGGACAGGATCATCGAGCGATGGTTCGACACTAAAGAAACCCACGCAGCGACAAAGGCCAAAAGTGTCAATTATTTTTCGTTTGAATTCCTTATGGGACGCGCTATGTCGAATAATATGATCAATCTCGGAATTCAGAACGAGGTCGAGAAGATGATCGAAGAAGAAGGGATCATGTGGGAAGAGCTTAAATCGGCAACGGTTGATTCCGGGCTCGGCAACGGAGGCCTGGGACGGCTTGCCGCCTGCTTTCTTGATTCACTGGCAACACTCGAGATACCGGCTTACGGATACGGGCTAAGATATAAATATGGTTTTTTTAAACAGACTATTGTTAACGGTTACCAGGTTGAAGAAGCTGACGACTGGCTTAAATACAGAAACCCCTGGGAGATCCGCAGAAACGATATTCAGGTTAATGTAAAATTCGGAGGTCGGGTTGCCAGAAATAAATTCGGTAAATGCTTCTGGGTAGATACGCAGGACATTGTTGCTACGCCCTATGATACACCAATAGTCGGGTACGGCGGCAATACGGTTAATACACTCAGGCTTTGGGATTCAAAGAGCCCTGAGCAGTTCGATTACCAGGCCTTCAATGAAGGAGACTATTACAACTCGGTGGATGATGAAGTACGTGCTGAAACCCTGACAAAGGTTCTGTACCCGAACGATTCCATTTATTCCGGAAAGGAGCTTCGTTTCCGGCAGCAGTTCTTTTTTGTCAGCGCTTCGCTGCAGGATATCTTCCGCAGGTTTAAGCGTTTCGAGCTTCCTATAAGTGAATTTCCGAAAAAAATGGCGGTTCAGCTGAACGATACACACCCGGCGATCGCTGTGGCAGAGCTCATGAGACTGCTGGTTGATATAGAAGATATCGACTGGGATACAGCCTGGTCGATTACGAATGAGACCTTCGGCTATACAAACCATACTCTTATGCCCGAAGCCCTTGAGACATGGCCCGTCTCCATGTTTGAAAAATACCTGCCCAGGCACCTTGAAATAATCTACCAGATTAACCACTTTTTCCTGCAGAAGGTTACTGGCAGGTATCCCGGAAACCTGGGAAAGCTTTCTAATATGTCGCTGATAAGTGAAGGAGAAGAAAAGAGGGTCAGGATGGCTCCTCTTGCGATACTCGGTTCACATTCAGTAAACGGTGTGGCGGAACTGCATTCAAAACTGATTAAAGAAAAACTGGTCCCGGATTTCTATGAGATGTTCCCTGATCGTTTTAATAATAAAACAAACGGAATAACACAGCGAAGATGGCTTCTTAAGTCAAATAAAAACCTTTCGACGCTGATAAGCGACGCAATAGGCGAAAAATGGATTACAAAACTTGATGAGCTTAAAAAACTTGAAAAATACAAAAAAGACACTTCGTTTCTTGAAAGGCTCGGTGAAGTTAAATACGAGAATAAGGTGATGTTTTCGAATTACTGTAAACAGAAATGGGGATTCAGTCTTGACCCGGCGTCGATGTTTGATGTGCAGGTGAAGCGGATACATGAATATAAAAGACAGTTTTTGAATATCCTGCATATTATATCACTTTACAATAAAGCAAGGGCCGGTGAAGAAATCACTCCGAGGACATTTATTTTCAGCGGAAAAGCTGCGCCCGGATATGACGCGGCAAAACTAATTATCAAGCTTATCAATAATGTAAGTCACGTTATCAACGGGGACAGATCGATTGCCGGCAAGCTGAAAGTGTTTTTTCTGCCCAACTACAGCGTATCGCTTGCAGAAAGAATTTTTCCTGCATCAGAACTCTCGGAACAGATCTCGACAGCAGGAACTGAAGCTTCAGGAACGGGCAATATGAAGTTCATGCTTAACGGTGCGCTGACTATGGGAACACTCGACGGGGCAAATATTGAAATACTTGAGGAAGCCGGCGAAGAAAATATGTTTATCTTCGGTTTGAAGGCCGATGAAGTGGAACAGATGAGGCTGAACTATGATCCTAAATCCATTCTTTCAGACAGACGGATTGATGATGTTATACGGCTCCTGAGGAGCGGGTACTTCAACATAAGCGAGCCGGACATATTTGATATGCTGATCAGGCACCTGCTTGACCATGATTATTATATGCATCTGGCTGATCTTGGTTCATACATTGATGTACAGACCGAGGCCGGGAAAAAATACCTTGACCGAACAGCCTGGCTGCAGTCTTCACTTATGAATATAGCCAACTCCGGTAAATTTTCATCAGACCGGACAATAAACGAATACGCGAGGGATATCTGGAAAATTGAAAGCTGCCATGTCAAGAAATAATATACTGCTGAAGCGTGATTATAATGTTGTAATATATGTAAACGGTCAGTCAATCGATAAAATACCTCATCTTCAGCGATTGTATGAAAGCGATAAACTGCAGATTGAAGTTGCCTTCGCGGAAGCAGAAGAAATTAAACGTGTCTATCTGCACACAGATACAATGAGTGCAGACTGGCAGATGATCCCGTTCAAAAAGGTAAACGGGATTTTTGTGATTGAACTGTCCGGGCTCAGAGGCGGGCGATCAGCCTGGCGTATCGCGGCAGAAACCAATCATAATATTGAATGGGAACCGGCGGAATATCACCAGGTATTGGCGGATCCGGATTTCATGAAAACCATTACAATGTATACGCTTATACCGAATGTTTCGGGAACGATGAAAGACTGGACGCGAGGCTTGAAGACTTTAAAGGATCTTGGGTTTAACGCGGTTCATATTCTGCCTTTTACAAAGATGGGTTCCTCTGAAAGCCCGTATGCTGCCGCTGATTTATTCAGTATAGACAACGCTTATGCAGATTCTGTCGGTGATTTTAAAAGTTTTTCAGCAGAAGCTGTGAAACTGGGAATTACAATCTGCCTCGATATCGTTCTTAACCATGTATCAAGCGACAATATTTTGTGTTCAAAGCATGCAGAATGGGTAATTCCGGATAAGCAGCGGGCTGACAAAATGAAAAGGGCCGGATGTTATCATCAGAACAGCTGGATAAGCTGGGAAGACCTAGTGCTTTTAAATTATGATCATCCCGATCCTTCGGTTAAAAAAGAATTGTATGAATATATGTATTCTTATGTCGAATTCTGGATCAGGGCCGCAGGTGAAGGCCGGGTAATGATAAGACTCGATAATCTTCATTCCTCCAACGAAAACTTTATAAAATGGCTTTTGCCGGCTGTAAGAAAAAAATATCCTGAAGTTATTATACTTTCGGAATTTTTCGGGGCTGATTACCATATAGAAGATGCTGTAATGAATTACGGACTGAACCTTGTTACAGGGAACAGCTGGGAATACCCGTTTGCACCGGGACTCCAAAGATACATTGATTCAATACATAAATCTTCCGGTATCGCCCGGTATCTGCTTACTCCTGTTTCGCATGATACCGGTACCGCCGCCCAGCTGTTCGGTAAAGCATGTTCTTCCGTTCCGCGATACGCCGCCTGCGCGCTGATGGGGACCGGTATTACCGGTATTGTTCAGGGGTATGAAGACGGCGTCTCAGAAAAAATAGATTTTATAGGAAGAAAAGGCATAATGCCGGAAGGGTCAGAACGCGACTTCAGGGCATTTATTTCAGCTGTAAACAAGCTGCTGCAGAATGAGCCCAGTCTTAGCTGGACCGGAAATGTCGAATTCTTTGATACTGGATGCGACAGCTTGATTGTATGCAGAAGAAGGGACGGCAGCGGCGAAAGTATCCTGATTGCTGTTAATCTTGATATAAATAAAAGTCATAGTTTCAATTATTCGCTGATTGGAACAGCGGAACCCTTGCTGTATGAGAATGCGGAGGTTAAATACCATGTTTCAGATGCAGTGCTTAATATAACACTGGGTGCATGCGGAGCCTGCGCCGTAAGGACTATGAAATGAAAAAAATCCTGATGGTGACAAGTGAAGCAATTCCATTTGCTAAGACCGGCGGACTTGCCGATGTCGTGACAGCATTATCGGTACAGCTGAAAGCTATGGGTCAGGATGTGCGAATCCTGATGCCCCGCTATTATCATATAGACCGAAACAGTCTGAAACAGGTAGACGGAGCCCTCGGTATCTGGCTCGGAAAAGGCGAAGAGTGGACAGCTGTCTATGAAGGCAGCCTGCCCGGTGTAGACGTGCCTGTATATTTTCTTGAACATGAAAGATTCTACGGACGCGACGGAATCTACGGTCACAGGGCTGACCAGGGCTTTGAAGACAATGCTGCCAGGTATTCACTTTTATCCAGGGGAGCGTTTCAGCTGTGCCGGATGCTTCACTGGATTCCTGATGTTCTTCACTGTCATGACTGGCCTTCGGCACCGGCATGCTACCTTCTAAAAAAAGAAGAACAATACCGGGGTTTCGATAAGACCAAAAGTGTTCTGACTATCCACAATTTAGGCTACCAGGGGATATTCTCTCTTGATGATGCAGTATATCTTCAGCCTGAGACAGATATGCTCAACTTGTCGACGCTTGAGTTTGCAGGCGCACTCAATTTTCTTAAGTCCGGAATAATCACGGCGGACAAAATAACAACAGTATCACCAACCTATGCAGAGGAAATAAAACGTCCCGAGTTCGGTTTCGGCATGGACGGCCTTCTAAACTACCGGAAGGCTGATCTGTCCGGAATACTTAACGGTATTGATTATTCGGAATGGGATCCGGAAAAAGATGAATATATCAAACCGGATAATTTTTCCGAAAAAAGAATAAGCGGAAAGAATAACGTAAAAAAACGGCTGCAGCAGGAAATGGGGCTTCATGTGAAGCAATCTACCCCGCTGATAGGCATTGTAACTCGGCTCGTTGACCAGAAAGGCATCAGGGAATTATTTGAACCCGGTACAGGCGCGGTTTATTCAATCTGTAAGGATATGAATGTACAGTTCGTGATCCTCGGTTCAGGCGATGCGTGGTGCGAGGCTGAACTGACGACACTTTCGAAAAAACTTCCTAACCTGAGTGTAACTATCGGTTATAACAACAGGCTGGCCCACATGATAGAAGCGGGATGTGATTTTTTCCTGATGCCCAGCAGGTATGAACCTTGCGGTCTGAACCAGATATATTCGCTTTCATACGGAACGCTGCCGATTGTCAGAAATACCGGGGGGCTTGCAGACACAGTAGAAAATTATAATCAGGAAACGGGTTCCGGTACGGGCTTTGTTTTTGACGACCTCAGGCCTGACGTGCTCTACAATGTAGTGCGCTGGGTAATTGAAACCTGGGAGTCGAGAAAAGAACACATCAGAAATATGAGAAAGCGTGCAATGAGAAAACGGTTCTCATGGGAAAACTCTGCCGGGGATTATCTGAAAATATACGAAGGATAATCCGGGCCGGGCAGACTCAGTCGTCGTCTATTGCCAGCAGATCATCATCATCAAGATACAGCTCCGGCTGAGGAAACGCTTCGCCGGATGAAAGCTTTGCTGCTATCAATCCGAGGCTTTTTATGAAAACCGAGTCCGGATGAGTCAGCGCGACAGGACTGCGTCTGAAAATTGAAAGCTGTACCTCCCTGTCTTCAGGCAGAGCCCCAAGAAAATCGAGGTCGATACCGATATTTTTACGGGTGATGTCGCGAAGTTTCAGTCCGAGATCGACACTTTCCTGGTTTTCAGCCCTGTTTACAATAACCCAGGGGTGAAATTCCTTTATTTTCTGGGTTGCAAGCTGTCCCGACATATATGAATTGGCTGTCAGCTCATTTATAAGATCACTTGTGAATGAGCGCCCGGAACCTTCAATTTTACTGTTCACGAAATTATAGATAATATCGCGTTCCGCGCTTTTTGATTTGAAGCTTCTGAAAAGCATTCTGAAGACTGCGGTCTTGATAAAAGAATAAGCGTTGAGTACCGATGTCGTCTCGGGCGATGTGAAAATTATTCCGTATGAGGAAACAAGGAAAAAGTCGACAGTATTATATGTTGAACCGGCACCGAGGTCGAGAATGACAAAATCTGCATCAATTTTATTAAGCTGTTTTAATATTTTCTGCTTTATAAAAAAGGGAAGGTTTCCGGTACCGGGATTCAGAGTGTCTCCGGGTATAAAATAGAGATTCTCAACCCCGGTTTCGAAGATAAGCTCCTCTATTGAACTCTCCTGCTTATTGATAACGGCACTGATTCCGGAGTTGCTGTTTTTAATTCCAAGGCATGTGTGCAGATTGCTTCCGCCGAGATCTAGATCAACCAGTACAGTTTTTTTGCCTGATTGTGCCAGCATTATACCGAGGTTTGCGGTAAAAATTGTTTTACCGACTCCTCCCTTTCCTGATCCGATTGGTAAAATAAAGCTCATAATACATATCATATTTGGCGAGTGATGTTTTTGCAATTAAAAATTGAATAAAATACTAGTATATTTTAAAATAGACGAATGAAAATTACTGCATTCGACGGAAGTCCGAGAAAAAACGGCAACAGTACGGCAATTTTGAGATCATTTACCGACAGAGCTGAAGAATTAGGTGCTGATTTAACCGTGTACAGGACCAGCGAGCTTGACCTGAAAGAATGCCGCGGCTGCCTGATGTGCAATGTGCTGAAGAAATGCGCAATACGAAATGACTGCTGGAACGGGCTCGCTGATGAAATAAGTGCTTCAGACGTTCTTGTTTTCGCAACTCCGATCTATTTTCATCATACCGTATCATCGATGAAACGCCTGCTTGACAGGTTCCGGTCTTTTATAAACGTCAGGATAACCGAAGAAGGTATTATTCATACTCCCCATAATCCATGGAACAAGAAAATATTTCTTTTTACCGCCCACGGATCATCATCCGTCGAAGATGCTTTGCCGCTGGTTGATCTGTTTGATTTTATGAAAGAAACACTTGGTGAAAAAAACAGTTTGAAATGTATTAACGGAACCAGGCTTGCGATTGCGGGACAGGTAACCTCTGATAAAACGAGACTTTCCGAAATATACACCAAATTAGGTTTGCCGCAGCACCTTGTTGAGGATGATTATAAGAAAAACATTGGACTGCTGAAAACGGCTGAAGAGTTTGCTGAAAATATATTTTCCGGATAAAAAAGAATTTAGCAAAATTGAAATTGGATTTTTAGGTTTGAATAGATTAGAATATATACAGGTAAATAAAAGATGAAGAGGATAAAAATAAGGATATCAGGTATAATTATTCCTTTGCTTATTATTATTCTGCTGTTTTCATTAACTATATTTATAATAATCATGCCCTATATACGCAAATCTTTTGTTGCAAAAGAGACCGAGAATATAAAGCTGCTCGTAGAGTCTCAGATCCAGATTCTGGATACGATGAACAAAAGCGTAAAGAACGGGACTATTAGTCTGCACCATGCAAAGGCCGAAGCCCTGTCAATTCTTGAAGACCAGAGATACGGCGAGAAAAAGGATTTTTACTTCTGGATTATTGATATGCAGCCGGTTTTGCTGATGCATCCTTTTCAGAAGGATCTGGAACATACCTATGTAGGCAATTACACGGACGCAAAAGGGAACAGGCTGTTTCAGGAAATGGTTGATATTGCCAAAACATCCGGTGAAGGTTATCTCGAATATCTTTGGGAAGTTCCGTATTCGGGCGGCGATGTGCTGGCAAAAAAATCCTTTGTGAAGAGCTACGAACCATGGGGCTGGATAATTGGAACGGGTTTTTATATACAGAGATTATCATCTGAGATCAGAAGTCTTTTTATCGTAATAACCATTTTTTCTACTGCTGTTTTGCTGCTGATAATTCTCATTTCGGTCTTTTTATACAGACAAAGGGTAAAACTGAACACGCAGAATTTGAATTTTAAAATGGATCTGTTTAAGAGTGAAAGAAGATATTTTGAGCTATTAAAAAGCATGAACGACGGTTTTGTTGTGATTGACAGCAGCAACAGGATTAAACTTGCAAACAGAAAATTCTGCGACTGGGTCGGTATGAATGAAACGGACATCGCCGGGACCGATATGCTTGATTATATAGATGACGAATTTAAAAACGCTTTTGAATGTAATATCAGCTTAAGGAAATCCGGCGGAAACGACCAGTACGAGCTGACGCTGATCGACAGGAATGAAAACAGAACAGAAACAATTGTCAGTCCCAGAGGCTTGTTTGATGATGATAGAGACTACAGCGGAAGTTATGCCGTATTCACCGATGTCAGTATGCTCAAAAATATTCAGAACAAGCTGACTGACTCGCTGGGACAAAAAGAAATACTGATAAAAGAACTGCATCACCGGGTAAAAAACAATCTTCAGATTATCATAAGCCTGCTGAATTTTGAAAAAACTGATGAAGTATCAGAAAAGTGTAATGATCTTATCTTAAGATTCGAATTGAGATTATTTTCAATGGCAATAGTTCATGAGCTGATGTATGAATCCGACAACTTTCGGGCTGTCTCTTTAAAGGATTATATTAACCGGCTTATAGGATACCTAAAAACAGAAAGCAATTTATCAGCAGAAAACTTCAAGACTCAGACCGAGCTGATAGAAATCCATGCTCCGACTGACAAAGCTACGATTTCCGGTTTGATTTTCGCCGGTATCATGATAATAATGTTCGAGTTATTTAAACGTGAAAAAAGTGAAAAAATTGAATTCATAATGAAATCAAAAGAAAGTCTTTCAAAAGACAGGTATTCATTCGAGTTTATTTATATTTGTACCGGAAAATATCCTGAAAATGAATGTCCTATGGATGGTTTTGAATTAAATCTGCTTGAAAACCTTGCCCAGCAGCTTAATGGAAGCTTCACTTACAGTTACTCTGCTGATAAGCATATTTCCTTCCTTCTTGATATTCCTGTGAAGGAGTTCGAAGATACTTGATAAGCAAAATCGGAGGCAGATTTGTATAATATCGAAGAATCTCTTGACCGGCAGATAGCAGAACTGAAAAGCGGCAGGCCGACTGTGTTTTTTACAGAGGCCTGTGATTCCCGCCAGCTTGAAGCTCTGTGTTATCTGACAAGATTTATCAGACCGGTAATACCCGAATCAGAAAAGACTGTCCGGAAGATTATAGAAAATGAACTTGGATTTCTAGAAAAAAACAGGATAGAGTATGCGCTATCTCAGACCGTTTTCATTGATATTAATGAGCAGAAAGAACTTATCGAAAGTTTTGCTGCTGAATATATAAAGTCTGAATCTACTCAGGGAAGAAATATCGAATACAGCTCAGCGGTTGAATATGTTAAAGACTCCTGTATTTTCGGTATTTTTGCAGTAAAAATGGGACATGCTGATATTGTCGTTGGAGGAAGCACACACGAAGCAGTAACATATTTCCGGCCGCTGCTGAAATATCTGAAAACCAGAAAAGTACAGTCTGAAACTGGCGTTTTTGTTCTGCCTGACGAAAACAATGAAGAAATTTATTCGAATAATATAATCGTATTCGGCGATGTCGGTGTAAACGGAACAATGACTCCGGAGGTACTTGCTCATATTGCGGTTGATACTTGTACGATTGCCAGAAATATCATTCCTGAAGATATCCTGCCGGAAATACAGGGAGCTATAGTATCGTATTCGAACCACGGCTCTGATGAGGGACCTTCCCCCGAGCTGGTTAAACAGGCATCAGAGATTGTTCCGGTACTTTTGAAGAAGTATGTAAAGCAGGACAGCCGTTACGGTAGTATATCTATCGAGGGCGAAGTTAAAGTCAATGTAGCACTATCGCGGCGTTCTGCTATGTACTACAGTCACGACAAGCTCGAAAGCTGGGACGGACCTGCTAACGTTATAATATGTCCGAATCTGGATATGGGGAATCTGCTTTACCATCTCTATGCAACCAGGTTTCCGAATTCAAAAAAATTCAGTATTTTATCGGGAATAGGATTTTCAGCCGTGGATCTTGCACGTGACTGTTCTTCTGAAGATATAAGATTAGGGGTAAAGGCTACTATTCTTAACCTCCTGAAAAAAGAAGCCTGGACCCGGACCCCAAACGACACATTTTTTAAAAGATACAGGGTTCTTGCAATCAATCCAGGCTCCACATCAACAAAGGTCAGCGTCTTCGAAGGATCTTACATGATTTGCTCCGAAGAACTGCAGCATCCGGCAGAAGAACTATATGCATTTGAAAACCGTTCGGTTACTGAGCAGTATGAATACCGTAAAGAAAAGATTCTTGCATTTTTAGACAGGAACGGCATCAGCGCTTCGAGTTTTGACGCGGTAGCCGGTAGAGGAGGCCTTCTGAGGCCTATAAAGCAGGGGACTTACCTGGTTACCCAAAAAATGCTGGAGGATCTGAGGACAGGGGTAGGCGGTGAACACGCATCGAATCTGGGCGGGATTATTGCTTCTGAAATTGCCGCATCTGCCGGAATTGAAGCATATATTGTTGATCCGGTTGTAGTTGACGAGGTTGAAGAAAAGGTCAAAATTACCGGGATTAAAGAGATTCGCAGGTACGTGATAAGTCATGCTTTAAATCAGATAGCTTCGGCACGAAGGTGGGCTGAAGAACACGAAACCTTTTATAAGAATATAAATGTTATTGTTGCGCATATGGGCGGCGGAATTTCCGTAGGAGCACATTTCAGGGGGCGGTACGTTGATGTTAATAACGCCCTTAACGGAGAAGGTCCATTCTCACCGCAGCGATCAGGCAGCCTTCCACCCGGCCAGCTTATTGATTTATGCTTCTCCGGAAGGTATACAAAAGAACAGCTGAAAAAACTCAATAAGGGGGCCGGTGGACTGGTAGATTTGCTGCAGACAAATGATCTCAGGGATGTGGAAGCCCGGATAGAGCAGGGTGACAAAGATGCAGATTTAGTCTTCAGTGCATTGACCTATCAGCTTTCAAAGGAAATATGTTCCCTGCTGCCGGCATTCAACGGAGAAAAAATTGATCAGATTATTCTTACAGGCGGAATGTCGAGGTCTGACCGGCTTACTGACGGCATTCGCAGGGATGTAGCAAATTTGAACTGCGGTATAACCGTTTATCCGGGTGAAAATGAGATGCAGGCGCTTGCCGATGGCGTGATCAGGGTGCTTCAGGGCAGGGAAAATTACAAAACCTATGATCCCTGATTGCTTATCGATCAGCAGCTGACAATATGAATGTCAGCTTTTCTTGTTAAGAAGCTGATCGAGGGCAACATGGCTGTTGTTCAGGGTTGTCGAGATAGTGTTTGTGTCTTTCAGAAGAGAAAATACATTCTCAAGCGATTTAAGCCCGTCGGTCATAGCCTCGGTTTGCTCTGTTATACCGGCTTTAATTTCCGCCAGCATCCGTCCCGAAGACTCGAGCCGTCCGTTATTTTCATCAAAAATCTGGCTGGTGGCAACCAGATCTTTCTGAAAGTTCTCCAGAAGACCCAGCAGGCTGTTGAAAGAAGACTGCACCTGTACCAGTCCGCTGTTAAAACCGTTTATTGTACCGTCTATTTTGGTCGCAAATTCCTGGGTCTGCTCAGACAGCTTCCTGACTTCCTTGGCGATGATATGGAAGCCTTTACCGGCGCTTCCGGCCCGCGCCGCTTCAATAGATGCGTTTATGGCAAGAATATTAGTCTGCTGCGCTACGTCATCAATTTCATGCGTCATCCCTTTTACAAGTGATGACTGTTCATCAAGAATAGAGAATAATTCCTGGATTTTTTTTGATTCGACGGCGGCCTTTCTAATCTCGTCTACATTCGCATGCATGGCAGTATTGACCCTAGCGGTCGAATCGATAATACCGGTCATACTGTTGTAGATGTTTTCGGTATTTGACGCAGTGCTTTCAGAGGTCGCACGGATTTCTTCAAAGCTGGTTACTATTGTTTCAAGGGCGTTATGAATGCTGCCGATTTTCTGACCGATAATATTCATTCCGCTTCGTGTAATTTTTGAGAGAACTACACCCTTGTTATAACCGATTGTAAGCAATCCGATTGTTTTTCTGTAAAAAGAAAGTTTAAAATCTGAATTCATAAAAACCTCAGCTATTATAGATACTGTCCAGAATATCTATTCCGCAGCGGAGATTGGAAAACCAGTTAAAAAACTTGGAGATATTTCCATCCTTGATTAATGCACCATGCTGCGGCGCTATGAGTTTTATATCAAGTCCGTTAAGCGAGCTGATCCATTTTTTGATAACAGTATTGGATGCCATATAACGTTTATGAAAGGGCTCCATTATGGCAAGGTGTTTTTCAAAATCTTCAACAAAAAGATATTGTCCGTTAGAAGGGAAAACAGCAGCTCCTATATCGCTCGTAAAAAGCGTGCCGGATACAGGGTCAAAAAATGTAAAAACACCGCATGAATGCAGAAAATGAGCAGGTATAAGCTTCAGAGAAGCTCCTGATCCGAGTGATAGCTTTCCGCCGAGGGTTTCGATTGCCTTAATCCGGCTGTTGTCCACAATACCGAAATGAGGAATGAATCTTATCCATAACTGTGATATATAGATTTGAGCCTTGGTTACGCCAAGCCATAATGCGATACCGCTTGAAACATCCGGATCCTGATGTGAAAAAAAGATGTTATCGATTTTGTCCAGATCTATATACCTGCTCACCAGGGCCACTACCCTTGAAAACAGATGAATTCCGCCCGGATCGACAAGAGTTCCCCTGCCGTTATTGATTATCAGGAACTGGTTAGTCTGAACGACTCCCTGTTCTTCTACTTCATCCGCACCGAGCCATATAAACTGATGTTTATCCGAC